>JBJFIB010000117.1:0-10555 GCA_051894195.1 Acutalibacteraceae bacterium
AATGTCTGAGTGTCTTTCTTTTTGTGCAAATTTTTATTTTTGCTCATTTATAGTTAATAACAAAATCAGATAGTTGTATATTATGAAAGGGTTATTACCAATTACAATAATTTGCAGCAACCCTTTATGTTCTTTTTTAAAATCTGATATAAAAATTTTACAAAAATCACCTTGTTCTGTTGCACTTCTGTTGCACTTTGTTTGTTATTATAAAAAGTTCATTTTTTCATAGTAATATAATGATAATTTATGTTGGTTGACAGAAAGGTTTTGTAGTAACTATGAAAAAAAGAAATATAATTGTCGTCGTGTCTGTAATATAAGCCGTTCTGGTAATTGCCGGTATAATTATAGCTATATTATGCTTTGGAAATTCAAACAGCAGTAATTCTGCAACAAATACAAATACTTCTGTTTATACAAGTGAGTCTGTCACAGAAAAAAATACTCCTTCAAATTCTTTTCCGAGCAAAAATGACTCCTCAACTTCGCTTAATTCACAGGTTTCGGCAAATCAATCCTCAGAAAAATCTGATATAGATGTTCCTCAAAGTGAAGACGGAGAACTTGAAATCATTGGTGGCAATGACAGTGACGGTTCTTCATCTGAAAACAGACCAGAATCAGACAATGACAAATCATCGGGAAATAATTCCGATAAAAAATCAGAAAGCAGTTCATCAGAATCTTTTGATAAAGAGAATAGCTCAGGTTCTTCTTCAGAAGATGTGATTGAATTACCTATAATTACTGTATAAGAAAAATATAATTCAGGAGGAAGTTTTATGACTTTTGAGAAATACGAGCAAGCTGAAATGGAAATTGTCGAGTTCGATACTGAAGATATGATTTCGACATCAAAATGTAATTGCGATTTTAAGGCGATTGAATTGCCTATTATTCCAGTAATACCAAGATGATGAGTATATCACTTCATATCAAAAATCGTAGGAAAAATTAGTTCTATGACGAAAGGGGGTGAATAAAATGGAGAATTATGTTGTTCCAAATATGGAAATTATTGAGTTCGAGGCTGAGGATGTGATTACGGATAGTTGTGGTTTTCTGGAGGAAAACGAATTGCCCATCATGCCTCCTTGATTCCCGTTATTGTATCTTTTTAAAGCAGGCAGCTTTGGTTGTCTGCTTTTTTTGGATAGAAAGTATGATTTACATTTAGCATAGGAAAATGCACAAATGGACATTTGTTTTTTGTGCGTGATGTTATAATCAGTCAATAAATAAGAAAGCGAGGTGATGTCAATGTCCGTACAATTCAACATTGCCATTGCCGGTCAGGTTATCGGTGTAACCGCACTGTATGACAAAACCCGTACATTCTGCCGTGACTATCTTACTGATGATGAACCGAATTTAAATGTGGCAGTCACCTCTGCGGATATTGCCTTTGAGCGTGAGAAATCCGACTGTGAAGACATTGTGGAAGGTAATGTTCCGACTGCGTATTCTGATGAATATCTTGAAACACTGGCAGTGTATCGGAAGATAGCTGTGGGACTTTTGGATAATGATATTCTGTTGTTTCATGGCTCTGTAATCGCAGTTGACGGTAAAGCCTATCTTTTTACCGCCAAAAGTGGCACAGGTAAAAGCACCCACACATGGCTGTGGAAAAAGCTGTTTGGTGATCGTGCAATAATTGTCAATGATGACAAGCCGCTATTGAGGATTGATGAACACGGTGTTATTGCATACGGCACTCCGTGGGACGGAAAGCACCACCGCAGCACCAATATCGCCTTTCCGTTAAAAGCTATCTGCATACTGACACGAAGTGAGGAAAATCACATTCAGCGTATCGACAAAAAAAACGCCTTGCCGATGCTTTGCCAACAGAGCTATCGCCCTTCTGACCCAATCGCATTGAGAAAGACTCTTGCACTGATAGACAGGCTGGGCAACAGTGTCAGGTTGTACAGACTATGGTGCAATATGGAGCCAGAAGCCGCACAAGTGGCATACGACGGAATTACTCAATCGGAGGAGGAAACACAATGCAAATAATATTGCCACCGTCCGAAAACACCATAAAAATCCTCGGCAAACCAAAGCTGTCGGAAACAGGTTTCCGCTGGATGAACTATGTGCTTTTTCAGCCTGTGGAGGACGGTATGCTGTTGTTCCATTTGTTGACACGGGAAATGTTGTTGCTTACTACTGAGGAATATGCTACACCAGACAATCTGTCAGAGTTGCGTGACAAGTGGTTTCGTGTGCCGAAAGCAATGAACGACCAAAAATACGCTGACCATGTGCGTTTCATACGAAAGACGGTGTGCAAAAAGCCAAAATACATCACTGACTATACTGTTTTTACTACAACGGACTGCAATGCCCGTTGCTTTTACTGCTATGAGATGGGTCGCTCCCGTATTTCAATGAGCGATGAAACTGCCCATAAGGCAGCTGACTATATTGTGGGGCATTGTGGCGGTGAAAAGGTAAAATTGGGCTGGTTTGGCGGTGAACCGCTGTTCAATAAAAGGGTTATTGACATCATTTGCAGAGATTTGACATCACAGGGGATAGATTACCACTCTAACATAATTTCAAACGGTTACCTGTTTGACGAGGAAACGGTGCGACAGGCTGTAGAACTCTGGAAACTGAAATGGGTGCAGATTACACTTGACGGCACGGAGGAAGTGTACAATCGTTGCAAGGCGTTCATATACAAAGACGGTCAGAGTCCCTATCAAATTGTACTGAACAATATTGAGCGACTGTTGGATACGGGAATACCTGTGATTGTCCGTATGAATATGGACAATCACAATGCTGAAAATCTTTTGACACTTGTGGACGAGCTGCATGAACGATTTGCCGGAAAGTCCGGTCTGACCGTTTACAGTCATGTATTATTTGAGTTTGCGGGGAACAAGGAGCATATCCGTGAAAATCAGGAACGGCATAATTTGTATCAGAAACAGCAGTACTTGTGCGAAAAACTGGCAGACTATGGATTAAATAACAAGTGTGGTATCAGCAAAAAGCTGCCTGTAAATCACTGTATGGCTGACAGTGGCAAAGCTCTTACTATTCTGCCAAACGGAGAGCTTGGTGTATGCGAGCATTACAGCGAAGATAATTTTGTCGGTCATATTGATTGTGATGTTCTGGATTTATCAATGCTGCAAAGCTTCCGTGAAACCATAGAACCGATAGAGGAATGTGCCGATTGTTTCTGCTATCCGGAGTGTATCCGCCTGAAAAAATGTATGGAGCAAAAAGAGTGTTATCCGGAGATACGAGATGAAGCACGCAAAAAAGCACTTGATGCAATGAAGAATACCTATTTCGCATGGCTAAGAAAAGAAGATGCAGATGAGGAAGAACTGTCGGATATATGCTGAAATCATATTATAAAAATATCAGAGTAAAGGACAATTATATATGAAACTGAAAGAAACATTTATTACACAGGAAATGGACGGCGAACAGATTATGGTTGCCACTGACGGCTCCTTTGTCGGTATGGTACGCAACAATGCCACAGCGGCGTTTATTGTGGATTGCCTGAAAACTGACACCGACAAAGAAGCGATTCTGGACGCTATGTGCCGGAAATACGATGCACCACGGGAGGTAATGGCTGCCGATGTAGACAAGGTGCTGAACAATCTGCGGAAAATTGGTGCATTGGAGGAGTAAGCTTGGGATATGCACAATTAGAAGAATTGAAAAAACATGGAATGTATTTGAGTACGCCGAAAGGTATCAGTATGAACCCTATGCTATATGAAGCGGACAGTGTTGCTGAAATACATACCATTACTCGCCCTCCTGTTCGTTATGATGTTGTTATGTATATCCGTGGAGAGAGTCAGGGCGTTATTCACCGTGTGCTGTATAAAAAAGGGGATGTCTATGTTATTAACGGGGATAATTGCTGGCAAAAGGAATATGTACGACAAGAACAAATTTACGGAATTGTGACACGGTTTTATAGAAGAGGTCGTTGGCACGAAGTGACAGAACCTGCATATCGTTTATATTCGCATATATGGGCAGATTTGTTTTTCATTCGTAGACCGATACTGTATATTCGGGACAAACTTAAATCGCTCAAAAGAAAAATGCAAAGGAAATTGTCGCCATGAATAAGAAACACCACACAGATGTTACTTTGCACTGGATCAGTAAAGTTTTTGGTAAATCAAAGTGGCTTGTTGTATGCCTTGTGGTTATGCAATCACTTTTGAGTCTTTCCAGTATCTTCTATGCCCTCATTTTACGGTGGATTATCAATGCCGCAGTAGATGGAAACAAAAATGAGTTCTTCATTTCGATTGCAGTTTTGGTTGGCGTGATATGCTTTCAAATTCTTATTCAGGCGGTTAATCGGTTTCTTAATGAATATACTGATGCGGTTGCGGAGAACAAATTTAAATCACGGTTATTTTCCTCCTTGCTGACAGGGAATTATTCCTCGGTGACGGCGACACATTCAGGCGAATGGATGAACCGTCTGACCTCAGATACCGTTGTGGTTGCCAGTGGTGTGACCCAGATTATCCCGGGTCTGATTGGTATGTCAGTACGAATGATTGGTGCGATTGTGGCGATTGTATGGCTTATACCGGAATTTCTGTATATATTTGTTCCTGGCGGAATAGCTATGTTTTTGCTGACCTATGTGTTCCGCAATGTATTGAAACGATTGCATAAGCAAATTCAGGAAGCGGACGGCACAATGAGGGTATTTTTACAGGAACGGCTTGAAAATCTGCTGATTGTCCGTGCTTTTAATAAAGAAAAGCAGACTGTCAAGCAGGCTGATGTGTTTATGGAGAATCATAAGAATGCCCGACTCAAAAGAAATCGGTTCTCCAATATTTGCAATATAGGATTTTCAAGCCTGATGAATGGTGCATATATTCTCGGAATCGTATATTGTGGCTATGGAATTCTGACCGGAACTATGAGTTATGGAAATCTTATGGCAATAATGCAGTTGATTGGACAGGTGCAAAACCCATTTGCCAATATTACGGGTTATCTGCCTAAGTATTATTCCATGCTTGCAAGTGCGGAGCGGCTTATGGAGGCGGAACGGTTTGAAAAAGACAGCGAAAACCGTATGACACAGACACAGATTACGGACTTTTATAAGACAGATTTTGAAGCCATTTATCTGAAACAGGCAAGCTTTACCTATCAGCCGCCTGTACAAACTGACGAGGAGCAATCTCCTATGCCTGTGGTGCTGAAAGATGTAAATCTCGAAATCAAAAAGGGAGAATACATTGTATTTACAGGACCGTCAGGCTGCGGAAAAAGCACCGTTCTGAAACTGCTTATGTGTCTGTATCCGCTGGATTCAGGCGAACGCTTTTTGAAAACGACTCATGGAAAGCAGCCTCTTACTTCTTCGTGGAGAAGTCTGTTTACCTATGTTCCGCAAGGAAATCAGTTGCTCTCCGGTACTATTCGTGAGATTGTTGCCTTTGGGGATAAGGAAAAGTCGCAAGATGACACGGCAATTCACAAAGCGTTGACCATTGCCTGTGCAGAAGAGTTTGTGACAGCACTTGATAACGGACTGGATACCGTTCTCGGTGAGCGTGGATTGGGACTTTCGGAGGGACAGATGCAGAGAATTGCTATTGCCCGTGCTATTTTTTCAGATAATCCGATTTTAATGCTTGATGAGGCTACCAGTGCATTAGATGAATCAACAGCCTGTCAACTGCTTGCAAATCTGCGGAGTATGACGGATAAAACGGTCATTCTGGTGACGCACCGAATGGTTCAGGCTGGCATATTTGATAAAGAACTGTCTTTTTCAAAAGACGGAATACAAAAAAAGGAGTGGAAGGAGAAGTTTGATGAAAAAATCATTGGGAATTGCACTGATTGTTTTTCTTGTAGCTCTGATGGCTGTGATGATGATAACGGACAAACAGGAACAGGACAGACGGGAAACACACATACAGGAACTTCAAAAGGAAGCACGACCTTATGAATGTGAGCTTAACCAGATTCGTTCAGAATTACAAAACAGAGAAAAAGAAATCAAAAGCACTCCTGATATATCCGGTGTTATCATAGGGTTTGTTCCGACCTGTGCTGATGATATTGCTGCGGTAAAGGAACTTACAGAAGATTACGATTTTACACCAATTATAATTCTTGACTGCTCAATGGATGAGAGTGTTTTGCATAAGATAATTAACAAATCTGTTGCAGAGAACTACGAGATGATTGCGGCAGGTATGACCTTTGACACGAATGTGCTGAAAAGAGCAGATACAATCAAAACTCTTTTGACGAAATACGGTGATAAACAGGAGTCAGCATTCTTTTTGAGGAGTATCTGCGATACAGTGGAAAATCGGGAAGACTTGAAACAACACGGATACAAAAACCTTGTAAGATACAGTGAATTACTCACCTCAGAGGTTGATGATTCCGGTGTTCCTTGTATCTGTTATGCTTTTATCAAGCCGTCAGTTGTATATTCCGATTTGGTCAGCCAAGTGGCAGCTGCCTGCTCTTATACGGTCTTAACTTTTGATTTTTCAGATATTCATAGTGGTGATATTGGCAAAACAGACATCACAGAGCTTTTGACAATTATAGAAAATCAGGTGTCTGCCGGAAAATTACTGTACAAGAATTTAACGGAAGCGTTCAATGATGTTGTTGAATTGGAAAGTCTGTCACAGCAACATAAAGAAGAATACGAGCAATATAAGACAGAAAAACAGAAACGCATTGATGAACTGGAAAAAATAATAGACGAAATTTACAGCCATCGTGATGAGTATTAAGGATGATGCAGATGAATGGATTAAGCAAAAACAGTGAACACCTGATATATTTGATTTCCTGTGCATTGTGGGGAGCGGAAGCCGAAGAAAGTATCTTGAATGGAGTCGATTTTGAGGATTTGTTTGTGCTTGCACAGAATCATACTGTGTCGGCAATGGTTTGCATTGTACTTGAAAAGACAGAAGTATTCGCACAAGCTGACCCGACCGTTCAAAAGCAGTGGTCAGATGCCAGGAATAAAGCCGTCAGAAAAAATATGTTGCTTGATGCAGAGTGCAAAATTCTTATGGACGAAATGGAAAACGAGGGAATCTGGCATATGCAGCTGAAAGGAAGTATCCTGAAAGACTGGTATCCTAAATACGGTATGCGTGAAATGGCTGACAATGATATTCTCTTTGATGAAACAAAATGTGAACAGGTAAAGGAAATCTTTTTGAAACATGGATACTCTGTGGAAGACTTTAACAAAGGCAACCACGATGTGTATCAAAAGCCACCGATTTATAATTTTGAAATGCACAGATCCCTTTTCAACGAATCTGATTATGAAGACTTAGCGGAGAAATATGCAGATGTAAAAGGGAAACTCATTCCGGTCGAAAACAAAAAATATCGGTTTCACTTCACACCGGAGGATTTTTATATCTTTGTAACAGCTCACGCATATAAACATTACAGCCATGGTGGTACCGGTATTCGTACATTAGCTGATATATATGTGATGAACCATAGAACTGTACAGCCGATGAATCGGAGCTATGTGGAGAGTGAACTAAAAGCTCTTGGAATTTTGGATTATGAGGAAAGCAGCCGTTTGCTGTCCGAAAAAATTTTTGGCAGTGAAAAACCGATTTCGGAGATTACACTGACAGACAATGAACAGGAAATGCTCTTGTATCATCTTGGAGTGGGTACATACGGAACTTTTGAAAACCTGATAAATAATAAATTGAATTCCATGCGGACGGATAATAAACCAATCAGCAGTTTTGCGAAGTTCAGATACTGCATATCAAGACTGTTTCCCGGACGAAAATGGTGCAAGGATAGATATCCGTTTGTTTATAGACATCCATATATTATGCCTGTTTTTTGGGTATGGCGGTGGTTCAAAAAAATCCCTGCCACAAGAAATAAAATACGAAAGGAACTGGCTATATTGAAATCATCAAAGTAACCAGTCCCGTGTATTGACATAGGGCTAATAGTTTTTCCATGAAAACCTGTCCTTTCTTTTTATCAAATTCATATTTTTTGTATCATTTTGTTGTATCTTCACATTATCCCTGTTGTTGCATTTTGAAATTTGTTATGATAAAATCTATACGCAAAAGGCAATAAAAACTGCCTTTGAGAACGAGGACAGATATATGGAAAATCTCAATAATAATATTGAACTTAATGTGGGACTACTTTGGTTTTCGGCTGTAATTACGCTGTTTATGCTTTTTGGGACAGTTACCGACAGAACAAGAAACAGACCGTTTATGAAATGCTTTATAGCCTTGCTTGCTGCAAATATCATTATGTTGATTGGCGAAAGCGGTCTGTGGATTTTTGGCGGTTCACCTGATAATATTCCTGTTTTGAAATTATCCGCTTTTCTTTCATTCGGAACGGGTGCTGTGCTGGAAGTATTATATGCTTATTGTCTTACAGGCTTTGTCAGAGAACGCCAGAAAGTATCATGGAAATATGCAAATGTAATTGCAGTAATCGGTGCAGTGTATTTTTGTATGGTAGTAATTTCCCTGTTCAACGGGATTTTGTTTGACTTTGACTCAAACGGCTGTTATGTTGACGGACAGTATTATTTTATAGTGAGATTGCTTGATTCCGGTATATTATTGCTTGAAATTTTAATGGTAATGAATTTTTGGAAAATACTCAAACTTAAAAGCACAGTTCATTTGCTTTCGTTCAGTGTACTGCCATTACTTGCAATGCCGTTGCTTTCATATTGGGACCCGACGCCTTTGCTTATGGCGACAACGGTTTCTTTGCTTATGATTTTTATGCTTTTTCGTGGAGAACTCACACGCCAGCTTTCAGAAAAAGAAATTCAGATTATTGAAAAAGACAAAGAACTTGCACAAAAGGAGCGTCAGATTACTGAAAGCCGTATTTCAACAATGATAAGTCAAATACAGCCACATTTTATTTATAACACTCTGGGTACAATACATCAGCTGTGCCTTGAACAACCCGAAAAGGCGGCAGAGTTAACACAGAATTTTTCTAAATATCTTCGTGGAAATTTCAGCGAACTCACCAACAGTGTGCCTATCCGTTTTTCACAGGAACTTAATCATATAAAATGCTATATGAACATTGAACAGGTTCGTTTTCCCGACATTGAGATTGAATATGATTTAAAAGCGAAAGATTTTAATTTGCCCGCATTGTCGGTTCAGCCGCTTGTTGAAAATGCCGTAAAACACGGACTTATGGGACTTGAAAGCGGAGGAAAAATTACTGTATCTACATACGAAACCGATACTGATTACTGTGTTTGTGTAAAGGATAACGGTGTAGGTTTTGACAAAACGCTTGTTAATGACAAGAAAAAACATATAGGCATACAGAACATCTATGAAAGAGTGAGAACTATGTGTGACGGTAATCTCACAGTAGAAAGCACCATAGGCAAAGGCACAACTGCCTTAATTACAATACCAAAGGAGGAAACAATATGAAAGCATTGACCGTAGATGACGAGCCGATAATGCTTAACGCATTGACTTCGGCTGTAAAATCATCGCCGGATATATTGTCCGTTTCACAGTTCACCTCCTGTACTGCGGCTCTGGAATGGGCGAAAAATCACTCTATGGATATTGCGTTTCTTGACATAAGTATGCGTGGAATGGGCGGACTTGCACTTGCAGAAAAACTGATTGAAATTCACCCTGATTGTAAAATTATTTTCTGTACCGGCTTTTCGGAGTATGCTGTGGAGGCTTTTAAAATTCATGTATCGGGTTATCTTTTAAAGCCGATTACAGCAAAAGCGGTTCAGGCTGAAATTGATCATATCAAAGGTCAAAAAGCAAAAGAAAAGTTGATTACGGTAAAATGCTTTGGCAATTTTGAAGTGATGTCAAACAATGAAATCCTTAAATTCAGACGCTCAAAATCAAAAGAACTGCTTGCAGTTATGATTGACCGCAAGGGTGCCGGTATGACATCTAAACAGATATGTGCTATAATGTGGACTGACAGCAATAATGACGACAAACATATGAACTATTTGCGACAATTATTTATTGATTTACGCAACACTTTAAAGTCAGTCGGAGCGGAGGCACTGCTTGTGCAAAACGGTTATAATTATTCGCTTGACACTGAACGCATAGACTGTGATTATTACAGCTATCTTCAAACAGGTGAACCTGAGTTTCGGGGAGAATATATGTCCCAGTATGACTGGGCAGAAACAACCTGTGCTTATTTACTCCATAAATTATATCATTTGTAAATATATGTTTTGAAAAAACGGTTGAGAAATCAGCCGTTTTTTTATTTCTACTGTAATTTTAATTCTTATTTATTCGGCATTTTTCTTAAATTTTTGAAAAATTATTTTATTTTGTAGCACTTTTGTTACGCTTATATTGGTATAATATTTATGTAAACAAGTAAACGCAAAAAATCATATTCGTTTTTTGTAGGTTTGCACGTTTTTATATAAATCTTAAAAACAAGGAGGAAAAGTATGAAACCGAAAAAAATCTTCAAACGAGCCACAGCAGTTGTA
>JBJFIB010000118.1:0-2168 GCA_051894195.1 Acutalibacteraceae bacterium
TAAAACAAAAATTCGCCGCCGTTTTTCAGCTTGTCATAAGTGTATTTCTGATTAAAAAATGTTACTGTCATACGGTCATATCCGTCGCATACATCAACCTTGAAAACCGTCATATTTCCCCTTATCCTTGCCGGCGGATATGCCCCCTCAATGTCAGCTTTGATACAGCACATTTCGTCAAGGGGAGCCTCTGCAATACGGTAAGGGTGGCTCCAATCCTCGTATGCACGGGGATAAAAACGCAGTAAAGTGCCGACAGTATCGACACCGAGCTTATGAAAAAGCTCGGCTCGCCTACTGCCGACACCGTTTAATTTTTGTATCGGAATTTTAAACAATGATGGCATAAAAACACTCTTTCGATTAAAATTTGTGCAATTATTCAACCGCAAGAATGAAGTAATAAACAGGCTGTCCGCCGTCAATGAGAGTAACCTCTATATCAGAACCGGCTTTTGACTGAATTGCCTGCAAAGCAAGATTTGCCTGAGATTCGCTTATTCCCTCGCCGTAAATAACGGTAATGTATGATGTATCACGGTTTATCATATCTTTTGCAAGCTTTACAACCGCACGAACGGGGTCTTTTTCTTTGTGAGTCAGTTTACCGTTATTAAGAGCGATTATGTCGCCCTCTTTAATCTTTGTGCTGCCGAATTCGGAGTTTCTTGCGGCGTAGGTTACCTGACCTGTTGAAACGGATTTTGCAGCCTGAGTCATATATTCCTTGTTGAGTTCAGGCGTTGAGTCGGCACTATAAGACAGCATAGCAACAAATCCCTGCGGAATTGTTCTTGTCGGGATTATTACAACCTCTCTGTCCGTCACAAGCGGCACTACCTGTTCAGCAGCAAGAAGAATATTTTTGTTGTTCGGCAATACGAATACAGTTTTTGCCGGTGTTGCCATAACAGCCCTGTATATATCCTCCGTACTCGGATTCATACTCTGACCGCCCTCAATAATATGCTGACAGCCAAGGTCTTTAAAAACCGTTTCAAGTCCCTGTCCACATGCAACCGCAACAAAGCCTACTTCTTCTGTCGGCGGAACTTCTTTGAATTCTTCACGCTTTTTTTCTTCCGCCTCATTTTTGGCTTTTGCTTTTTCATATTCTTCGCTTGCTTTTCTGTGCTGTTCTTTCATATTTTCAATCTTTACGGTAAGAAGCTGACCGTAAAGCAAGCCTTCTTCAAGTGCTTTGCCCGGATTTTCGGTATGAACATGAACTTTGATTATATCGTCGTCCTCTGCCACAACAACGCTGTCGCCGATTGTTTCAAGAAAGGCTTTGAGTTCGGCAGGACTTTTTGACAATTCAGCAGCTTTGCCGACAATAAACTCGGTGCAATAGGTAAAGTTAATTTCGCTGTCAAATTCAGCTGCGACATTTTTGAAAAATTCCTCTGTACTGTCTTTCTTTTCGTTTTCCGACTGAACGGGAGTATCGGCATTTATCATTATTCCGTCACGCAGAAGTGAAAGCATACCGTCAAAAATAAGGCAAAGACCTTTTCCGCCTGCGTCAACAACACCGGCTTTTTTGAGTACGGGCAGCATTTCAGGCGTCTGTTCAAGAGCCTCGTATGCGGCGGCACTGACTGCACCGAGAACAATCACAGGGTCAGAATCAACATCTGCTGCGATTTTGCCTGCCTCACAGGACATTCTTGCAACCGTAAGAATAGTACCCTCAGTAGGATTTGTAACAGCCTGATATGCGGTATCAACACCGACTTTGAGTGCTGAAATAAATTCCTTGCCGTCAACCTCGTCCTTTTCTTTAAGACCGTTTGAAATACCCTTGAAAAGCAATGAAAGTATTACTCCGGAATTGCCTCTTGCACCTCTCAGCATTTCTGACGCAGCTATTGACGCAACCTCGGATATACTCATAGACTCGACATTTTCGAGTGCTGAAACGGCAGAGTTTATCGTCATAGACATATTTGTGCCTGTGTCGCCGTCAGGAACAGGAAAAATATTCATCGAGTTTATAAGCTGACTGTTTCGTGAAATATTGTTTGCACCCGAAATGAGTGCGTTTTTATAACAAGAACCGTTTATCATCATTAACACTTCCTTAATGTATTTTTGTTTCTGTAAAACAATATACTATTATTTTATCACTTTATTCCGAAAAAATAAAGTCCGAGTTTTCCCCTGAT
>JBJFIB010000119.1:0-10476 GCA_051894195.1 Acutalibacteraceae bacterium
TCCTTGCTTTTTTTCGAGTATGCTTTGCGGACCTCTGCAAATGTGTCGTGCTTGGCGTTCGTTTCTTCCCTGTTTTCAGAAATATCAGTTGTAGCCGTTTCGGTTTCAATGATCTGTGGTGTTTCAGCTGTTTCTGTGGACTCCCTGAGAAGTTTGCATACCTTTGCTATGCTCTCGCTACATACGATGATGTTTTCGAGCAGTTGTGAAATTTCGTCTGTGTGATTCATTCTGCCTGTCTCCTTCTTCTTTAATGTTCCTGTATTTCGTTGCCAGTCTTTTTGCCACCACGCTTATGGCAATCAGCGTGTCGATGAGTTCCTCATCAGGCATCTCATCTTTTTGAGATTTTACATTCTGCATACGCAGCACCTCCTTTCTGATAGTTAAGCAGTCCAATGAGCTGTTTTTCCGAAGTTTAGCCAAAAATCTGAAAATTTTTTTCGTAGGTTTTCAGCTAACCCCGTCAATAGTTAAGCAGCCCAACAAGCTGTTTTTCCGAAGTTTAGCCAAAAATCTGAAAATTTTTTTTCGTAGGTTTTCAGCTAACCCCGTCAACAGTTAAGCAGCCCAATGAGCTGTTTTTCCGAAGTTTAGCCAAAAATCTGAAAATTTTTTTCGTAGGTTTTCAGCTAACCCCGTCAATAGTTAAGCAGTCCAATGAGCTATTTTTCCGAAGTTTAACAAAAATACCCTTACCGAAATATTATTGTCGGTGAGGGTATTTGCATTAACCTGAAAAAATTTTAAAAAATTTTCTGTTTTTACTTTAAAGTTCGGAAAATTCTCCGATTGGACTGCTTAAGCGGTGAAAGGACAAATTGTCCTTACCCTGTAACGAAAGGAGAATGACCAATGGGAATAAGTAAATACAACAGCGAAGGGTATTACGACCCGACTGCTCACGAGGCTGTATGCAACATTGAAAAGAAATTTCATAAATACAGACCTCTTGTGTATATCTGCTCTCCGTATTCCAGAGATGTGGATGGGAATACAGAAAGAGCAAGGCAATACAGCCGTTATGCAGTGGATACAGGTTATATACCTATCGCACCACACTTACTGTTTCCGCAGTTTCTGAATGATACAGACCCAAAGGAACGTGAACTCGGCTTGTTCTTTGGAAATGTCATAATGAGCAAATGCTCGGAAGTCTGGGTATTCGGAAACAACATTTCAAGCGGAATGAAAGCAGAAATCAACCACGCTATGCGGAAAAACTACCGCTTGCGTTATTTCACAGAAGACTATCAGGAGGTTTAACACTATGTATGAAATTAAAGAAAACAGACGCAGATTAAATGACGGTACAGAAATCACCACATACACCCGTGATGTTGTCAGCTGCAATATTCTTCAGGCGGAAGCCGGCACCACAGGTTTTATGGGCGGTGACAGCGGTCACGGCGGTCGTACTTATTTTAGCATCAAAGACAGAGCCTGCACGGATATGGAGGTTAATATAATATGCGACCGTTTTGGATATACAGAAGGTTTTGAAGTTACGCTTGGTGGCGACAGTGAGCTTAAAACTATGATTCGTGCGTTGGAATTCATTACAAAGGTACTGAAAGAAGAATCCGGGGAGGTGTGCGACTGATGTTTACCATTTATAGTTCAGATGTTATCGGCAATCCCGGTAACTGTTCCTATCCGCACAAACACATTATTCTTGATGAGGACAGTCTGAAAGCTGCAATCAGCCACGACTATGTATGTGCTGAATATAAAAACAACTATCGCAACGGAAATAACTTTATAGGCAGTGACTGTCTGCCTGTTGACTGCGATAACGACCATTCCGAAAATCCCGAAGACTGGATTACTCCGGAAGATATTATGAAAGCCTTTCCGGGTGTAACCTTTGCGGTGCATTACAGTCGTTACAACAATAAGATAAAGAACGGTAAACCCGCCAGACCAAAGTTTCATATACTCTTTCCAATCGAATATGTAACGGATGCTACTATTTACAGTGATATGAAAAAGACTGTCAATTCCATCTTTCCTTACTTTGATACACAGGCACTTGATGCGGCTCGTTTCTTTTTTGGTACTGCCACCGCTGATGTAGTTCTGTATCCGGGTTGTATGAATCTTACCGAATATCTGAATGAAGATGTTTTTGATGAAGATATGAGTCAAGGACAATACGGTGATGTATCTATTCCGGAAGGAAGCCGTAATGCAACAATGTCCCATTTTGCCGGTCGTGTCATCAAAAAATACGGTGACTGCGATAAAGCGTATCAGGCTTTTATGGAAGAATCTGCAAAATGCACTCCTCCGCTTAGTTCAGCAGAACTTACAGCAATATGGCACAGTGCACAGCGTTTCTATGCCCGTGTTCAGAAACAGGACGGATATGTAGCACCAGAAATTTACAATAACACTTCCTGGTATAAGCCTGAGGACTACTCCGATATAGGAGAGGCTAAGGTGTTAGCCCGTGAATATGGTGATGAACTCAAATACACGGCGGCTACGGATTATATCAGATATGACGGTAAAGTGTGGGTAGAGGACAAGCAGATGGCGGTCAGAGCCTGTGTGGAATTTCTCGATTTACAGTTACAGGATGCAATGGATTCTATCGAAAAAGCCGGAAAGGCACTTGTCAAAGCCGGGTATGATGTATCAACCGTAAATAAGGGTTCAAAGGCGGTTGCAAAAGAGATAAAACCCGAACATCTCAATATCTTTTATATGCTGCTCGGGGCGGAAAAGTATCTCGCTTTTACTATGAAACACAGAGATTACAGGTATGTTACTTCGGCACTTAATTTAGCCAAGTCTATGCTTACCATAAATGTGTCAGAACTTGATAAAGACCCCGTTCTTTTGAATACACCGAAAGCAACCTACAATCTGGAAAAGGGAATGGCGGGAGAACAACCGCATAATCCGCTTGACCTCATTACCAAAATCACGGAATGTTCTCCGGGTGATGAGGGTATGGACATCTGGCTTGAAGCACTTGACACATTTTTCTGCGGTGATACGGAACTCATAGAGTATGTACAGGAGGTCATAGGTCTTGCAGTAATCGGCAAGGTATATGAGGAATTTATCATCATAGCTTATGGTGACGGTGCAAACGGAAAGTCTACATTCTGGAATACAATAGCCCGTGTTCTTGGTACATACAGTGGTAAAATTTCATCTGACATTCTCACTTTGGGAAACAAGGTAAATGCGCAGCCGGAAATGGCAGAGTTGAAAGGGAAAAGGCTCATAATAGCGTCCGAAATGCAGGAAGGTGTGCGTCTGAACACAGCAATGGTAAAACAGCTTTGTTCCACAGATGAAATACAGGCTTGCAAGAAATATAAAGACCCGTTCCACTTCGTGCCGTCCCATCAGGTGGTATTGTACACGAACCACCTTCCAAAGGTTGGTGCGAATGATGACGGTATATGGAGAAGACTGAAAGTTATTCCTTTTAACGCAAAAATCCAAGGAAAATCCGACATCAAAAATTATGCAGATTATCTGTATAAAAATGCCGCACCGGCAATTATGAAGTGGATTATTGAGGGAGCAGAGAAGGTAAGCAAAACAGACCACAAGGTGAAAGACCCTAAATGCGTAAGTGACGCAGTTGCAGCATACAGAGATGATAATGACTGGCTCGGACATTTTATTGCAGATTGTTGTGAAGTGGATAGTTCCTATGAGGAAAAGTCAGGGGAGTTCTATCAGCAGTATCGTGCTTATTGTATTCAGAATGGTGAGTATATTCGCAGCACTACGGATTTTTATTCATCAATTGATAAAACCGGGTATCACAGGCATAAAACCAATAAAGGCAGTTTTGTGACAGGCGTGAAACTCAAAACGGGGAATGATTTCATCTGATAGTGGTAAGTGCAAGTCGATGAAGGTCGGTGCAAGTCAATTCTGAACTTTTTCGTAATTGGCTTGCATTTGCAAAAATCCCTTATTTAAGCCATTTATGATACTCGTTATACTCTATTATTAAAGTACTCTATAGGGATAAAAAATAAAAAATATATATAAGAGGTTTAGGTGGCGAGTATCTTGAGCGTCACACCCTATAATTTCTGATGGAGGTTACCGATGAGAGAAAAGACTATTGAATGCAAATTGGTCATTGAAGTTAAAAAGCATGGAGGCATCTGTCCAAAGTTTGTATCACCCGGTTTTGACGGAATGCCCGACAGACTTGTACTTATGCCTTATGGCAAAATGGCATTTGTTGAAGTAAAAGCACCGAACAAAAAGCCAAGACCACTGCAACTGTCAAGGCACAGACTTTTGGAGAGATTAGGTTTTCGGGTGTATGTTCTTGATGACGACAAGCAGATTGGAGGAATTCTTGATGAAATTCAAACCACATAACTATCAGCAGTTTGCGATAAATTTCATAATTCATAATCCCATTGCAGCCATACTCCTTGATATGGGAATGGGAAAGACAGCCATAACGCTTATGGCAATTTATTATCTGATGTATGAAACTTTTGAGGTTTCAAAGGTTCTTATAATCTGTCCTCTTCGTGTAACAAGAACCTGGAGGGACGAAATTAACAAATGGGAACAGCTGCACGGACTTTGTTATTCTATTGTGACAGGGACAGCCGCACAGAGAAAAGAGGCACTTAAAGCAGATGCGGACATTCACATAATCAACCGTGAAAATGTGCAGTGGCTTGTTGAGAAAAGCGGTATTCCGTTTGATTTTGATATGGTTGTGATTGATGAATTGTCATCTTTCAAAAATCATCAGACGGCAAGGCATAAAGCCTTAATGAAAGTACGTTCCAGAATTCAAAGAATTGTAGGTCTTACAGGTACACCGAGTTCCAACGGACTTATGGATTTATGGGCTGAGTTTAAACTGCTTGATATGGGTGAAAGGCTCGGACGGTTTATAGGGCAGTACCGCACTACATACTTTATGCCCGACAAGACAAACGGACAGGTTGTATTTTCATATAAACCTCTTCCGGGAGCGGAAGAAAGGATTTACAAAAAAATCTCTGACATCACAATTTCGATGAAGTCCGAAGAGCACTTAAAAATGCCGGAATTGA
The DNA here is from genome assembly GCA_051894195.1 of Acutalibacteraceae bacterium. Lineage (GTDB taxonomy): Bacteria > Bacillota > Clostridia > Oscillospirales > Acutalibacteraceae > UBA1213. The sequence continues at coordinate 5,061 of JBJFIB010000119.1, forward strand.
TAAATGCTGATTATGAAGTCGGACTTTCAGAAAAAGAGCGTGATAAATACAACAGACTTAAATCTGAACTTGTTTTAAGCCTTGATGACAAAGAGATAACCGCCGCCAATGCCGCAAGCCTGAGCAACAAATTATGCCAGATGGCAAACGGTGCAATTTACGATGATGATAAATCTGTCATAAACATACACGACAGAAAACTTGATGCCTTAGAGGATATAGTCGAAAGTATGAACAGCAATCCTCTATTGGTGGCATACTGGTTTAAGCACGATTATGACAGAATTTCAGACAGGCTTTCAAAACTGCATATTCCGTTTTCAAAACTTGATACTGAGGACAGTATCAGAAAATGGAATAACGGTGAATTGCCTGTTGCCCTGATACACCCCGCAAGTGCAGGACACGGCTTGAACTTACAGCAGGGCGGTTCAACGCTTGTGTGGTTTGGGCTGACGTGGAGTCTTGAACTGTATCAGCAGACAAATGCAAGACTGTGGCGACAGGGTCAGCAGAATACAGTTGTGGTTCAGCACATAATCGCAAAAGGCACTATTGACGAACAGATAATGAAAGCATTGAAAAAGAAGGACAATACACAATCGGCACTTATTGATGCCGTAAAAGCCAATCTATGACAATCAGAGTCAATCCGAGGGAATTTTAATTTTTCGGAGGTATGACATGAATATTATATGGCAGTATCTTGATAAGAAAAGTGCGGCTGTCAACGCACTTAAAGATTACAGCAGTATGCAGTTTATCATCTCTCATACGAGTGATGAAATCAAAGAGGTTTATGATGATATGAGCAGTGTCGGCAGTCCGAAGTTTGACGGTATGCCGAAAGCACATAATTCTCACGCACACGAGGAAAAAATGACAAAGTGCATTGAGGACATTGATGTTCTGAAAGAGCGTTATCGTCAGGCAGTCGAGTATATGCAGTGGTTTAAACCTGCGTGGGGGCAGCTCTCTGATGACGAGCAGTATATACTGGAAACTTTTTATAACTGTGACGACAGCCAGACAAGAGCAGTGTATAAAATCTGTGATAAATACCATATCGAGCGTTCCTCTGCATACAACAAAAAGAACCGTGCTGTTGCACACCTTGCAACATTGCTTTTCGGTAAAGGCTAAATTGAGTAATATCGTGGACGCTTTTACTCATAAAGTATGATATACTTATATCATCGAAGAATGTACAGAAAGCCTTGTGGGGGCAATTCTGCAAGGCTTTTATATAACTAAACCAATGGAAATTGAGTAATATCGTGGACACTTTTACTCATAAAGTATGATATACTTATATCATCAAAGAATGTACAGAAAGCCTTTGTGGGAGTAATCCTGCAAGGGCTTTTTCTATGCCCGAAATCAGGAGGTGAACCCTATGCCAAGAAAACCGAAACAGCCTTGTGCATATCCCGGCTGTCCAAGGCTTAGCTACGGACGGTATTGTGACGAGCACAAAAGAATTACAGAACGAAACTACGAGAAGTACAGCAGAGACCCCGAGGTTCACCGCAAGTACGGACAAGCGTGGAAGAAAATCCGTGACAGCTATGTAAAGGAGCACCCTTTCTGCGAGAAATGTTTTGAACGAGGTATTCTGATTCCCACTGAGGAAGTACATCACATTGTTCCTGTTTCCAAAGGCGGTACACACGATAAAAATAATCTGATGAGCCTGTGCAAAAGCTGTCATAACAAAATTCATTATGAACTCGGCGACAGAAATGTAAGAAATTGACCACCAGGGGCGGGCTAAATCTCTGACAATCACAAATTATGAGAACGGTGCCTCCTCTCGCGCATAAAAACGCCGGTTCAAAGGGGGGATATAACCCCCTCAGTTAAAAGGAGTGAAAAAATAATGGCGAAAGACGGAACAAACAGAGGCGGCAGACGGATTCGTGCAGGCGACAAGCCTATGTCAGCCGCCGAAAAAATACAGAAAGGTCTGCCCGTACAGATTATGAACAACAATATTCCCGAACTGGAAACTGCGGAACTTGAAGCGGTGGATTTGCCCGAAGGTGCGGTTCTGCAGGGTGCGGATATGCCGAAACCGAGTGAATATCTTTCCGCAAGACAGAAAAACGGAATACCGCTCGGTGCTGATGAGATATACACAGAAACCTGGCTGTGGCTGAAAAAGCGTGGGTGTGAGAACCTCGTAAACAAGCGTTTGATTGAATCTTATGCACAGGCATTTGCAAGATACATTCAGTGCGAGGACGCAATGAGTACATACGGACTTTTAGGCAAGCACCCGACAACAGGCGGAGTTATGGTGTCGCCTTTCGTTCAGATGTCACAGCAGTTTCAGAAAACTGCAAATATGATATGGTACGAGATTTACGACATTGTAAAGCAGAACTGCACAGAAGAGTTTACCGATAACCCTAACGATACAATGGAGCAGCTTTTAAGAAAAAGGAGAGGTTGACGAAATGCAAAACGAAATAAACAGCTTTATGCGTGAGTTAAAAGGAAACAGAAAAAATCTGACCGCACAGCAGTATAAAACCATAAAAGGGCAAGCCCTGAAATGCAACGTTGCGGACGCAAGAAAAGGACTGTATAAAGTCCTCGGGAGGAGAGGCAGAAGATGAAAACAACCACTGAAATGCAGCTTGTGGATATAGACAAGCTGATACCTTATGTGAATAATGCAAGAACACATAATGCACAGCAGATTACAAAGCTGCGTTCTTCACTGCGTGAGTTCGGTTTTATCAATCCCGTTATTATCGACAGGAATTATAATGTCATAGCCGGACACGGTAGAATACTTGCGGCAAAGGAAGAAAATATAAAAGAAGTACCGTGTGTATTTGTTGATTATCTGACCGAGGCACAGAAAAAAGCATACATTCTTGCAGATAACCGAATGGCTCTTGATGCCGGTTGGGACGAAGAACTTCTGAAAATTGAGATCGAGAGTTTACAGGCAGAAGATTTTGATTTAAGTCTGACGGGATTTGACGAAAAGGAACTTGCGAGTATTTTCGATTCCGATACAGATGCCAAAGATGATGATTTTGATGTCGAGGCAGAACTGGAAAAGCCTTGCATTACAAAAAGCGGTGACATTTGGATGCTCGGCAGACACAAGGTTATCTGCGGTGATTCAACCGAGCCGTCAACCTTTGAAAAGCTGCTCGGTGATACCAAAGTCAATCTTGTGTGTACGGACGCTCCATACTTTGTTGCCCTGAAAAACAAGTCCGGCACGATTGCCAATGACAATCTGGACGATAAGCAGGCCTATGAATTTTTAATGAAAGTGTTCACCAATTTCAAAAATGCGATGGCTTTGGATGCGTCAATTTATGAATTCTATGCGACTATGAAAACCCGTGTGTTTTATGACGCATTTGAGGATGCTGGCTTTAAGGTCGGTGCGGGTCTTATCTGGAAAAAGCCGAGAGCACCGTTTATGCGTACTGACTGGAAGTTCAATATGGAGCCTATCATCTGGGGTTGGCGTAAGGACGGCAAACATATATGGTATGGTGACCAGAAACAGACCGCTGTATTTGAGTTTGACGGCATTAAGGATTCAGAGAAAGATGGCTGCGGTCATCCGTCTAGCAAGCCTGTTCCGCTCATTGCCTATCTCATCAAACAGTGTACGCAGTCCAATGGACTGGTGCTTGATGGATTTCTTGGAAGTGCATCTACATTGATGGCGTGTGACCAGCTTAACCGCATTTGTTACGGTGTGGAGCTGGAACCGAAATTTGTTGATGTTGCTGTGAAAAGATATATGGCAGCTCATAATGAAAGTTCAGACGGTATCACTCTTATCCGTAACGGTAATAAAATGACTTATGAACAGGCACTGTCGGAAATGGAGGCGGAGTCAGATGAGTAATGTTAATGCCTTGCAAACCTGTCCGTTTGTAAAGCGTTTTTTGTAACGGAGGTTGCCGATGAAAAATAAAAATTTAACTCTTGGCTCTCTTTTTGATGGCAGTGGGGGTTTTCCTTTGGGAGGACTTCTTGCTGGAATAGAGCCTGTATGGGCATCGGAAATTGCCCCGTTCCCGATAAGAGTAACAACAAAAAGACTGCCACAGATGAAACATTGCGGTGATGTTTCAAAACTAAACGGAGCAGAACTGCCACCTGTTGATGTAGTGACATTTGGCAGTCCGTGTCAGGATCTCTCTTTGGCCGGGAAACGATATGGGCTGTCAGGTTCGAGAAGTAACCTCTTTTATGAGGCGGTCAGAATTGTAAAAGAAATGAGGTGTGCAACAAATGGCAAATATCCACGGTTCATCGTGTGGGAAAATGTCCCCGGAGCGTTCTCGTCAAACAAAGGACAGGACTTCAGGGCAGTCCTCGACGCTATCTGCAAAGTCAAAAGAAAAGACTATGCTGTTCCTGAACCTCCGAGCGGAAAGTGGACAAACGCAGGCTGTATCGTGGGAGAGAATTTCTCTCTTGCGTGGAGAGTGTTCGACGCTCAGTATTGGGGAGTTCCCCAGAGAAGAAAACGTATCTTCCTTGTCGCAGATTTTGCAGAGCAATGTGCCGGAAAAATATTATTTGAGTCCGAGGGCGTGTCAGGGTATTCTCCGAAGAGCGTCTGCCCGTGGCAAGGTACTTCCGAAAGTACTGAGAAAAGCACTGGAAAGACAGGCATCAGCATAGACGGGTATAACGGTTCTGTGTCCAATCAGGTATCAACTCTCGGTGTTAATTGCGGAATGTCAACAGGCAGAAATGGGGTTATGGTGTTAAATGACCAAGGCGGAAACCGTATGGATTTGACGGAGAATAAAACCTGTACACTTCGTGCAGAGGCACATCACCCTCCACTCGTCTTTGAGAACCACAGTCAGGACACACGATATACTCAGCTTGACAATATTGCTCCTACCGTGCTTTCAACTTATGGAACCGGCGGCAACAATCAGCCGTTTGTACTGGAAACTCCAAAAACACTGAAAATCCGCAGTGGTTGTGAAGGCGGCGGCAAGGGAGCGTTGATACAGAACGATAAATCTGCAACGCTTTCCTGTAATAATGACCAGACACTTTTTGTACCTAAATGCTACGGTATCTGTTCAAAGAACAGCAATTCTATGAAATCGGACAATCCGAACAGTGGTTTTTATGAGGCACAGACAAGCAGATGTATTGATGCAAACGGCGGCAATCCCTCGTGCAATCAGGGCGGAATGGCAGTGGTTGCAGTACAGGGTTCTGTGATTGGCAGAAAAGATAAAAACGGACCGCAAGGCAGTGGAATTGATGAAAATGTCAGTTTTACACTGAATACAGTTGATAAACACGCTGTGGCTTACGGAATAGACCGTGCGGCTTTCAATCAGGGCAAAAATGCAAAATTCGGTATCTGTATTGAAGAAGAAATTGAACCGCCTATTGTGGCACG
>JBJFIB010000120.1:0-10352 GCA_051894195.1 Acutalibacteraceae bacterium
CTTTGTGATATTATTTTTAACAAATTTAATTGATTTTTTCGTGCGGTTGCCCTGCGTGATATTTACAAGGATCTTGACGCACTCGGCAAAGCTGTCGGAAAAAACAGTGATGAGAGTTCAAACTTTGATATGTTCTCTTTGGAGATGTTTGAAAACATAGCGTATATAATGGCAAAACACGCTGACCCGTCAATCCCTGATTCACCAGAAGAATGGCTTGATAATTTCAGCACATTTTCAATTTATCAGATACTTCCGCAGCTTATAGAGTTATGGGGACTGAATATACAGACAGATGTGCAGTCTAAAAAAAACATCGCCCGACTGACCGAAAAATGACAACCCCATTGTTTCTGCTCCGTTGTGTTCAGCTTGGTATTTCAATCAGTGACCTTGATTTGCTGACTATCGGAATGATAAACGATATGTATGCCGAAAGCGGAAATGATGATTACAAAGGGTATAAGGAATTGGCTACGCAGGAGGATTTTGACTTATTTTAACTAAAACAAAATCCACACCTTTTCAGTAAATAACCTCTTATTCTACAGAGAATTTAAAAAAGGTGTGGATTTATAAACAGTTGTGATAATTTGATAGATTCTGCTTGAAAAATCAACCTTTTTCTGCTATACTGTTCTATAGGAAAAGGCGGATGCTTGTCAGCCATAAATTTGAAATTTTATAACAAGCGGATTGAAAGAGATGATAAATTTGAAAACCGAGTTCGATGTTTCGAATGATGCATGGAAAATATATAGACTAATGTATATGGAAAATTTACCTAAGGGTTTTCAAATTAAAGAAAACGGTCGCAAACATATAGAAGAAGTATTTACAAATGGAACCCAATCAAGTTTAAAAACACTATTTTTTAGTGGAGATACAGATGTTAATTTCACAAAAGGATTTGCACATTCACGACTAGAATGTTACAAAGATTTAATTTGCAAAAATATAAATGATAAAAAATATGAAAATAAAAAAGAGTATTTAATAATGTATTTTAAGCGTTTAAACATTATTAAAAGCTTAACATATTCTGTTGTAAATATTTCGCTAATACTACAGAGTGGTAATCTTCAGGCTGTAAAACAAGGCATCGGAAATGATAGAATCGATACGTTTATTTGGGCTTTAGATGAATATTATAATGGTAATAGCTGTTTGTTGTTTAATCATTCGGCATATGGCACTTTAGATTATTTAAAAGATTATCTAGGACTATTTGAAAATGTATACGATTATTGTAAAGTAATTTATCACATAAATGAATCTCTTGTTGATGAGATGATTGAATCAGGAAAACGCGCTATTGATTCACCTGAAAGGATAATAGAATTCATGAATCTTGTTATTAGATTTTGGAGACAGAAATCTATGTATTTACATAAGTGTTTACATAAAAAATCTTCAGATAATCAAAAAGAGATTAAAAATGCACTTGATATAGTTGATAAAAAAATGGAAAAATTATTTGATCTTGAGAGTTGTAACTTTGATTAATATTAGCAAGTATATATACTTTTTATCAGAAAAACACTCAAACTCTTCGTTTTTTAAAACTGAATCATAATAAAAATAAATGTATAGGCATCAATCCTTGAATGGGTTGGTGCTTTTCTTATACCCATTTTTTCATCAGAGAGGAGGTCTTTCCGTGGCAAACAGAATAAAAGGTATTACCGTTGAAATCGGAGGTGATACTACAAAATTACAGACGGCTTTAAAGGGTGTCAATTCTGAAATCAAGAATACGCAGTCGCAATTAAAAGATGTTGAGAAACTCCTCAAACTTGACCCCGGCAACACGGAACTTCTCTCACAGAAACACAAACTCCTCGCACAGGCGGTTAGCAGTACAAAAACAAAACTTGAAACCTTAAAGACCGCCGCCGAACAGGCAAATACTGCCCTTGCCAACGGAGAAATCTCACAGCAACAGTATGACGCACTGCAAAGAGAAATCATAGAAACGGAACAGGACTTACAAAGGCTTGAAACACAGGCGAAACAATCCGCAACTGCCGTTCAAAAAATATCCCTTGCCGGAGAAAAGCTGAAAACCACAGGAGATAACATCTCGTCTGTCGGTCAGAAAATGCTGCCAGTTACGGCAGCTGTGACAGGTCTTGGAACAGCTGCTGTAAAAACTGCGGCCGGTTTTGAATCCTCTATGTCACAGGTACAGGCAACAATGGGCATTACAAAGGATTCAATGTCCGTGGTAAACGGTCAGTCCGTAAATACAATGGATACTCTGAATGCACTCGCTAAAAAGATGGGTTCTGAAACGGCTTTCTCCGCAAGCGAATGTGCCGAGGCATTAAACTATCTTGCACTTGCCGGATATAACACCCAGGAAATGTGCGACACACTTCCTACGGTTCTGAATCTGGCGGCGGCAGGTGGCATTGACCTTGCGTCAGCGTCCGATATGGTAACTGACGCTATGTCTGCTCTCGGTATGAAAACGAGTGAGGCAGACACAATGGTTGACCAGATGGCAAAAACAGCTTCGTCAACCAACACATCAGTAGCACAGCTTGGAGAGGGTATTCTCACCATAGGTGCTACGGCAAAAGCTATTAAAGGCGGTACTGCTGAACTTAACACTGCTCTCGGTATCTTAGCCAACAACGGCATAAAGGGTGCAGAGGGTGGTACACATTTAAGAAATATTATCCTGTCTTTGCAGAACCCAACAGATAAAGCATCAGTGAGTATGAAACAACTCGGTGTTGATGTTTATGACTCAGAGGGCAATATGCGTTCTTTGAATGATATTCTTGGGGATTTGAATACTTCAATGGAAGGTATGACCTCCGCAGACAAATCAAATATTATTGCCACTATCTTTAATAAAACAGACCTTTCCTCAGTAAATGCTTTGTTGGCGAATACGGGAAGTGCGTGGGACGGCTTACAGAAGTCAATCACCGACAGTGGCGGTGCGGCACAGAAAATGGCTGATACACAGCTTGATAATCTCGAGGGACAGATAACCATTTTAAAATCTGCTCTTGAAGGACTTGCTATTTCATTCGGTCAGCTTTTAATGCCGGCTATCAAACAAATTGTAGGTTGGATTCAGAGCTTTGTTGACTGGCTGAACAGCCTTGATGAGGGAACGAAAAACACCATTGTCACCATTTCTCTTATTGCTGCGGCAATAGGTCCTGTGCTTATAATCATCGGAAAGATTATATCCGCCGTTGGTACGATTATGACCATTGTGCCGAAAGTGGCGGGAGTAATAAACACAGTAAAAACAGCATTTGCGGCTTTGAATACAACTATGCTTGCAAATCCTATATTTCTGATTATTGCGGCAATTACGGCTTTGGTTGCGGCATTTATTTATCTTTGGAACACAAACGAAGGTTTCCGTCAGTTCTGGATAGACTTATGGAATAATATTCAGCAAGTGGCGGTAACTGTCTGGAATGTCATAGCGGAGTTTTTTACGGCAGTATGGGACGGCATAAGGTCTGTGGCTGAAACTGTATGGAACGCAATCAGCAGTTTTTTTTCAGGCTTATGGGAAAACATCAAAAATGTATTTATGACGGTTGTCAATGCAATTTCAACATTCCTGTCAACTGCGTGGAACACAATTCAGACGGTAACAACCACAGTATTTACAGCAATCAGCAATTTCTTTTCAGGTATATGGAACGTAATAAAAAACACGGTTACAACGGTTATCAATACAATCAAAAATGTAATAACCACTGTATGGAATGCTATCAAAAATACAGTTACAACAGTCGTAAATACGATTAAATCTGTTATTTCAAATGTATGGAACGGCATAAAGGACATTGTATCTTCCGTTGTAAACGGCATTAAAAACACGGTCACTTCCATATTCGGCAACATATTCAACGGCATTAAGAATACTATGGGAAATATCGTGACGGCAATCAAGGACGGCTTTAATAATGCTGTCAGCTTTATTACATCATTACCGGCAAAGGCTCTTCAATGGGGTAAAGACATCATTATGGGAATTGTCAACGGTATAAAAAGTTGTATTAACTGGATTGGTGACGCAGTAGGTAATGTTGCCAACTCGATACGCTCATTTCTGCACTTTTCCGTTCCTGACGAAGGTCCTCTGACAGATTACGAAAGCTGGATGCCCGACTTTATGCAAGGCTTGGCAAAGGGTATTGAAAATAGCCGTGGACTTATTCAGAAAGCAGTCGGTGATGTATCGTCAGATATGGTTATAAATCCAAATGTAAACCGTATGGAAACTTCATCGGATATTTCATTACGGTCAGAAAATCTTTCAGGCATTACATCTGCAATAACCGATGCACTTGCAAATATAGGCGGTCAGAACGGTGATATTGTTATTCCCGTATATCTTGGCGGAACAATGCTTGATGAAGTGATTGTTAATGCTCAGCAAAGGGCGAATTTAAGGAGCGGAGGCAGATAAAGTGGCATTTATACAGTATTTAAAGTTTGACGGCAGAAATCTTCCTTTGCCCGATTCATACAGCATAGATTTATCTGATGTAGTGGCGGATTCAGGCGGAGAAACCGAGGCAGGAACTACACAGCGAGATGTTGTACGGACGGGAGTTATAACTATTTCCGTTTCATTTTCGGTATCATCAAAATGGCTATCCTTTTTCTCGGCTTATGCAAAGAAAGACAAAATCACAGTTCAGTATTTTGATACAGAAACTCTGGCATTGAAAGAAACCGAAATGTACATCAGTGGTTACAAGGCAAATCTTGAAAAAGATACAAGCTACAAAGGATTGTGGACGGTTTCTTTTATGCTGAATGAATTTTAAAAAAGTGTTGCAATATAGCAAATAATGTGGTATTCTTGAATTAAATAAATCGGAATTTATGGAGGTAATTTATGGAGCGGATTTTTTGGGTCAAAAACGGAGATTTAGCAGAAGTGAACAAATGGCTGCAAAAGGGTGGCATAGTAAAGTCGATACATGCCGTATCTGAAACTATTTCCTCATATGGCTATGCTGCTGGTAGGGATATTTATGCTGAAGATAAAGGAAGTTTTGTTGGTAATATATATGCATATGTGGTGATTGAATTCAAATAAATAAATAAATTCCAGTTTGTTTCATTAACAAAATAATGAATTTTAAAGAGTCATAGAAATATGGCTCTTTTTTTATGCTCGCAGAAAGGAGAAGAGCAATGTTTCCCGTATCCGAAAAATTCAAAAATGCGATAAGACAGAACACAAGAAAATATGAGTGGCACGGAACGATTACTACAAAAAGCGGTAAGGTGTATAACTTTTCGTCAAAGGATATTGTCAAGGGCTCGGGATATATCAAATGGCAGTGCTGTGGCGGTTCGGAAATTGAACTCGGTTCTGTATATTCAGCTGAAATGGGTATCAGCCTTTTTTCAGACATTGACCGATATACACTCGATGACGCACAGATAAGGCTTTATTATTCACTTCTTCTTTCTGACGGGAGTACCGAAACAATTCCTATGGGTATTTTTGAAGTGTCGGAAGCTAACAGAAAAATAAAAACGCTTGAAATAAAAGCATACGACTATATGCTGCGGTTTGAAAAAAATCTGAAACTTGAATCTTCAAGCGGTACAGCCTATCAGTTTCTGAAAACCGCCTGTGATGCCTGTAAGGTTGAAATGGCACAGACTGTTGCAGAAATCGGCTCTCTGCCGAACGGTAAAATGACAATCGGAATTTATTCGGACAATGACATAGAAACATTCCGTGATTTGATTTTTTATGTGGCACAGTTGCTCGGCTGTTTTTGTCAGATAGACCGTTATGGCAGACTGGTTTTAAAACAATACAGCAATAAAGCTGTGTGGACAGTTCCGCAGAAAGAACGCTTTGACAGCAGTTATTCAGATTTTGTCACGAGATACACGGCGGTATCTTCAACAAATATGATTACGCAAACTTCTGAATATATCGCAATGGAAACAGATAACGCACTGACGATGAATCTTGGTGTAAATCCGCTTATGCAGTTCGGCTTGAAATCAATCAGAGAAAAAATGCTCAGAGAAATTCTGACAGCTTTACAGAAAGTCAGTTATGTTCCTTTTGACAGTTCAACAATCGGAAATCCGGCACTTGAACCGGGAGATATTCTGAAATTCACAGGCGGTCACGCAGATGATGAGAAAATCTCCTGTATTACAAGCGTTGAATATAAAATCAACGGAAAGCAGACATTAAAATGTGTGGGTAAAAATCCACGGCTTGCAAATGCGAAAAGCAAAAACGATAAGAACATTACAGGTCTGCTTAATTCCATAGAAAGCGGTAAGACCGTCATTTATAACTTTGTGAATGTCAGTCCGTTTGTCATAGGTCAGTCGCTTACAAAAGTTATGGATATTGATTTTACGGCAACAGAAGAAACCTCTGCGTCATTTCAGTGTGAAATGCTTTTAGAAGTATTAAAGCCTGAAAGTGTAACGGAAGATAACCCCGAACTTTCCATAGTATATAAGATAAATGATGAAACCATAGATAATTTTATGCCGACAAAAACCTGTATTTACGGAAAACATATTGTAACGCTGTTTTTTCCGATTTCAAAGGTTATAGACAACAGTTCCAACACGTTCTCCGTGTATCTGAAAATATCAGGCGGCACAGTCACTATCGGAGAGGCACAGATAAGGGCAACAATAAGCGGTCAGGGACTTGCGGCAGGACTCGGAGATTGGAACGGCAGAATCAGTATCAATGAAAATATCGGCTTTATTCAGTTAAGCGGTGTGCCGTTTATGGCAGATGTCTTTAATGACATAATGTCCGTTGTATTTCCTGGCAACAAAATTCAGAGCGTTGTTCAGAGTATAGAAGATATTCCGATACCAAAGCACAAATATTCCATTGACGGCTTTTCGGAAAGAATATGGTTTGCGGAAATATTGCGTATATTTGTACTTGAAAGCGTTCGTGGCAACCCGAAATACAACGGATATATCACAATCAACAGCGAAGAAGAATTTGTACTTCGCAAAAGATACAGAATGGAATCCGTGCCAAAATCCATAGACCGTGGTTTTGCGGAAAATCTGAGGATTGATACGGCTTTTCTTGAATCGTTTGACGAAATCAATATCAACGGCTGTACAGTAGGTTTTCGCAGAAAATTCATACTTGATACTTCAAACAGTTCTGTCAAGATACCTACTGAAATAGATATATCAAACGGCTGTTTTGAACTGCAAGCGACAACCCAGAAAACACAGACAGCATTAACATCTGAAATTGATGAGGGTTATCTTGAATGTACAGAAATAAATATATCCGAGTTTGACGGTGTGAAAGGAGTGAAATTCACCTTATGAACTATTACAGCATAAATGAAATATTCTCGTCAGGCACTGCAAATATGACTTGTCTTTTGCGTGACAGTAACGATTATGACGGCGGAACTTTTGCAATAAGCGGTGCTGATTTCTTTATATTTAACGGACATACCGTACCAAAGGTTTATGCTCACGGTGATTCCTACTGGGGTTTCGGCACGGATTCGGTTCATTTAAAGGTCGATAACCGTGATACGAGAATGCGTTCCCTGTATCGTGAGGAAGGCACATTGTACAGCTATTACAAATTTCTCAAAATCAGATGGGAGGGCTGGTCGCATTACAATTCGTCGGGTGCTGAATATCAGCTGAAATATGACCTTGTTTTATGGGATACGGGAGATATTTCTCTGCGTATGGTTTCAGTTCCCGTTCAGTGCTATGACGGCGGATTTGAACTTATTGCGGATAAAAAATATGCCTTTACAAAACCGAATGTAAATTCACCAGATGTTACTTTTCACTATTCCTCCGAACTGAAAGCCTTTGAAATCAAATACACTCCTGTGGATTTGTCTTTGCCGTTTAAACTGCTTATCAAGGACAACACAGGAGTTTTTTATACTGTCGAAAGGCAAACAATAAATGATGAAACGACAGATGTTCTTGTAAAACTGGAAGAAACGGAACCAAACGCTCTTTTGTTCAGGACAAAAGGATTTTCTGAATTTCCCGACTGGGATTTGATAAAAGAACTTGAAATACCGTCTGTTCTCAGCTGGAGTGAAAGTCGGGCATTTCCGCTAAGTGCTGTTATTACAGGAACACCGCCAAAACAATATATTGAATGTACTGCGGATTTATCCGATGAAACGGTTCTCGGAATAAAGGCTCTTAATGCGGAATATAGCGGTGATGTTACCGCTCAGTACAGCTATGACGGTGAAAACTTTACAGACGAAATTCCTATTGCTGATTTTCTGACATCAGACCTTGATGCACTTTATGCAGGACTTACGGACACAAAAAACATAACATTCAGATTCTGGCTTTCGGGTGACGCAAGTCTGAAAACCTTTATAATGAATTACAGAAACGGAGATGATGACGATGCTTAAAGGGACTACAAGAATTGAACTGACAAATGTTCATACTGGCAGAATTGAAACCTGTGAAAATCAGAATATGATAACAAATGCACTGAGGGATATTTTCAAACCGCTTGGACTTTCAAACCATCCGAACCGCTATTTTAATGAGTTTGTGCCGTATTATTCAAAACTGCTCGGAGGTATTTTGTGCTTTGACACGGCACTTGAAGAAAATCCCGACAACTATTATCCGCCCGCAAATGCAACGCTTATTGGCTGTGCGTCATACGGAGTTCAGAATAATACACAGAACACTTTTCGTGGAGGATTTAATCAGACAGAATCCGAAGTTAATTTAAAGGACAGGTATGTAAAATATGTCTATGACTTTGCAACCAGTCAGGCGAACGGCACTATTGCAAGCGTATGTCTTACTCATAACTGCGGAGGTTTTACTTCATATGGCAGTAAAAATGCCATATATACGAGAAATTATCCGCTTATGCAGTCCATTGCCGAAGATACCCTTCAATATGTTCACCCAAACAATACAGGTGCAAATACAGGCAGTAAATGTTCGGGTATGACCGTAGGAGTAACGGAGATGATTTTTCTTATCGACCACAAAGATGACTGTGCCTATTATTTCAAAGTGGTTGATAACAAGCATATTAAAATCACGAAACGAAGAACCTATCTGAATTCAGTATCAATTCTCGAAAATGTGTACACAAAGAAACCTTTGACAGAGGAAATCGAACTTGATGAACTCGAATCGGGACTTCGTATCGGATATTGGGGTTACAACTATGACCCGTCAACGGATTGTCTTTATATCTGTACATACGGTGACTATCGTGTCGCACCGAACGGAAAAATTCTCGTAACGGAAATAAAACTTGATACATGGAAAATAAAGCAATATGAGGTAACGAATACTTCCGGAACTTATCTGAAAACGGATAACTGTTGGCAGTTCTTTGTTACGGACGGATATTTATTTTTAAAGGCTTATGACGCACCATTTGACCTGTATAAAATACAGCTTTCCAATTCTGCAAATGTTGTAAAATTCAAAAAAGCAAATCCCGGTAATTTGAGCGGAGTTCCAAAGGTTGTAATCAACGGCAGAATTTATTATGAGGACTTTGATTATCAGTTGTTGATTGCCAATACGGAAACCAATGAAATAATGCCGCCTGAGTCACAGTCGCTATTCAACAGCGGTTACCAGTTAAATGTAACACCTGTCAGAAATGAACCGCTTTTGTATTTTGCAGACATTGGTACAGTAATTACTTCGGGTTGGTTTATGATGTGCAATTATCTTGCCACAATAAACAACCTTGATACACCCGTTACAAAAACGGCGGATAAGACAATGAAAATTACATACATCTTACAGGAACAGTAAGGAATTAAGCATCTCCTCGGAGGTGCTTTTTTAATACAAAAATTTACAGGGAGGAAAACAATATGAAAGAATTCTGGAACAGCATTCAACTCATTTTTACTGCTGTCGGCGGTTGGCTCGGGTGGTTTCTCGGCGGATATGACGGCTTGCTTTATGCACTGATTGCCTTTGTAGTGATTGATTATGTCACAGGAGTTATGTGTGCAATATCGGACAGGAATCTGTCAAGCAAGGTCGGGTTTAAAGGGATTTGCCGAAAATTTATGATTTTTCTACTTGTCGGAATTGCAAATATTCTTGATGTACAGGCCATCGGCACAGGCAGTGTACTGAAAACGGCAGTCATCTTTTTCTATATTTCCAATGAGGGCATAAGTCTTTTGGAAAATGCCGGACATCTTGGCTTACCCATACCGAAAAAGGTAAAAGCCGTGTTGGAACAACTGCATAGTCACAACAAGAACAAGGGGGATAAATAATTATGACTTACACAAACAGCAAACTGGTGGCTTACACAAAACTCAGTCCGAACCATTCGGGAT
>JBJFIB010000121.1:0-10261 GCA_051894195.1 Acutalibacteraceae bacterium
TATATTTTCATATTGCGTTTATCAATTTTTTCAATTTCACTCTTAATCACATTCAGACCTTTCTGCATTGTCTGAAATCGTTGTGCAAGACCGAGCGTTTTCTCCATATTAAAGAGTATAGCCTCAGCACGCTTTATGCTGTCCCTTACGCCCTGCCGTGAAATTTTGAGATTATCGGCAATTTCGCTGAGCGACAAATCATCATTATAATAATATTCAACAGCCTCACGCTGTTTTTCAGTCAGCAAATCCCCGTAAAAATCCAACAGATATGAAACCTCAAGATTTTTTGACATACGGAAGACCTCCTGCAAAACCACGGCTGTAAAGTAAATCACTTTACACTGCCCTATGATTATACAATACCTGTTCCCGTTTGTCAAGCAAAAATACCCGACGAAAATAAAATCCGACAGGTATTTTTTCATAATCAATGTTTATTTTTCATACTATTTCTCTTTAAAATTGAGTATAAAAATTGCGGGTGCAGGGGTTCAACCCCTGCCGAGGTCAAGGGCAAGTAGCCCTTGTGGGGTTTGGGGCAAAGCCACAATATCCATTACTCAAAAAAGAAATAGTATCAGCTATAATTTATCAATAAAAAAAGTACAATTCATAAGTCACTTAATATTTACGCCGTTTCCGGCGGTTTTATCAAGCGTAGAATTTTACAAGCAATAAAAAAATAATCATATTATAAGCAAAACATTATAATTCCAGACTGTTTTCCGCAAGCAAAAACTCTTTTACGCCCATAGTTACATATCCTTTATCGTTTCTGCGTGGTTTTATACTTCTTTCAACAATAATAATTTTCTTAAAAGAATCGTTTGCCTTATCAAAAGAACGGGTTTCCTGCTCCCACTTGCTGTCATTCGGAATTTCATACGCCGACTGAATATAATACCGTCTGCTGCCCTGATTTGCGATAAAATCAATTTCAAGCTGCTTTTTTGTTTCCTTGCCCTCACTGTTTTTTTCACGGATTTCGACAACACCGACATCAACATTATAGCCACGATACCGAAGTTCATTGTATATAATATTCTCCATAAGATGAGTCGGTTCAATCTGTCGGAAATTCAGTCTTGCGTTGCGGAGTCCTGTATCTTCAAAATACACCTTGTACGGTGTATCAATATAGCGTTTGCCTTTTACATCGTACCTTTTAACTCTGCTGATTAAAAAAGCGTCTTCAAGATGTTTGATATATTTAGCCACAGTTGTTGCACAAATACCTGAATTTTTTATACTGTTAAAAGTATCCGACAGTTTTCTGGGATTTGTAAGTGTAGAAATTCCTGACGCCAATATATCCAGAAGTTCACCAATATCCTCATCAGAATGAAGATTATACCGTTTCACTATATCACGAAGATAAACATTCTGTATCTGTGTGGTGAGATATTTTATTTTTTGTTCTTCGGTTTTCATCAGTGCTATTGCAGGCAATCCGCCATAAACCATATAATCGTCAAATGCCTCGTCTTTTGAACCGTCGTAAACACTGAAAAATTCGGAAAACGAAAGCGGCAGAATATGAATTTCATCACCTCGTCCCTCAAACTCGGTAATAATATCGCTTGACAGGAATTTTGAATTACTGCCGGTTACATAAATATCCATATTACTTCTGCGTAAATATCCGTTCAGAACAGACTCAAAGCTGCCAAGTTTCTGAACCTCGTCAAGAAGAAGATAATACATTTCGTTATCTGTTACACGGGAATTGATATAATCCATAAATTTAACCGGGTCAACCTTGCGGTTTTCTCTGTCAATTTCAAAAAGGTCTTCTCCGATAAGCCTGAGGTCATCGGCAGAATCAAAGGCAAACTTCACGATATGAGAATTGTCAACGCCGTTTTCCAACAAATGATTACAGAAAAGATTATTCAGAAGATAAGATTTTCCGCAGCGTCTTATGCCCGTAATAACCTTTATAAAGCCATTTTGCTTGCGTACAATAAGTCTGTTAAGATACACATCACGCTTAATCTCCATAGTTATCCCCACTTAATATTTACGCCGTTTCCGGCGGTTTTATTAACTATATTATAATACAAATCACTTAAAAGAACAAGCAACATTTACTTAATATTTTCTGTTTCCGTTGAAATTATAAATAATTTTTCCTGATTTTATGCCATTAAAGGTCAGTTAATATTTACGCCGTTTCCGGCGGTTTTGTGTAGTGGAGTGATTTTGTATCAAATAAAATAACGCCTGCCTTTCGGCAGACGCATAGAATTTTATCATTTAACGGCTGTGCGTTTTTTTCTGAGTAGTGAGCCTGAGGGAATTTCCGTTTTGCTGGGCATTTTCAGCTTTTGCATTGCGTGCGGTGCAACATCAATCTGATTGCCGTTTTCGTCAAAAAGCTGTTCAACGGTAATATTAAAAGGTATTCCATCAGGCGGAAGCACATCAAGCGTATCCCCAACAAAAAATCTGTTCCGCTGTGTCATAAATGCTGTGCCGTCACTGTAATCATCGCATACGGCAACAACATCATATTCACGGATATAACCGCCGTTTGAATGAACCTGTCCCGGCTCGTTTCCAAAGAAAAATCCGGTGTTGTATTCCCTGTGGCTGACTTTGTTAAGCTCGTCGGCAATCCACGGCTGTAATTTCCAGTCGTCGCCCATTTTGTAATAATCGTCAAGTGCGTGACGGTAGGCGTTTGTTGTAACGGCAACATAGTATGCAGATTTTGCTCTGCCCTCAATTTTAAGGCTTTTTACTCCGGCTTTAAGCACCTCAGGAATATGCTCAATCATACACAAATCCCTTGAATTATAAAGATATGTTCCGTTATCCTCCTCGACAACAGGAAAATACTGTCCGTCACGGTGTTCCTCATACAAATGATATTTCCATCTGCAAGGCTGTGCACAATCTCCACGGTTTGCGTCCCTGCCGGTCATATAGCTTGATATAAGACATCTTCCCGAAAACGACACACACATTGAGCCGTGTACAAAGGTTTCGAGTTCAAGTTCAGGATTTGTCTTTGCTCTTATTCCGGCAATTTCGTCAAGCGAAAGTTCCCTTGCAAGAACAACACGCTTTGCACCCATATCATAAAGCACCTGTGCCGTCTGATAGTTTACTATTCCCGCCTGAGTTGAAACATGCTGTTCAACCTTAGGGGCATATTTGTGTGCAAGCGACATAACGCCCAGATCCGCAATAATAAATGCGTCAACTCCGCAGTCCTGTGCCTTTTCAAGAAATTCGGGCATACGGTCAATCTCGTTATTTCTTGGCAGTGTATTACAGGTTAAATATACTTTTACATTTTTTTCGTGTGCTTTTTTGATTGATGCCCTGAGCGTATCGGTATCAAAATTTGATGACGCCGTTCTCATTCCGAATTCCTTACCGGCAAGATAAATTGCGTCTGCACCGAATTTCAATGCACTTTCAAAACACTCGGCATCTCCGGCAGGAGAAAGCAGTTCGCCTTTAAACATCTTTAAACCTCCGATTACTTTTGATTTTTTAATTATAACATTACACTATTCAAAAAGCAATTCCGAAAACGCTATACAAATATTCAAAAAAGTTCTTTTATTTTTGCGAAAAATTCAGGAAAGCCGTCGTATGTAACAGTGTTTTCTGATGTTTCAATATCAACAAAATATTTTCCTGTTTTTATGTCTATTGACAGGCTGTCGAGCGGAAAGCCTTTGTTTCTTTTCTTATGCGGCTTTGATGTTATTATGAACTTTTCGCCCGCAAGAGAAATATCCATACTTTCATATACCGTATTTTCGTCAATCACAACACAAATTCCCCGTCTGTACTGTGCAGTTATGTCGCCGTATTTTTTCGCAAGTGAAGAATAATATTCAATCATTTCGTCGTCGGAAAGATATTTTCCGTTGACGGTTCTGACATTAACCTTTGGCTGAATTTCATCGGGCATATTTTCAAAGTAAAGTCCGTCATCACACGAAAAAACAGGACGCTTTAAGAGATTATAATATGCAAAGGCTTTTTGTCGGGCATTTTCAAGCGGCGTACTGCCTGTTTCAGTTACTTTCGGAACTTCAATATTTTCAAGCTCATAAATTCCGACTACCTCTATTCCAAACGGCAAAAGACATTTTTTCATTGCCGACAGCTTTGCCGTATTTCCTGTTCCGAAAATTATCTCTCTCATATTTGCACTCCTTAATTTTAAAAATTTCTTATATCAAATTATATTATTCTGAAAGCAAATTTTCAATATAATTCAGAAAACATCATTAACTAAAAGCAAAAGCAAAATATCACTGTCTGATATTTCTTGTTATTTTATACATACAAAAATGTTCTTTTAAAAAATGTGACTAAAACTACACTTATGTATAAAATGATTTAATAAAATTTTTGCCCTTTTTTACAGTTTTTGGCTATTTATTTTCCGTTTAAACGGGTAATTTATTAAATTTTTGTTAATTTATATAATTTTCTATTCAAAAACTGATAAAAATTCAATTAAAAGGTTGCAATTTTTTTTGTTTTTGTGTAAAATGTATATATTATCTATGCACAGGTTCGGTATGTATATTTTTAAAAACTAATATTTTAAATCTAAAAAGCGAGGTAAATATTTTATGTCTAACAAATTGTTTCAAGGAGTAATTCATCAAATGCGTGATACCATCGACAGAACAATCGGTGTTATCGACGAAACTTCTGTTGTCATCGCTTGCAGTGAGCTGGGAAAAATCGGAGAAGTAAACGAACATATCACCTCCGAAATGCTTACATCTGCCGCACCTTTTGTACTTAACGGCTACACCTACAAATCATTCGGCAGTAAACCGAGAAACGAATATGCCGTTTTTGTTGCCGGAAATGATGATGCGGCTCAGAAATATGCGTCACTTCTCGCAATTTCACTCGGAAGCATAAAACAATACTACGACGAAAAATATGACCGTGGAAACTTCATCAAAAATGTAATTCTTGATAATATTCTTCCCGGTGATATTTATCTTAAATCAAGAGAACTGCGTTTTAACGCTGATGTAACAAGAGTTTGTATGCTTATCAAAATTTCGGCAAAGACCGATATTTCGGCTTATGATGTAATCCAGAACCTTTTCCCCGATAAGTCAAAGGATTTTGTCATCAACATCAACGAAACCGATATTGCACTCGTTAAGGAAATCAAAAGCGACATCGACTCAAAAGACCTCGAAAAGCTCGCAAGTTCTATCGTCGATACTCTTTCGGGCGAATTCTACACTCACTGCGTAATCGGCATAGGAACACCTGTAATGGGAATCAAAGACCTTGCACGCTCATTCAAAGAGGCTCAGGTTGCCCTTGAAGTCGGCAAGGTATTCGACACCGAGCGTACAATCGTAAGCTACGATAACCTCGGTATCGCAAGACTTATCTATCAGCTTCCGACAACACTGTGCGATATGTTCCTCAAAGAAGTTTTCAAGAAGGGTTCAATCGAATCTCTCGACCAGGAAACTCTGTTTACAATCCAGCGTTTCTTTGAAAATAACCTCAATGTTTCAGAAACATCAAGAAAACTTTTCGTTCACAGAAACACACTTGTTTACCGTCTTGAAAAAATCAAAAAGCTCACAGGACTTGACCTGCGTGAGTTTGAGGACGCAATAGTATTCAAGGTAGCACTTATGGTTAAAAAATACCTTTCTTCAAACCCGATTAAATACTGATTTTTTACATCATCTGCGGCAGTACAGGCGAATTTTAGTCTGTACTGCTGTTTTTTGTTATTTTAGTTATATATATGGCGAAAAACAACTATTATTTTCATTTGACGGAAAATATTTTATGATATATAATATAAATCAATAATATATTATTTTTTGGCATTATGTCTGTATTTTTACATTACTGCAAACTGAAAGGCGAGATAAAATGATTCATTTAAAAGATGTTTCAAAGGTTTATCCTAACGGTACTGTTGCACTGAAAAACATAAGCCTTGAAATCGGACAGGGCGAATTTGTATTTATTGTAGGAAATTCCGGTGCAGGAAAAAGTACATTCCTTAAACTTTTAATTCACGAAGAAACCGCAACATCAGGCGAAATAATGGTAAACGGTCATAACCTTATGAAAATCAAAAACCGCAGGGTTCCCTATTTACGCAGGACAATGGGTATAGTTTTTCAGGATTTCAGACTTATCGACAAGATGAATGTATATGATAATGTTGCTTTTGCCATGCGTGTTATCGGCACTCCCGAAAAGGCAATAAAAAAGCGTGTCAGATATGTTCTTGGTCTTGTCGGTCTTGAAAACAAGGAAAAATGCCGTCCAAGTGAACTTTCAGGCGGTGAACAGCAGCGTGTGAGCCTCGCAAGAGCCCTTGTCAACAATCCCGAAATGATAATTGCCGATGAACCCACAGGAAACATTGACCCTAAACTTTCACACGATATTATCAATCTTCTTTCCGAAATAAACAAGCGGGGTACTACCGTTATTATCGTTACACATGAACACGACCTTGTAAAAGAATTCGGCGGACGGGTTATAAATATCATAAACGGTGAAATTGTCGAGGACAAAAAAATCACGACAAAATATCACCCTGACGACGACAGTACATACAGCTTACCCCAAAGCGACAAAACAGACGAAACGGCTGAAACTGACGCTGATACAGAGGAAAATAAAGATGACAGCACAGCGGCAAAGGAGGCTGAACAGGAATGAAACATATAAATGCAGGTTATCTTCTCAAAGAGGGATTTAAAAATATATGGAATAACCGTATGATGTCGCTTGCATCAATAGTAGTGCTTGTTTCGTGCCTTATAATAACAGGTGCGGCATCACTTCTTTCATTGAATGTCGAACACCTTATTTCGTCGGTCGGAGATGACAACGAAATTACGGTTTATCTTGACGCTGATATTTCGGATATTGACGCCGTAAAAGCAGGCGGTGAGATTGGAAAAATCAAGAATATTTCCGAATGTACATTCTATTCAAAGGACAAGGTTCTGGCGGAATACAAGGACACTCTCGGAAACCTCTACGAAAGTATGGAGGGCGACGGAAACCCTTTCAGCAACGAATACAAAGTCAGACTTGACGACCTTTCAAAATACAAGGAAACCGTAAAACAAATAAAGGCCGTTGACGGCGTTGACAGCGTGAGCGACCGGAGCGATATTGCAAGAAAACTCACAAAACTAAACTATTTTGTTGCCTTTGTAGGATTCTGGGTTGTGCTTATTCTTGCAATAGTTACACTGTTCATCATTTCAAACACAATCAAAATGACTATGTATTCACGCCGCTTTGAAATAAGCATTATGAAATCAGTCGGTGCTACAAATGCATTCGTGCGGATACCGTTCATAATTGAGGCTATGACAATAGGTCTTATTTCGGGACTTATTGCGGCAGGTGTTATAATCGCAATCTACAATCCTGTCCGTGATGCTGCGTCGGGAATTGTTGCATTTATTTCAAAGGCTACCGTTCCGCTGAGTGATATATGGCTGCCGGTGCTTATTTCGTTCTCGGCTGCGGGTATTCTTATCGGTACGCTCGGCGGATTTATCTCCATAACAAAATATCTCAGAAAAGAAGGAGGAGAGATTCTTGGCTGGTAAAAAACACAAAATATTATTATCAATTACTGCCCTGTCCGCCGCTCTTATTATGGCGGCAAGTCAGAATACCTTTGCCTTTGACGCTGACGAAAACTCAAAGCAGATTTCTGAACTTGAACAGCAAAATTCCGAATACCGTCAGCAGCTTGAAGAAACTCAGAACTCGCTGAAAGAAAAGCAGGAATACAGCAAAAAATTACAAAAACAGATACTCGACCTCAGCAAGAAAATTCAAAGCAGCAACAACAAAATTTCAAAGCTGAATTCCGAAATAAAAGCAAAACAGACTGAAATCGACAAGAAACTTGACGCAATTCAGGACAGGCTTGATTTGCTCAGAAAGCGGCTGCGTGCCATTCAGAAAACAAACGATGTTTCGTCACTTGAAATTATACTCGGTGCAAAAGACTTTTCGGATTTAGTCGACAAAACCGAACTTGTAAAAAGCCTTTCGTCTTATGACGAAAAACTCATCAAAAAACTGCAATCCGAAATGGACACAATAAGTGCCGAACAAAAACAGCTCAAAAGCGATAAGACAACCGTTGAAAAAGAAAAAAGCTCCCTCGAAAAAAACAAGGAAAAAATAAATAAGCTGTCAGAAAAAAATACCGAAATTATAAATCAGCTTACAAAAACCGCCGAAAGCACAAAGGACGCTATCAAAAGAAATCAGGAACAACAGGATACGCTTATTGCCGCCCTTGAACAATACAACAAAGAAATGGCAAAAAAAGCACAGCAGGCACAACAGCAAGCCGCACAGCAAAACGGTGATAATGATAATAATATTGTCGTCAAATCCGACGGTTCGTTTGTATGGCCTTGTCCGGGACACACAAACCTCACTTCAAGCTTTGAGGAATGGCGTGGTTCAAGCAATCATGGAGCTTTGGATATTGCCGACGGCAGTGTTTATGGTGCAAAGGTTGTGGCATGCTATGACGGCACTGTATTTTCAACAAATTCAGGCTGTCCGCACGACTACGGCAAGGATTCAAGCTGCGGCTGCGGAGGCGGCTACGGCAACTATGTTATGATTGACCACGGCAACGGCAAAATCTCAATTTACGGACATCTTTCAGGCGTTACCGTCAGCACGGGCGACAGAGTTGTTGCCGGTCAGCTTATCGGCTATGTCGGTTCAACGGGATATTCAACAGGTCCTCATCTTCATTTTGAAATGCAGCAAAACGGCATAAAATACAACCCGATGATTGAATACAATTCGTAATTCGTAATGCGTAATGCGTAATTATTAAATCCGCAGCTTTATCTTATACAATTTATTTATTCTTACATATAAATTTATGTAAAACAAATAACCGTCGCTCATTACAAGTGACGGTTATTTTTTTGAGGATTTTAAGTTATGTTTATACATTATGAATATTTTCCCTTTATTTTGAAATAATAATAAGGGAATATTCCCTTATAACTTGACAATTCCCTTATTTTGTATTATTTTTTAAGGTAACGGAGGGAAAGCTAATGAGAAACTTCAATTATTCTGAGATTGTAAACTGTAAATGGGACTCGGAAACTCTCGGACTTATCGCAGCAATATACAAAGAATACGGAAAACAGGAGCTATACCTGAAACAAAGACCTCAGGAGCTTGAAAAACTGACTGAAATTGCAAAAATTCAAAGTACAGAATCATCAAATGCAATCGAAGGTATCATCACCACAAGCACACGAATAAGACAGCTTGTTGAAAAAAAGACAACACCAAAAAACCGCAGTGAACAGGAAATTGCCGGCTACCGTGATGTCCTGAATATAATCCACGAAAATTTTGATGCTATACCTGTAACCCGAAATTATATTTTGCAACTCCATAAGATTATGTACAGTCATATTAACAATTCAATGGCTGGAAGAACAAAAAGCGTACAGAATTATATCAGTGCAACATATCCCGACGGACATACAGAAACAGTGTTCACTCCCCTTTCGCCGTTTGAAACGCCTGAGGCACTCGATAAAATCTGTGATGAATACAACAAGGCAGCAGGCAATTATAAAATTGAGCCGCTGATTTTAATTCCGATTTTTATTCACGATTTTTTATGTATTCACCCTTTTAACGACGGCAACGGCAGAATGAGCCGACTTCTCACCACTTTACTTTTGTACAGAAACGGTTTTTATGTAGGTAAATACATCTCTCTTGAAGCAAAAATTGAAAAAAACAAAGATTTGTACTATGATGTGCTTAAACAGTCCCAGACAGGCTGGCACGAAGGAAATGAAAATACTGTTCCGTTTATAAAATATATTCTTGGCATAATACTTTCAGCATACAAAGACTTTGAAGACAGGTTTTCACTTGTCGAAAACAAGCTGTCCGCACTTGAAACTGTAAGGCGTGCCACTCAGAACAAGGTCGGACGATTCACAAAACAGGACATACGGGAACTTTGTCCGTATCTCAGCATAAGTTCCGTTGAAGGTGCTTTGCATAAAATGGTAACCTCAGGCGAACTTATGCGTGAAGGCAACGGAAAAAACATCTGCTATTTCAGGCTGAAATAAATCCCCTTATATTATAGTTATTCCCTTAATTATGGTATATAATTAAGGGAATAGTTTCGTCTGAGGTTTTCATTTATGTTATTATGCGATTGTATATGCAGTCTGTCCAAAAA
>JBJFIB010000122.1:0-10215 GCA_051894195.1 Acutalibacteraceae bacterium
GCTACAAAAGCCTTAAAAACGCTACATAAATAAAACAGTCCGTGACAATTAAGCCGAGAGCGAAAATTTTTTTGATGAATAATTATTTACGGTGCGGAAAATGACTTAATGATAACAAGAACTTCAAACGCAATTTGACAGTGGCGGCACGCCACCAGCTTGCCGCCACTTGAAAAAAATGATAGTTTGTTGTATGATTATAAAGGAAAACTGTAAACTTAATCAGCGTGAAAGGGAATGTTATAATGGAGTGCATTTTATTTCAGAATATTAACAAAAATACAATATTTTATGCGGTATATAATACGGAAGTCGAAATTCCTGACGAAAGCGACGCTTTGTGCGAAATAAGAAAGGATTTCTTTGAAACACGCAAAAAACTTAAAAACAGAAATACCCTCAAAACCTCTGCGGATACATTCAGATTTTCGTATGCCATTGAGGACGGTCGTGTCCTGAAATGGAAAAAACTTCAAGGCAATCAGCAGGTTGAGCGTGTTGTTGAAACACCCGACGGCTATTATGTCGAAACAGCCGATTTTACAAAAAGACCGATAAAAAGAACATATTATGACTGTCATCATATATGGCAGAAATCGGAGTTTTATTCACTGAATGACAGATTTACGCCGATTTATGTTCTCACGCCGTATTTTGAGGAGGATAAGCCTGTAATTATCCGCAGGACAAAAAACGGATATACTGATACGCTTTATCCGTTTAATATCACTCTGGATAAATCTTTGACTGAAAAACTCAACATTCTCACAAATGAACCGCAGATTCTTTGTAAAACAAGTGCAGGAAATTTCTATTTCTGTACTAAATCCGATTATGATGAACGCAAACAGGCTCTTGAAAAAATGCTGAAACGAGAGAACAGCTTTGTGCCTGACGAAACTGTATCAGAGAGTGCAAAAGAACCGTCAGCCTTTGTTGTTGACAGCGAAAAACTGGACAGCCGGAATTCACAGAATGACGGCTTTAATCTCTCTGACAGCGAGGAAATACATATAAGCAAGCCTGAAACTGAAAATATTAAAGCAGAAGTGCGTAAGCCGTTCGGAAATAAGGAAAAAACCGCAAGCGAGGAACTTTTGTCACAGCTTGACAGTATGCGTGAAAACGCCGAAAGCGAATATTCCGAGCAGAACAGCACAATTTCCGAAATTCTCAGCGAGGAAAAAGACGAAATAACACAGCCTGAAAGTGTTGAGGAAGATGACGAAAAAATCCCGACACTGCCGTTTGTTTATGAACAGGGCGAAATGCCTGCACCCCGTGAAACCTCATGCATATTTGCCTCAGAATGTCCTTATGAAACGATTGATAAACAGATTATTGAATCCGGCGGCAAACAGTATTTTTATTTCGGCGAACTGTCCGACAATAAGCGTAACGGTCGTGGCAGAACAGCGATGAAAAACGGCGAAACAGCCTATGAGGGCGATTACAGCGACGATAAGCGTGACGGCTTTGGTGTTTATTACTACAAATCGGGCAAGCTGTGCTATACGGGAAACTGGGAACAGAACAAACGAAACGGACTTGGCGTTGCGTTTTCACCGATTGACAGCAGTGCATATATCGGTGAGTGGAAAGATGATGTTTCAACAGGTATTGGTGCAAGTTTTGATAAAAAGGGTAAACTTCTTTATCTCGGCACAGTCGAAAACGGCAAAAAAGACGGTGCAGGCATTACCTTTGACGAGAGAAAAAATACATTCTTTGTCGGA
Organism: Acutalibacteraceae bacterium; assembly: GCA_051894195.1. Lineage (GTDB taxonomy): Bacteria > Bacillota > Clostridia > Oscillospirales > Acutalibacteraceae > UBA1213. The sequence continues at coordinate 1,737 of JBJFIB010000122.1, forward strand.
AAATACAAGGACGGAAAATTCCTCGGCACAGGCACTCAGTTCTCAAAGGACGGCACAATGCTTTATGTCGGCGAATATATGGGCAATACACGCACAGGCACAGGTACGGAATATAATCCCGACGGAACAGTTAAATACACAGGTCGCTGGTTCAATGATGTATATGACGGCGAGGGAACACTCAGCCTTGATGACGGCGGAAAACTCAGCGGAAACTTTAAAAACGGCAAGGCTTTCGGAAAATGCACACTGACCGACAAAAACGGCAAAGTAATATATATCGGCAGTTTTGTTGATAATATTTACAACGGCACAGGACGACTGTTTTCTGATAACGGCGGTTATGCTGAGGGACGCTTTGTTGACGGCGAACCGACAGGAATATTCAACGAATACAACTCCGACAAAAAACTTGTTTACTGCGGTGAATGGACAGATATGCACCGCAACGGCAGAGGCATAGAATATAATGACGGCGAAAAAATCTATGAGGGTGACTTCAAAGATTCCGTTTACAGCGGTGACGGCAAACTCTTTGAAAACGGCAAACTTGTATATACCGGAACATTCTCTGACGGCAAGAAAAACGGCTTTGGCGTTGAATTCAAAGACGACAAAATGCTCTATCAGGGAATGTGGAAAGACGGCTTTTACAGTGGTTGTGGCATAATATACGAAAACGGCAGTGCGAAATTTGTCGGTGAGTTTGACGGCGGCAAGAAAAACGGCAGAATTAACGAAATTTCCAATACAAACATAATAAGAAAATGTCTGTACAAAGACGACGAACTTATATATGTATGCGAATATTCCGACGACGGTTCACTGCTTTATTACGGCAACATCAAGGACGGACAGAGAAACGGTATGGGTTGCAGTTTTATACCTTACTGCGAAAAGCAGTTTGAGGGCATTTTCAAAAACAACGAACCGCAAAAGCCGATGAAAGTATGTCTTAAAGAATTGCCCGAACTTCCCGAATGTAAGGAACTCGAAAACACAGAATACGAACTTTTCCGCAAAGCACCCGACTATATTATCGAAAAGAATATTTCAGACGGAATATTCACAGGCAGACTCAAAGACGGCAAACCCGACGGAAAGGGTACAATTCTATATTCCGACCACAGATACACAGGTATGTTCGCTGACGGCAAACCAAACGGCGAGGGTGTTATTTATCTTCGTGACGGCAGAGAAATAAGAGGACACTTTTCACCCGAACCCTTTACCGACTGCGAAACCGTCATTATGAACAGCATAACCTACTACAAATCCGAAATATGAGTGTGGAGAGTGGAGTTATATTCAAATTGAAAGTTGAAAATTGAAAATTGAAAATTGAATATCATTTACAACTCCTAACTCCTCACTCCTAACTCCACACTGAAAAAAGGGGTGGTTTTTATGAAGACGCTTTATGTTTCTGACCTTGACGGAACACTTCTTGACAAAAAGGCAAAACTGACACCAAAGTCGGTTGAAATTATAAGAAAACTTATAGCTGACGGAATGATGTTTTCCGTCGCTACCGCAAGATGTTCGTCATCTGTCGATATTTTAAGACAGCTTGAAATAAATATTCCCTGCGTACAGCTTAACGGTGTGCTGATGTATGATTTTAAAGCACAGAAATATATCGACTGTACGCCTATGGACACTCAAACGGCTTTGAATATCATAAAAATACTCAAAGCCTTTGACAGAATGTCGTTTGTGTATAAATTCGATTCTGACGGCGGAATAAATGTTGAGTTTGAAAGGCTGTCAAATGATGTTGAGCGTGATTTTTTCAATGCACGAAAAGACAAGGACTACAAGAGTTTTAAACAGATTGATAATATCACAGTCAGCGACAGCGACAGAGTGATTTATTTCACTATGGTTGACAGCTACGAGCGTTTAAAGCCGATTTATGAGGAAATCAGCAAACTGCAAAAAGCTAAGGCGACGCTTTACAGTGATAATTATTCCGACCTTTATTTTCTTGAAGTATTCAGTTCTGACGCAACAAAGTCAACAGGCGTTCAAAAACTTAAAAAACTTGTCGGTGCAGACAGAGTTGTTGCGTTCGGCGATAACTTAAACGATATTGATATGCTTAAAACTGCTGATGTCGGAATTGCCGTAGGTAACTGCGTTGAGGAACTCAGAAATTACGCCGATATAATTATCGGTAACAGTTATGAGGACGGCGTTGCCGAATATCTTTTGAATAATGCCGTATAAAATATGTCATTTTCAGAAAATTGTCCAAAAACTGCACAAAGTTTAAAAAATGATACTTGAAAAAACAGTCAAAATTTATTATACTGTTCATTGACAGCAAAACTTATTTTCCCGAATTTGCATTGAGGTTAATTTTATATTTTTATGTTCCTTTGTGCGATTTGGGTTTATTTTATATCTTAAAAATGATTTTTTTAATAGTTTTTGAAGAATTGTAAAATAATAATATATATAAATTGCTGTCGTGGCAGTAAATCCAAAAATAAAGCAGGTGATGAAATGGCTAAGGAAACAATCGAAAAAGTCAGAGCTGCCGAAGAAAATGCCGAAAAAATGCTTGCCGAAAGCCGTGAAAAAGCTAACAGCATTATCAAGAACGCTAACGCAAAGGCACGGCAGATTGAAAATCAGTCGTCAACGGCTGTCGGGCAAAAGCGTGAGGAAATTATCGCACAGTCAAAGCAGTATTCCGCCGCTGAACTCAACAAGGCAAAACAGGACGCAAAGAACGAAACAAAACTTCTTGCACAACTGGCTAAGCAAAAAGAAAAAGACGCAATAAAGGGAATTATTTCCCTTGTCGTAGGATAAATTTAGTTAGGAGTGAGGAGTGAGGAGTTAGGAGTTGGAAAGGAGGAATGAGAAATTATAAATAATTTTCAATTTTCAATTTTCAACTTTCAATTTGAACGCAACTCCCACTGATAGAGAGGTGATAAAATGGCAAAGGTAAAAATGCAAAAGATAAATCTGTATGCACTGAGAAAAAACCGTAAGGCAATTATGGAGGAACTCCAAAGGCTCGGCGTTGTGCAGATTGAGGATATGAAACTTGCCGACAGTATTTTTACCAAACAGAATACGGCACAAAGCCGACGGGTTTTTGAAAAAAGCTCCGATACGGCAACACAGGCGGCGGATATTCTTAACGAATATATCCCCGAAAAAAAATCGCCTTTGTCAACATTTGAGGGCAGAAAGACAATAAGTGTTGAAGATTATTACACTTTTGTTGATAACAATGATGAAATAATGAGGGTTGCCTATGACATCAATGCTCTGCAAAAGGAAATTTCCGACAAAAAAGCGGATATAATAAGGCTTGAAACACAAAAGGAATCACTTTCTGTCTGGGGAAATCTTGATGTGTCTTTGAGGTTTCCCGGCACGAAAAAAACAAAGGCTTTTATCGGTACGGTCACAGGTTCAATGACTGAGGACGAAATACGAACATTCCTTAATATACCTAACAAGTACCTAGTTCCGCAACCGTTGGTTACAGGTTCAACGGCTGAGGACGAAATACGGGCGACTCTTGCACAGAAATTGCCCGAAACTGACGATTATGTTGTTGAGGTAATAAGTACACTTCCCGAACAGACCTGTGTGTTTATTCTTGCACATAATTCCGTTGCGGAAAAGCTGGAAAAAGCACTTCGTGGACTTGGATTTGCTCGTCCGCCGTTACAACCGAAACAGCCGCCGCAAGAACGGATAAAAATTCTTGACGACAGGATAAATCAGGCGAAAAACGACATTGAAAATGCCGAAAACCAGATAAAAAGTTATGTCGGAATGAGAAATGCTCTTAAATTCATTGCCGACTATTACAGAATGAGGCGTGACAAATACGAGGCGATTGAGCTTTTGTCGCAGTCAAAGCGTACATTTATTCTTACAGGATATGTTTCGTCAGAAAACAGTCAGGCACTTGAAAAGCTGCTGACGGAAAAATATGACGCAGTTGTCGAGATTGAAGAACCCGACGAAAACGACGATGTTCCCGTAAAGCTGAAAAACAACGGCTTTGCACGACCGTGTGAGGGAGTTCTCGAAACTTACAGTATGCCGTCACGGCACGAGATTGACCCTACACCGATAATGGCATTTTTCTATTATATATTGTTCGGACTGATGTTTTCGGACGCAGGTTACGGAATAATAATGATAATTGCCTGTGGTTTTGCACTGCTGAAATTCAAAAATATGGAGGAGTCGCTCAGAAAAAGCGTCAAGATGTTTTTCTTCTGTGGCTTTACAACGACATTCTGGGGACTTTTGTTCGGTTCGTTTTTCGGCGACAGCGTTGAGTCAATCGCAACGACATTCTTCCACAGTGATGTTTCACTTCCGCCGCTGTGGTTTGAACCGCTGACAAATCCTATGCCTATGCTTATGTTCTCGTTTGCGGTAGGTATAGTACATCTGTTTGTCGGACTTGGAATAGCGGGCTATCAGGACATCAGACAGAAAAAGTATTATGACGCACTTTGTGATGTTGTGTTCTGGTATCTGCTTGTCGGAGGACTTATAGTATTTTTCGTGACAACAGATATGTTTATCGGAATGTCGGGACTCAACTTCAATCTTCCGTCAGTTGTCGGAACGGTTGCAATTATATGTGCGGCTGTCGGTGCAGTCGGAATACTTCTTACTTCGGGCAGAGATTCAAAAAATCCGTTCAAGCGTCTTTTGAAAGGTCTGTACGGACTTTACAATGTAACAGGCTATCTGAGTGATATTCTCTCTTATTCAAGACTTCTTGCACTCGGACTTGCAACAGGCGTTATCGGAACGGTATTCAACAAAATGGCAAGTATGCTTGCGGGAATTGACGGCGGCGGAATAATCGGTGCAATACTTTATATACTGGTATTTGTAATCGGTCACGCACTCAATCTCGGAATTAACGCACTCGGTGCTTATGTTCATACAAACAGACTTCAATTTGTTGAATTTTTCGGAAAGTTCTATGACGGCGGCGGAAGAAAATTCACCCCGTACAAAATCAATACTAAAAATTATAAAATCAAGGAGGATATTTAATTATGGGTATCGTATTTGCATTATTGGGAGCTGCTGTTGCAGCACTTATGGCAGGAATAGGTTCGGCAATCGGCGTAGGTCGTGCAGGTGAGGCAGCCGCAGGCGTTGTTACAGAAGACCCCGGCAAGTTCGGAAAGGTTCTTATTTTACAGCTTCTTCCGGGTACACAGGGTATTTACGGACTTCTTATTGCGTTTATGATTCTTTCTAATATCGGTATTTTCGGAAACCCTGTTGATGTAAGTCTTGCACAGGGACTTATGTATCTTGCAGCCGCACTTCCTATGGGATTTGTAGGACTTTATTCGGCAATCCGTCAGTCAAGAGCGGCTGTTTCGGGTATTGCACTTGTAGCAAAAAGACCTGACCAGATGGGTAAGGCTATTATTTTTCCGGCAATGGTTGAAACCTATGCTATCCTTGCACTTCTTGTTTCTATTCTTGCAATTACAGGTATTCCGAGCATTACAGTATGAGAGGTGCTTTGAATGAACGGACTTGAAAAGATAATCAAAGACATCAACGACGAAACACAAGCCGAATGTGACAAAATTATTGCTGAGGCTCAGGCTAAGGCTGACGAAATTATCAAAAACGCAAACGCAAATGCCGACAAAATTTCGTCAGCCGAAAACGATAAGCTCAAAGCATTTGAAAAAGACCTTAAAAACCGTTCAATATCAGCGGCAGCACTTGAAAAAAGAAAAATAATTCTTGCCGAAAAGCAAAAGATTATTTCCGATATTATAAATAAGGCACACGAGGAAATTCTTTCATTACCCGATAAGGAATATTTTGACATTCTTATGAAAATTGCCGCAAAGAATATTCAGAGCGGCAACGGGGAAATCTTCCTTAACGCTAAGGACAAAAAACGCCTGCCGGAAAACTTTATCCCCGAACTCAACACACAGGCGAAAAAAATCGGCGGTACAGTAACCCTGTCGGAAAAAACAGTGAATATTGACGGCGGTTTTGTGCTTGCCTACGGCGGAATTGAGGAAAACTGTTCCTTTGAGGCAATATTCCACAGCAAGTCGGAAGAAATGAAAGATACCGTACACAGAATTATAAATCTGAAAAAGTAATTTCATAGAAATTTGCTTTTTCAAAAGGATTTGGTGGTGTTTTATTTGCAGAATGAATATACCTATGCCGTTGCAAGAATAAGAGCAAAAGAAGTTTCACTGCTTTCAAAGACAGATGTCGATACGCTTATGTCGTGCCGCTCACTTGATGAATGTACAAGGTTTCTTGCGGACAAGGGCTGGGCAGATTGCAGCGGCGGAGATTTTGAAAAAATGCTTTCGTCTGAGGAGGACAGGCTGTGGTCGCTGATAAACGAACTGACAGGTGATGACAAGGTTTTTGATGTTTTCCGCTATCATGCGGATTTTCATAATCTTAAAGCGTCAATAAAAAGCGTTGTAACAGATGTAAAAGAGCCGCAGATGTTCTTTCTCGACAGAGGAACAACAAACGCAAACGATATATACAATGCGATAAAGGACAAGGAGTTTGACAGCCTGCCCGAACATCTCAGGGAATGTGCAAAAAAGGCATATCATACCTTACTTCAAACCCGTGACGGACAGCTTTGTGACATAATTATCGACAAAGCGTCACTTGAATATATCCGTGATGTCACGAAAAATTCAAAATGCACATTGCTGAAAGATTACGGTGAACTGACCGTTGCATCGGCTGATATTAAAATTGCAGTCCGCTGTCTTAAAACAGGCAAAAGTCACGAATTCATCAAAAACGCTCTTGCGGAATGTGACACGCTGAATGTAACGCTTCTTGCTGAGGCGGCGTCAAAGACGCTTGACGATATATACAACTATCTTGCATATACGGATTATTCAGACGCACTTGAATATCTTAAAAAATCTCCGTCAGAGTTTGAACGCTATTGCGACAATATTCTTATGGAGAAAATCAAAGAACAAAAGCTGAATAATTTTACGGCAGCACCTATTGCCGCATATTTTCTTGCAAGACAAAACGAAATTAAAACCGTCAGATTGATTTTGTCAGGAAAACAAAACGATATTGACGACAACATTATAAGAGAAAGACTGAGGGATATGTATGTATAAAATTGCCGTTATGGGTGATCGTGACAGTATATACGGTTTTGCCGCTCTCGGTCTTGATACCTATGAAGTAAAAGAAAACAGCGGCGAGGCGGCAAAAATCCTTAAACGCCTTGCCGAAAACGATTATGCCATTATTTATATGACCGAACCGCTTTGCTCCGAGCTTGAAACCGAACTCGACAAATACAGGGAAAACTTAACCCCCGCAATAATTCCTGTTCCGGCTGTCAAGGGCAACACAGGCTACGGTCAGGCAAAAGTTAAAAGCTTTGTCGAAAAAGCCGTCGGAGCAGACATAATTTAGTGTGGAGTGTTGAGAGTGGAGTGTGGAGTTGTTTTAGTTAGGAGTTAGGAATTAGGAGTTAGGAGTTGTTTCGGCGGTTAGTTTGTGCGTTGGAATTTAGCCTGATGTGACATAAAACTGTTGCGTGAAATGATAACGATAACTAATGGTGCGGACAACGACTTAACGGTAACGATAACTTTGAACGCAATTTGACAGTGGCGGCACGCCACCAGCTTGCCGCCGAATTGACAGCGGAGGCACTCCGTATTTTTTAGTAAGGGAATGAGAGAATGAGCCAAGGTATAATAAAAAAAGTTGCAGGTCCTCTGGTAATTGCAGAGGGAATGCGTGATGCAAATATGTTTGATGTCGTAAAGGTAAGCGAACAACAGCTTATCGGTGAAATTATCGAAATGCACGGCGACAGAGCGTCAATTCAGGTTTATGAAGAAACATCAGGCTTGGGTCCCGGTGAACCTGTTGTGTCAACGGGTGCACCGCTGAGTGTTGAACTCGGTCCGGGACTTATTTCAAGCATTTATGACGGTATTCAAAGACCGCTTGACGATATTATGAAACAGTCGGGAAATCTTCTTCACAGGGGTATTTCCGTACCGTCACTCAAAAGAGATAAAGTCTGGAAGTTTGAGTCGTGTGCAAAAGTCGGCGATACCGTACAGGGCGGAGATATTATCGGAACGGTTCAGGAAACAGATGTTGTACTGCACAAGATTATGGTTCCGAATGGTGTTTACGGAAAAATCAAGTCAATAAAAGGCGGAGAGTATCATGTTGATGATACAGTTGCGGTTGTTGCACTCGAAAACGGCGGAGAGTATAAACTTTCGCTTATGCAGAAATGGCCTGTTCGTGTAGGTCGTCCGTACAAGAAAAAACTTTCGCCCGATATGCCGCTTATAACAGGTCAGAGAGTAATAGATACACTTTTCCCGATTGCAAAAGGCGGTGTTGCCGCTGTTCCGGGACCTTTCGGAAGCGGAAAAACAGTAGTTCAGCACCAGCTTGCAAAATGGGC
>JBJFIB010000123.1:0-2083 GCA_051894195.1 Acutalibacteraceae bacterium
TGTAAAATCACAGTTCTTAGAAAGGAACTGTTTCCTGATTTAATGCAGGAATATTGTACTAATCCAAATGTAGGAAAATGTAAAGTGTTTGAAGAAGGTCAGGAATTTATTGTGGATAAGGAAAGTTATCTGACAATGTTGAATGGGCAGTTTTGCTCTGAAGCCTGGGCAGCTATCAGCCATTATGTGTATGCTGCTCTTCAAGGTGGATCAATAATGCATGGCTGGATGAGCGATAACAAGATAATGATTACATGTTGTAATGATGGGACAAGACCTGTGATTTTTAAAATTGAACGGTTAGATAATGAGTAATACAACTTCCGGTTTTAGAACTGGAGAACTCGGGATTTGACGAAATAATAAAACTTTTTAGGAGGTATTTTTGATGAAAACAGAGGAATTAGTTATTACGCATGATTTTCTCCGTATAGTGTCGGCATAATATGTTGAAATCTATACGGAGTAAAACATCTCATTAATGCCGACTTTGTATTTTCAAGAAATATAAAGGAGGATTTAGTTTATGTCAATGATTAAAATAGAAAACCTTACCTTTTCCTATCCAACCAGCTATGACAACATCTTTGAAGATGTAAACATTCAGATCGACACCGATTGGAAACTCGGTTTTGTAGGAAGAAACGGCAGGGGTAAAACAACGCTGCTAAATCTCTTACTCGGAAAGTATGAGTATAGCGGTAAAATCCACACATCCGTGCAGTTTGATTATTTCCCATATTCCGTAGCGGACAAATCACAATTTACCAACGAAATTTTCTTTGAAATCGCACCGGCGGCTGAAGAATGGGAGTTGATGCGGGAACTGTCCTATTTGGATGTGGAGGCAGATGTGCTTTATCGTCCCTTTGAAACCCTTTCAAACGGTGAACAAACAAAGGTGTTATTGGCAGCGTTATTTTGCAATGAGGGCCACTTTCTCTTAATTGACGAGCCTACCAACCATTTGGATGTAAAAGCTCGTGAAATGGTAGCTGCCTATTTGAAAAAGAAAAAGGGCTTTATACTCGTATCTCACGACCGACGCTTCTTGGATGGCTGTGTTGACCATATTTTGTCGCTGAATAGAGCAAGCATTGAGGTGCAAAGCGGAAACTTTTCGTCTTGGATGGCAAACTTTGAACGGCAACAGGAATTTGAATTGGCACAAAATATGCGCCTACAAAAGGACATCAGCCGATTACAGCAAGCGGCAAAACGCTCTGCGATATGGTCTGACCGTGTAGAGGCATCAAAAATTGGTGCGGCTGATAAAGGCTATGTCGGTCATAAGGCTGCAAAAATGATGAAGCGGTCAAAGACAATCGAAGCAAGACAACAGCAGGCAATCGAGCAAAAATCGGGACTTCTGAAAAACATCGAAACTGCCGAAAATTTGAAGATTGCTCCTTTGATGTATCATGTCGATACACTTGTTTCCTTTTCTGATGTTGCAATCTGTTATGACGGAAACAACGTATGTGAGCCAGTTTCATTCACTGTACAGCGTGGGGAGCGAGTAGTGCTTGACGGCAAAAATGGAAGTGGCAAAAGTAGTTTACTGAAACTTTTGGTAGGTGAGCCAATCGAGCATTCGGGAATGATACAAATGGGTTCGGGGCTTGTCATATCTTATGTGCCACAGGACACTTCACATTTGAAGGGAATGCTATTCGATTTTGCAGATGAAAATCACATAGATGAAAGTCTGTTCAAGGCAATACTGCGAAAAATGGACTTTGAGCGAATACAGTTTGAGAAAGATATTCAGGATTTTTCGGGTGGACAGAAGAAAAAAGTGCTGATTGCAAAAAGTCTTTGTGAGCAAGCACATCTATATGTATGGGATGAGCCGCTTAATTTTATTGATGTCTATTCTCGTATGCAAATAGAACAACTAATAAAAAAATTTTCTCCAACAATGCTTTTCGTTGAACATGATAGTGTTTTCAGAGAAAAAGTAGCAACTAAAACGGTGCAACTATAAAAATAGAATGGCGAATTTTAGTTTGGCAACACACTTGTAAATCCCGGTTTATAGAGTTGAGAAAATCGCAAAAGTTTAGATAGTCACGGATATAAA
>JBJFIB010000124.1:0-10059 GCA_051894195.1 Acutalibacteraceae bacterium
TCAAAAACAAAGGTTCACAGCAAAAGGTTGTTATCTGTTGTGCTGGCAGCACTGATGCTTGGTTCAACGGTCGTCACGACAAATTCACTTACGGGTATAGGTATTTCGGCAAGTGCAGTTTCAGACATTGCGAAAACACTAGCAAGTGATTTTGAGTATTATGATAATGATGACGGAACAGTTACCATTACAGGCTACAATGGCAGTGATACAGAACTGGTTATACCGTCTGAAATTGACGGGAAAAAGGTTACATCAATAGGTTATCGTGCATTTAAAGACTGTACAGAACTTACAAGTGTAACAATTCCTGACAGCGTCACGGAAATAGGTGAAGATGCTTTTTATGATTGTACAGGTCTTACAAGTGTAACAATCGGTGACAATGTAAAGGAAATAGGTGATAGTGCATTTGAAGGTTGTACAGGACTCAAAAGTATAACAATTCCAGATAGTGTAACAGAAATAGGTTGTTATGCATTTAGAGCTTGTGCAAAACTTACAAGTGTATCAATAGGAAACAGTGTTACGAAAATATATTGGGGTGCATTTCAAGATTGTACGGGACTTACAAGTATAATAATTCCAAATGGTGTTACATCAATAGATGGTGATACATTTTTAGATTGTACAGGACTTGCAAACATAACAATCCCTGACAGTGTTACAGAAATAGATAGAAGTGCATTTAATAATACTGCGTGGTATAATAATCAGCCTGATGGTGTAGTGTATGCTGGAAAGGTAGCTTATGATTATAAGGGAGAAATGCCTGAAAATACAAATATTGCTTTAAAAGAAGGTACAAAAGGCATTGCTGATAGTGCATTTTCATATTATAAAGGATTAAAAAGTTTAACAATTCCAGATAGCGTTATAGTAATAGGTGGCAGTGCATTTTACCGTTGTACAGGTCTTACAAGTGTAATAATCGGTAATAGTGTTACATCAATAGGTAGTAATGCATTCGACTATTGCACAGCACTTACAAGCATAACAATTCCAGACAGTGTTACATCAATAGGATCCAGGGCATTTTCTGATACTGCATGGTATGATGAGCAGCCGTATGGATTGGTATATGCTGGAAAAGTTGCATATAAATACAAAGGAACAATGCCTGAAAATACAAATATCACTTTAAAAAATGATACAAAAGGTATTGCTGATAGTGCGTTTAATGATTGCACAGGTCTTAAAAATATAACTATTCCTGACAGTGTTATATCAATAGATGATTATGCATTTATAAGATGTTCAAGTCTTAACGATATAAAAATTCCAGATAGTGTTAAATATATAGGTTACAATGTATTTTTGGGATGTAGTAATCTTGAAAGTATAACCGTAGGAGATAAAAATCAGAATTATTCGTCACAAAATGGTGTGCTGTTTAACAAAGATAGGACAAAGTTGCTTTTATATCCTGTCAAAAAAACGGGATCATATAAAATTCCAGACAGTGTTACAGAAATAGATATGGGTGCATTTGAAGGTTGTACAGGACTTACAAGCGTAACAATTCCAAGTGGGGTTAAAGAAATAGGCAGTGATGCATTCTCCGTTTGTACAGGACTTAAAAGCATAACAATACCGGACGGTGTTACATCAATAAACAATTCTACATTTTATGGTTGTACAGGGCTTACAAATGTAAAAATTCCTGATAGCGTTACATCAATAGATTTTTATGCATTTAGTGGTTGTACAGGATTAACAAGTTTAACAATACCAAACAGTGTTAAAACAATAGGTTATTGGGCATTTGAAAACTGTTATGGTCTTAAAAATGTAACGATTGGCAACGGTGTTAATTCAATAGGAACTTGTGCATTTTATGATTGTGAAGAACTTACAAGTGTAACAATTCCTGACAGTGTTACAGAAATAGGTAGTAGTGCATTTGAAGGTTGTATAAGTCTTAAAGATGTAACGATTGGCAACGGTGTTACTTCAATAAGTTGGTTTGCATTTTCAAATTGTACAGAACTTACAAGCGTAATAATACCTGATAGCGTTACATTAATAGAGCCACGAGCATTTGAAGGTTGTAAAAGTCTTGTAAATGTAATAATTCCGAACAGTGTTACAAAAATAGGAGATAATACTTTTTCTGATTGTACAGGACTTAAAAGTATAACAATACCAGATAGTGTTACAGAAATAGGTTGGGATGTATTTGAAAATTGTTATGATTTAACGACTATCTATGGTATAAAAGGTTCAGTAGCAGAAACCTACGCAAAGAATTATGCAGAAGATTATGGTTATATCCCTTTCTGCACTATACCAACTACCGAAATAATTGTAACTGATGAAAATAATTATGCAACTGTAAAGGGTCTGATACCGGAAAATTCTACACTTAATGTTGAAAAAGCTGATATAACTGTGTCTGATGCACTTCTTGCATATAACATGACATTGAAAAATGAAAATAATTGGACAATTCAGCCTTGTGGTGAAGTGACAGTATCAATACCTTGTGATGTACCTGATTATAGAGTTGTATGCATACAAAACAACGGTAAACCGATCAATATGAACGCAAAATATATTGACGGCTGTTATGTATTCAAGACAACATACCTTTCAGTATATGCAGTTGTTCCTGATGTGCTAACAGGTGATGTCAACGATGACGGTAATGTCAACATAGCTGACGCACTACTTACAGCAAGATATGACGCAGGTCTTGAAACACTTGACGAAACTCAGCAAAAAGCTGCCGATGTAACAGGTGACGGTGATGTCAATATAGCTGACGCACTTCTTATTGCAAGATATGACGCAGGACTTATTGATTCATTTTAATGTTTGATACAATTCCTATTGGAAATAACATTTTCTTTTAATAAAAAGGACAGTATCCGAGTTTTTCGGGTGCTGTCCTTTCATGATGAAAAAGACAGGCAACAAGCAAAATGCTTATTCCTGTCTTTGATTATTGTCAAGAAAAAATCAATATAGCTTTTTCATTTTTTCTTCTGTTTTCTGAATAAGGTTGTAAAGTGACGGGGCAAGGTCGGGATATTGATTTGAAATAATTTCAGGCGAGAGTGCGGCGGTTGTTTCGGCGTTGGGGATATTAGTTGTGCCTTTGCCGGAAACAATACATTTTGCGTTGACTTCAACGATATTTTGCAGTGCTGACGAAAGTCCCATATAAAGCTCTGGAATAACCGAGAACATCGCCTGAGGATTTTTTGGATTTATCGAATAAACCGTGCGTATCATTTTGTAAACCGATACCATAAGATATGACGAAATCTCATTTGTAAGTGGCTTGCAGTTTATTTGTTCAAGAAGTTCAAAAATGATGTTTATGGAATTCATTATCAGCTTTTTGTTGAGCATAACGAGATTGTTTGTGATTTGAGGGTTTTTGTTTTTAGAATCAGGTTCAGAATCAGGAATATCCTCTACTTTAAGCGTTGCACCCTGTCTGTCGGGAGTGCGTCCGAGCAGATAATCGCACGAAACATTGTAATAATCTGCCACACGAACAACGAAATCAAGTCCGCATTCTCGGATACCTTTTTCATAGTGTGATAATAATGCCTGTGAAACACCGAGTTCAGCAGCCGCTTGCTTCTGGCTCAGTCCACGCTCTTTGCGGAGCAGTGTTATTATTCTCGGGAAATCGTTGTCCATACCTTAACCTCTTGACTTTGCACACAAAAATATATATTATAGAAATTATACCGCAAAAATAATTGTTGGTATTAACCGCCAAAACCTGACCAATTTTAACTCATAAACAGTATGTAAATTATATACTATTTAAAACAGTTTGTAAAGATTTTTTTGAATTTTTAAATGCTTTTATACGAATTTTATTGAAAAGGAAGAAAACAATTATGAAATCATATATCATTCATTTCATACGACACGGTGCAGTCGATGAAACTCTTAAAGGGAAGTACATTGGTTCAACAGATGTACACCTTTCCGAAAAAGGCAAAAAAACTTTGTGTACAATAAGGGATAATTTCGGTTATCCTTATGCCGAAAAGATTTATACAAGTCCGCTTTCACGCTGTACAGAAACCTGTTCGATTATTTATCCTAAGCGTGAAATAAAAACAGTCGGTTCATTCAGCGAGTGTGATTTCGGCGACTGGGAGGGCAAGAGTGCAAATGACCTTGCCGGAAATAAGGCTTTTGCCGATTGGCTGCAAAATTCCGATAAAACACCGCCGCCAAACGGTGAAAGCGGTTCGGACTTTATGAAGCGTGTCTGCAAGGGATTTGAAAAAGTGGTAAACGAAATGGCAACCGAGGGAACAACAACCGCCGCAATAGTCACACACGGCGGAGTTATAATGACACTTCTTTCTGTTTATGGACTGCCTCAGGCACCAAGCTATCAGTGGAGAATGGACAACGGCTACGGTTTTTCTGTAAGAATTACTCCGGGACTGTGGATGCGTGACAAGGTAATGGAGGTTTATTCAACCGTTCCGGAACCGCCAAAAAAAGACGAAGAATGATTTTTTGTAATTATAGGAAAGTCGCTTTGGTTTTATGCGTTTGCAGTAAATGCCGAAATAAATTCAGGACGATTTTTTCGGCGGTTTGTTGTCAACAATAATTGCATAATAATGCCTTTTATCAAAAAATAAATAGTTTGAAATGTTTGAAAAAAGGGTATATAATATAATTCAGTGTGCTTTTAAGCGTTCTGGCTTGACGACACGCTTATCGGAGAAAAAGGAGATAATTTTTTATGACAAAAATTGATATTTTTTCAGGCTTTCTCGGAGCAGGTAAAACTACTCTCATTAAAAAACTTATAAAAGAGGGCTATAAGAACGAACAGCTTGTGCTTATAGAAAACGAATTCGGTGAAATAGGCATAGACGGAGGATTTCTCAAAGAGGCAGGTATTCAGATTAACGAAATGAATTCTGGCTGTATCTGTTGTTCACTTGTCGGAGATTTCAGAAAGGCACTCACAAAGGTTCTTGACGAATATCACCCTGACAGAATAATTATTGAACCGTCAGGCGTAGGCAAGCTGTCAGATGTTATCAATGCAGTAAAGGCAGTTGTCAGTGACGATGTAAAACTCAACAGTTTTGTTACCGTTGCTGACGCAACAAAATGCAAAATCTATATGAAGAATTTCGGCGAATTCTATAACAATCAGATTGAGAATGCAAGCACGATTATTCTCAGCAGAACACAGAATATAAGCGACGAAAAACTCGAAAAATGTCTTGCACTTATCAGAGAACACAACAACAAAGCCGCAATAGTTACAACACCTTGGGACGATATTACAGGCGAGCAGATTCTTTCTGCAACAGACGGAAAAGCACTTCTTTCAGCTGACGATATATGTCCCGTATGCGGACACAGCCACGATGATGAGTGCTGTGACCACGACCATGAACATCATCACCACCATGACGGCGAATGTTGCGACCATGACCACGAACATCATCACCACGACGGCGAATGTTGCGACCATGACCATGAACATCACCACCACGACGGCGAATGTTGCGACCATGACCACGAACATCATCACCACGACGGCGAATGTTGTGACCATGACCATGAACATCACCACCACGACGGCGAATGTTGCGACCACGACCATGAACATCATCACCACGACGGCGAATGTTGCGACCACGACCACGAACATCATCACCACCATCACCACGCTGATGAAGTATTCACAAGCTGGGGCAAGGAAACCGCAAGAAAATATACAATGGACGAAATCAAAGAAATTCTCTCGGCACTTTCCGACAGCGAAAAATACGGTACTATTCTTCGTGCAAAGGGAATTGTTCCGTCAACAGACGGCAAATGGATTCACTATGACTTCGTTCCTGAGGAGATGAATGTCAGAAACGGTTCAGCCGATTATACAGGCAGAATTTGCGTTATCGGTTCAAAACTCAACGAAAGCGAGCTTGAAAAGCTCTTTAAATTAGTCTGAAACGGAGCTGAATAATATGGCAACAATACCTGTATATCTTTTTCTTGGATTTCTTGACAGCGGCAAAACAAAATTTATGCACGATACACTTTGCGACAGACGCTTTCAGGACGGCGACAAAACCCTTGTTGTTCTCTGTGAGGAGGGCGAGGAGGAACTGGATACATCAAAGTATGCAGGCGGCAGAAATGTCACAATCGTAACCGTCGAAAACAAGGAAGACCTTACAACAAAATTCCTTGAAAGCAGTCTGAAAAAAAGCCGTGCCGAGCGTGTAATGATTGAATATAACGGAATGTGGCTGTTACAGGACTTAGCGGAAGTATTGCCGAGAAACTGGCAGATTTATCAGATAATGATGATGGCGGATTCAAACACATTTGATATGTACAACAATAATATGCGTCAGCTTGTTTATGATAAAATAAGTGTTACCGAGCTTGTTGCATTCAACCGCTGTAAAGAGGGCTTTGACAAGCAAAAACTTCACACCATTGTCCGTGCAATAAACCGCCGTGCTGATATTATCTATGAATACACTGACGGAAGTATTGAAAACGACGATATAGTTGACCCGTTGCCGTTTGACCTTAATGCAGATGTTGTTGAGATTAAGGACACGGATTTCGGACTGCTTTATCTTGACGCTATGGACAAACCCGAAAATTATGACAACAAAATGCTTAAATTCAAAGCACTTGTTGCACGCAGTAATAAATTGCCGAAAAATGCCTTTATAGGCGGACGCTTTGCAATGACCTGTTGTGTTGAGGACATAAGATATGTAGGATTCTATTGTCGCTGGGATAAAGCCGATACGCTTAAAAACAAAGGCTGGTACACAGTAACAGCTAAGGTCAGAGCGGAAAAGGACAGAATGTTCGGCGGGGAAGTCGGACCTATGTTCTATGTAACAGATGTTGTTCCTGCTGAAAAACCACAGGAAGAAACGGTATATTTTTCTTGATTATTCTATAAATGAATTATCAGTTAATATCATACAAGTGACTGATATAAAATGGAAAGGAGAGGTGCGAGATATGGCAGTATTGTCTAAACCTGTCGATTTGGCTTTTGAGGTAACCAAAGAAAAGACCAAGCAGTTTTTGGAAAGTTCTCGTGAAAGTATGTTGGATAAGGCATTAGTTCGTGCTTCTGCACATAAATCGAATAAAAAAATCGTTAAGGAAGATTAAAAATAAGATATAGATATTTTGAAGTAGAGATTTGTGCTGCTACGCACCCTATGGGTCAAAAGAAATGTGGGAAAGGGCACACCCACCAAAATATCATTGTTTGAAAGGCTGTTTTGAGAAATCAAGACAGCCTTTTGTTATTCATAGTGTAACAATAAAAACAAACCTGTTCGTTCAAATTTTCAAAATCTGAACGGACAGGTTTTTGCTTTTTAATATGAATTTACTTTTTACATAATAGCAAGAGAGTGAATAGCTTCAAGGCATATTTCAGCGTGCTTAAAGAAGTTTTCTTTGTCTATGCTTTCGTCAACATCGTGTATATGACATACATCACCCTCAAAAATCGGACCAAATGCAACACCGTTGTTGTTAAGCGTTCTTGCATAGGTTCCGCCGCCTGTGGAGTAGATTTTTGCGTCCTCGCCTGTTACAGTTTTGTAGGCTGATTTAAGAACGGAAATAATCGGTGCATTTTCATCAACGGAAAGTGGCAACTCGTGATTGAGAACTTTTACTCTCAGACCGTCATAAGACGCACGCTCACTTACTTTGTCGAAAATTTCCGTACTGTCGGCAGTAACCGGATAGCGTATGTCAAGTGTGGCTTTTGAATTGTTTTCGTCAATATTTATTGTTCCGAGATTTACCGTCAATGCACCCGATTCCTTGTCGGAACAGGCGATTCCGAGTGATGTTCCGTCTGTTTCAAGTCCTATTGCGTCATCAATAAATCCGCAAAGACTGCCAAGAACTATCTGTCCGAAATTAGCCGCAAGTATTCTTATAAGATGTGTTGCGGTGTTAAGTCCCTGTTCGGGAGTTGAGGCGTGTGAGGCTTTGCCTTTTGCGACAATCTGTAAGCCGTCCATTGTATAGACAAAATCATATTCACCCGGCTTTGCGTCGGCAAAACGGCGTAACTGATGGTCCTCATTTTCCGTACAGTCAATAAGTGCATAGGCTTTTGACGGTACGGCGTTTACTGCGTTTCCTGCATGAAATTCCGTAAGAGTAGTGCCGTCGTGTGAGGGGGAAGAAACTTCAAGCTGTAAAATTCCTTTTTCCCTGTTGCAAATACCGTAGTCGGAGTCGGGTGTAAATGCCATTGACGGCATTTCTTCACTGTTGAAATAGGTTTGCATATCATTCATACCGATTTCTTCGCCTGCACCAAAAATAACACGGATTCTGCGGTTCGGTTTTACTCCGCTGTCTTTCATCGCTTTAAGACAGTATAAAGCGATTACTGCCGAACCCTTGTCGTCAACAATTCCTCTGCCGTAAAGTCTGCCGTCTTTTTCGGTAAGCTGATAAGGTTCAACAGACCAGCCGTCACCTGCGGGAACAACATCAACATGTACGAGAACCGCCGAAAGTTCTTTACCCTCGCCGAATTCTGCGTGACCGGCAACATTGTCTATATTTTTTGTTTTAAAGCCCATTTGTTCCGCTCTGCCGAGAATATAATTCAGTGCCTCAGCGGCGGCGTTTTTGTCTGTGGAAGAAATTGACTTAATTTTTATAAGTTCATCAATGTCGTGCAGTATATCGTTTTTGTAATTTAAAATTTTCTCTCCAAAAAACATAATATCATCTCCGTATTTTCCTGATAATTACTTTAATTATATGAATTTGAGTGAATATTTATTTCTTTATGATTTTTTCTTCTATGCGGTAGCGTGGTCTGCCCTTGACCTCGCTGTAAATCTTTCCTACATAAGTTCCGACAATGCCGATACAAAGCATTTGCAGACCGCCGAGAAACCATATTGAACAGATTGTTGACGCCCAGCCTGCTATTGCGTTACCCGTAAAGAACGAAACCAGTGCATAAATAAAGCCGATTATGCTAAGCACACAGATAAGTATGCCAATATTTGAAATGATTTTAAGCGGCTTTACGCTGAACGAGGTTATTCCGTCAATGGCAAACTTAATCATTTTTTTGAGCGGATATTTTGATTCTCCCGCAAAGCGTTCGTTGCGTTCGTAGTAAACATAATCGCACCTGTAACCGATAAGCGGCACAATTCCACGCAAAAACAGATTTACCTCTTTATATTCGGATAGTGCGTCAAGTGCTTTGCTGCCCATAAGACGATAGTCGGCGTGATTATAGACAATATCAACTCCAAGGAATTTCATGAATTTATAATATCCCTGTGCCGTTGAGCGTTTAAAGAAAGTGTCTTTTTTTCGGCTGTTGCGTACACCATAAACAACCTCACAGCCTTCAAGATATTTGTCAATAAACTGGTCTATAACATTTATATCGTCCTGTAAATCCGCATCAAGCGATATTGCACAGTCACAGCCGCTGTCCTTTGCCGTCATAAGTCCGCTCAGAAGTGCGTTCTGATGTCCTCTGTTATGTGCAAGCTTAATTCCGCCGACAAATTTGTTTTCTTTGCTGTATTCGGTAATAATGCTCCATGTCTTGTCCTTGCTGCCGTCATCGACAAAAAGCATACGGCTGTCGTCTGTTGCTTTTCCGGATTCTATAAGCGTCTGTAATTTCAGATTAAGTCTTTTGATTGTTTCCGGCAATACTTCTTCTTCATTGTAGCACGGAATAACAAAATAAACCGTAGGCATATCTTTTCTCCTTTCAAGGTTGATTGTAAAAACAGTATTGTGTGGAATTTATATAATAATTTTGTTGCTGCCTACATACTGTTAATCCTTATAAAATTGTTGTGAGTGGTATTTTCTTTCCCGCCGCCGTAGGCGGCGGGAAAGAAAATAAATTAAAAATAATTTTGTTCAATATTTTAAATTTGCTCAATCATAGGTTTTATTGTATTTTATCACTGTTTAATAAAAAAATCAACAAATATAATGTGTTATATCAGGGTTTTTGAATGAGTAAACAAATTGTTAATAACTAAAAGATAGAGATATGAT
>JBJFIB010000125.1:0-2064 GCA_051894195.1 Acutalibacteraceae bacterium
TTTATGATGACAATGTATTTCATCTATTGATAATTCCATACCCATAACAGCACATCTACCATACTGTGCCGCATATAAGGAAATTCTATTATCCATATACTCAATACTTCTGCGTGGTTCTTTTATACGCATAAGAGCTAACATGACCGCCGTATTGATTTTTAAGTTTCGATGAATTTCCTCTCGACCTTCTGCGGTATATTTACAAACTTTCTTTTTCTTGAACATAGGAGTTTTTGTCTGTATATATCCTATTGGGCAAACGGTTTTACTGCTCACAAATCGAATTTGCTTGCTTTTACCGTATTGCTTTCGGATATATACTTCATTGATATGTCCCTTTTTGGAAAGCCTGCCGTAAAGTCGATTTTTCATAACTGTTGACACATTTCTGTGTATTCCGTCACAGTCACTTGCTATCATTGTTGCAAATCTGTAGTAATTGTGAATACCTATAACCATTGAATTGTAAATTGTAACTTCCTTTGCTTCATCATCTCGGTCTTTGGTATGTGCAATTCGTTTGATTTGTTCAATTAGTTTTTCAGTTTCCCTTGATTTTGCTTTTGGGGTCATATGCGAGCGGACAACATATTTATTACGTTTCTTTACCGCTTTTAGTTCAAACCCCAAAAATTCAGAATAGTGTCTTTTTAAGTTTACTATCTTCGACTTTTCTTCGCTGATTTCAAGCTTCAACCGTTCATTAAGCCATTGTTTGACTGCTATAAATACCTTCTCGGCATCACTTCTTTTACGGCAGAATAGCTTAAAATCATCTGCATAGCGTATAATATATACTTCCTTTAATTTAGTTGTATTTCGTAATGCTCCGTAGATAGATGATTTATTTTTTGTTCCGTTAGGTCTGATTTCACAACTGTATTGATATTTGGTCGGCATTTCTTCCCATTGAGAAGCTATCCACCAATCAAATTCATTTAATACAATATTTGAAAGCAACGGCGATAATATACCGCCTTGCGGCGTACCCTTTGTCGGATAAACTATATCACCATTTGGCATAACTATCGGAGCTTTTAACATCTCTCGGATAATGCATAACAACTTTTTATCCCTAATCCCCAAATGCCACATCTGCTGTATCAGCTTTGTATGGTTGACATTATCGAAAAATCCTTTGATGTCAACATCAACAACAAAATGTAAATTTTGCAGTTGTATCATTTTGTAACATTGTGCTATTGCTTGTTCCGCCGACCTGTTTGGTCTGAAGCCGTTACTGCGTTCAAAGAATTTTGCTTCACATATCGGCTCTAACACTTGTAAAATACATTGTTGTACCAATCGGTCAATAATAGTTGGTATTCCAAGCGGACGCATTTTTCCGTTAGGTTTAGGGATTTCTACACGCCTTACAGGTTTTGGTTTATACCACATAAGTTTTCGTTGCACTGCTTTTACATAACTTTCGACAGACATTTTTTCAATATCTTTGATAGTTAATTTATCAGTTCCCGCAGTATTACTGCCGCCATTCTTTTTGATATTCCTATATGCAAGACGGATATTTTCCTCACAAGATATTATTTCTAATAATTTTGTAAATATTTTTCCTTCTTGGCTGTCCGAATACAATTTATCAAAGATTGGCTGTAAATCATAGTATTCGCTATGTCTTAGTTTCTTTTGCTTTGTCATAGGCAACACCCCTCTCGGACTGTTTTTCTTTGTCTTACTCGAAGCTATGAATTTTCGTTACCTATAACTATATTTCATAATGACTGGTGGCTGTTGCTCCACCCCCATTACGGAGGTTTCATAGCTCGTGCCACTACTTTCACAGCAATTTAAGACGCTTATTTTCTTCGTCATCACCGTAATAATACGTTATGCTGTTTCCCACGTTCCGATAATTCTATCTGTACATATATATACTTAGGTGCTTTGCTCTGAGCCTGTCGGCTTGGATAGCGCCTGTAACGCTATAAGGTTTTTCATAACTGCCATTTTTACTAAACCTCACCGACTGCCATTTTTCAGACAATCGCACATTTCTATGCGAGCCTCGGTTTAGACCCGTACATTCGCAAGTTCGTCAGA
>JBJFIB010000126.1:0-9853 GCA_051894195.1 Acutalibacteraceae bacterium
TTGTTGTGTCGAAGTTTACATAAACTACCTGGTCAGGATCTGTGATCTCAACATGGCAGTTTGTCTGGCTGTTCTGTGTACGATCGATTTCATAATCTAACCACTCGTAGTCGCCCCAGTTGTAATCCCAGCCTCCGTCAAGGCGTACCTTGAAGTCATAAGATCCAACATCCTCACCTGAGATAACAGCTGTATAAACGCCGTCACCGTCAGGATCTGTCATAGCAATGTCCTTTGTCCAATATTCACACTGTGCAAAACCGCCTGTAATGCCAACTGTGTGTTCGTTCTTTACCTGTTCAGAACTAATAGGACCGGCAGCTGATACTGATACAGCAGCTACTGTTGCCATTGAGCCAACGAGTGCAGCTGAGAGTGCAACAGCAAAGATTTTTCTTGACCATTTTGCGAACTTCATTTTCAATTCCTCCTCAAAATAAAATAACAGATTACAAAAAATGTTTTCTGATCCATATTGAAATTATATACCATTCTGAACCAAATTGCAATATATAATATATATTTTTTGTAATAATTCAATAAACTTATGTTAATATTGTGAATTCCAAAATACAAAAAGCTCCCACCCATAAAGATGAGAGCCTTTTAATAGTTAGGAGTGAGGAGTGAGGAGTGAATGACCATTCAACAAATACAGTAATTGTTCACTGCTTGTTGCTGTTTTAAAAATAAGTGACCGTACATATTATTTGCAAAACAAAAGTACAGACACCGAAAAATTCAATGCCTGTACTTTTTGATTATTTAATTATTCGGCTGTTTAATTTCACTTTACCATAAGTACGAAATTCTTTATAACTTCTGCACCTGATGAATCCTTAACTTTTGCATGGACACTGTATATACCTGATTTTGTCGGTTTCCATACCCGTGTTGAAGTTGTACCGTATGATGTGAGTGTTGTCCAGGAAGTTGCTGTTGAGTGCTTGCAGAGGAATGTGTACTGATATGGTGATTTTCCGCCTGAGGCTTTTCCTGTAATGGTTATTGCGTCACCATAATTTATTGATGTTTTGCTGATTGTTGAATTATTGGCAAGCGTTGACTTTACAATAAGTTGGAAGTCCTTTATTACTTCTGCACCGTCAGCGTCCTTAACTTTTGTACGAACAGTGTATGTACCTGTTTTCTTTGGCTGCCATACTCGTTTTGAAGTTGTACCGTAAGATGTGAGAGTTGTCCATTTTGTTTCTGTTGAGTGCTTGCAAAGGAATGAATACTTATAAGGTGATGTGCCGTTTGCGGCTTTTCCTGTAATCGTCAATGCGTCGCCGTATTTGATTGATGTACTGCTGATTGTCGAATTGTTGGCAAGTGTTGATTTTACGGTAAGTTTGAAGTCCTTAATAACTTCATTACCCGTTGCGTCTTTAACTTTTGCACGGACAGTGTATGTTCCAAGCTGTTTAGGCTGCCAAACTCGTGTTGAAGTTGTGCCGTATGATGTGAGAGTTGTCCAGGAAGTTGCCGATGAATGCTTGCAGAGGAACGAATATTTATAAGATAATGTTCCGCCTGTTGCAACTCCTTTAAGGGTTATTGCGTCGCCCTTGTTGATTGTTGTACTGGTGATTGTTGATTTGTTGACAAGTGCAGGATTTACTGTAAGAGTAAAGTCCTTTATGGTTTCCTTGCCTTTTGAATCCCTGACTTTTGTGCGAATGGTGTATGTACCTGTTTTCTTTGGCTGCCATACTCGTGTTGAAGTTGTGCCATAAGATGTGAGAGTTGTCCATGAAGTTGCCGTTGAATGTTTGCACAAAAATGAATACTGATAAGGCGTTGTACCTTCTGTCGCTTTTCCTGTAATGGTCACAGAGTTGCCGTAGTCGATTGTTTTTTTGCTGATTGTTGAGTTATTCACAAGTACGGTATTAACAGTGAGTGTAAAATTCTTAACAGCTTCCTTGCCTGTTGCGTCTTTGACTTTCGTGCGAACGGTATATGTGCCTGTTTTCTTTGGCTGCCATACTCGTGTTGAAGTTGTGCCGTAAGATGTGAGCGTTGTCCATTTTGTTTCTGTTGAGTGTTTGCACAGGAACGAATACTGATAAGGCGTTGTGCCGTTTGCAGCTTTTCCGGTAATTGTTACAGAGTCGCCCTTGTTGATTGTTGTCTTGCTGATTGTTGAGTTGTTTTTCGGCAGTGCATTAACAGTAAGAGTAAAGATTTTATCTCTTTCTACACCATTTGAATCTTTTGCCTTTACGCATAATTTATATGTTCCGCTTGATGTCGGTTTAAATGCAAAAGATAATGCACTGCTGTAATTTTGTGCTGTTGTCCAGCTTGTGTCTGAGGTCTTTTTATAAAGATAAGCGTATGAATATGGAGTCGCTCCGTTTACTGCCGAAGCGTTTAATGTTACCGTATCACCAATAGTAACTGATACTGAACTTATTGAAGAATTATTCACAGGAATTACGATAAAAGGAAGATTTTGTTGCTTTGCATATTTTTGAATCTGAGAATTTTCGTTACCGTAAATTGTCGCATAACAAATAAAAAAAGCATCATTGTCTATGCTTGTAACACTGTCGGGAATCACTATGCTTTTAAGGTTCTTACAGCTTATAAACGCATAACCGCCTATTTTGCTGACACCTGTCGGCAAGTCAATATTTGTCAGACTGGTACATGAGTCAAATGTATAATCCCTTATTTCCGTAATACCCTCAGGCAGTGTTATTTTTGTAAGTCCTGCACATCTGCTGAATGCATAAGGGTATATTTTTGTGACGCTTTTCGGAACAGTATATTCACCTGTTTTTTTGGCAGGACATGTAAGTAATGTTGTCTTATTTTTATCAAATAATACACCGTCAGATGATAAATAATATGTATTATTTGGGTTTACATCTATTCTTTCCAGACTTTCGCACCGAGCGAATGCAGCACTGCCTATTGATTTGACATTTTGAGGAATGTATACACTTTTCAGCTTATAACAGCAATCAAATGCATTCTGAGATATTGTTGTAAGACTATCGGGAAACTTTATACTCTCCAATGATTCGCATCGTTCAAATGCATAGTAGCCTATTCTCTGAATACCTTTACCAAGATTAACACTTTTCAGATTATCACATGACCAGAATGCATGATTGTCTATTTCTTCAACGCTGTCAGGAATTGTTATACTTGTCAGCCCTATTGTATCACGAAAAGCCTCCTGACCTATCAATGTAACACCTTCCGGAATACTTATTGATGTCAGCTTTTCACAGTACGAAAATGCACCTCTGCATAATTCTGTAACACCGTTTGGAATTGTATATGCTCCTGTTTTGTTGCCCGGACATTGTACTAATTTTGTTTTGTCCTTGTTAAACAGAACCCCGTCAACAGATGTATAGTATTTGTTATTGCTGTTTACATCAATTCTTCCAAGATTTTGACAATCAGTAAATACTTCCTCACCTATGGATTCAACATTTTCCGGAATAGTTACGCTTTTCAGACCGGAACAACCGTAAAATGCAAGCTTACCTATTGTTTTTACGCTTGAAGGAATAGTAATCTCCGCCATATTGCTACAACCAAAAAACGCCATACCGGTAATACATGTTATACCGTCTTTCAGTGTAATTTTTGCATTTTCAGGCATTGAGCCTCTATAATTGTATGCTACCTTTCCGACATATACGATACCGTCAGGAAGATTTCTTTCCCATAAGGTATTTGATAAGGCACCGTTTTCTATGATTTCAAGATTGTTTCCACCATTTATAGTTGCAAGACTTGTACAACCATAAAACACATTGTCACTCAACGATAATACACTGTCAGGAATAGTTACAGATTGGAGCTTTGTACAGTCATTGAATGCCATTCGTCTTATTTTTACAACACTGTTCGGAATATAAACGCTCGTCAGTTCTGAACATTCGTCAAAAGCCTGTGTTCCTATTTCCTTTACAGTATTTGGAATTACTACGCTTTTAACGGTTTTGTTTCTGAGAAATACAGAGCCAATAATTGTAACATCTTTCCCGTTAATCTTTGACGGAATAACAACATTTTCCGCCGTACCATTATATTTTGTAATTTTAACAGTACCGTCAGTTTGTGTATAATAGTATTCAAAATCACTCGCCGGAGCTTCCGCCGTACTTTCCGCCGCATTGACCGTTGTGCTTAAACCTGTATATGAACCTACGCCTGTCACCGCACAACCCACAGTCATACACACAGCAAGTGCTGCTGCGACGATTTTTCTTGAAAATTTCGTGAAATTCAATTTATTTCCTCCTTAAAAATCTGCCATTTCGTATTATGATTATACTCTATCATACACAAAATTTCAACAAATAAAATTATGGTCTTTGAAAATATATCGGTCTGCAAAACAAAAATACAGACACCGAAAAATTCAATGCCTGTACTTTTTGATTATTTAATTGTCCGGTTGTTTAAATTCATTTTACCGTAAGAGTAAAGTCTTTTATAACTTCTTTGCCTGTTGCGTCCTTGACTTTTGTGCGGACTGTGTATGTGCCTGTTTTCTTTGGCTGCCAAACTCTTTTTGAAGTTGTGCCATAAGATGTGAGAGTTGTCCATTTTGTTTCTGTTGAGTGCTTGCAAAGGAATGTGTACTGATAAGGTGATTTTCCGCCTGTTGCTTTTCCTGTAATGGTTATTGCGTCACCATAATTTATTGATGTTTTGCTTATTGTTGAGTTGTTGGCAAGTGTTGATTTTACAGTAAGTTGGAAGTCCTTGATAACTTCCTTGCCTGTTGCGTCCTTAACTTTTGTGCGGACTGTATATGTGCCTGTTTTCTTTGGCTGCCATACTCGTTTTGAAGTTGTGCCATAAGATGTGAGGGTTGTCCATTTTGTTTCTGTTGAATGTTTGCAAAGGAATGAATACTGATAAGGTGTTGTACCGCCTGTTGCCTTTCCTGTAATGGTTATTGCGTCACCATAATTTATTGATGTTTTGCTGAGTGTTGAACTGTTTGAAAGCGGTGCTTTTACTGTAAGTGTAAAGTCTTTTAAAACTTCTTTACCTGTTGAATCCTTGACTTTTGCACGAACAGTGTATGTGCCTGTTTTCTTTGGCTGCCATACTCGTGTTGAAGTTGTGCCGTATGATGTGAGAGTTGTCCATTTTGTTTCTGTTGAGTGCTTGCAAAGGAATGAATACTGATAAGGTGTTGTACCGCCTGTTGCCTTGCCTGTAATTGTCAGTGAGTCACCATAATTTATTGTTGTCTTGCTGAGTGTTGAACTGTTTGAAAGCGGTGATGATTTTACTGTAAGTGTAAAGTCTTTTAAAAC
The DNA here is from genome assembly GCA_051894195.1 of Acutalibacteraceae bacterium. Lineage (GTDB taxonomy): Bacteria > Bacillota > Clostridia > Oscillospirales > Acutalibacteraceae > UBA1213. Next base: position 5,304 of record JBJFIB010000126.1, read on the forward strand.
TTCTTTACCTGTTGAATCCTTTACTTTTGCACGAACAGTGTATGTGCCTGTTTTCTTTGGCTGCCAAACTCGTTTTGAAGTTGTGCCGTATGATGTGAGTGTTGTCCATTTTGTTTCTGTTGAGTGCTTGCAAAGGAACGAATACTGATATGGTGATGTTGCACCTGTTGCCTTGCCTGTAATTGTCAATGCGTCGCCGTAGTTTATTGTTGTCTTGCTGAGTGTTGAATTATTTAAAAGCACTGATTTGTCATATACTGTAAGAGTAAAGAATTTACTGACTGCTACTCCGTTTGCGTCCTTGATTTTTACAGCAGCCTGATATGTACCTGTTTTTGTCGGTTGCCATACTCTTGTTGAAGTTGTGCCGTAAGATGTGAGGGTTGTCCATTTTGTTGCTGTTGAGTGCTTGCAAAGGAATGTGTACTGATAAGGTGATTTTCCGCCTGTTACATAGCCTTTGAGAGTTACCGTATTGCCGAGAGTTATTGCTGTTGAGCTTATTGTTGATTTATTGAAGGGCATTATAACAAAAGGTTTGCCATTTTCAAGTGCGTATGTTTCGGCAGCACTGCCCTTTGAACCATATATAATAAGATTTGGACAGCTGAAAAATGCAAAGCTATTCATTTCTGTAACAGTGGCAGGAATTATTACGACTGTAAGGCTTGGGCAATCCGCAAACGCATAAAAAGATATTTTACTGACGGATTTTCCGATTATAAGATCTTTAAGTTTTGTGCAGCTACGAAATGCATTTTTGTTGATAGATTTAAGACCATTACCTGTTTTTATACTTGTAAGTCCACTACAACGGTCAAATGCATATGTTCCTATTGATGTGACACTGTCGGGAATTGTTACATCTGTAAGACTTTCGCAAGCACAAAACGCATAACTTCCAATTGATTTAACACCGTTGCCAATTTTTAAACTTTTAAGTTCCGAACAATTATAAAACGCATCAATTCCTATTATTTTAACATTATCGGGAATTGTTATGTCTGTAAGACCTTTGCAATCATAAAACGCACGATAAGATATTTCCGTAACAGATTTTCCGATTGTCACATTTTTAAGTTTTGTACAACCCTCAAATGCACTTTCGCCTATCAATGTAAGTCCGTCACCTGTCTTTACAATTGTAAGCTCACTACAATTTTTAAATACAGACTCTCCTAATGATGTAACGCTGTCGGGAATTGTTACATCTGTAAGACTTTGGCAACTACCAAACGCACTATTTCCTATTGATTTAACACTGTCGGGAATTGTTACATCTGTAAGACTGTGGCAACTATCAAACGCACCATCTCCTATTGATTTAACACTATTTGGTATTGTTATGCCTGTAAGTTCCTTAGCTGAAAACGAATATCCGGCAATAACTTTTGTACCGTTTTTTAATGTAATATGTGTATTTTCGGGCATTGTTCCTCTATATCCATACACTATATTTCCTATATATATCACTCCATTGGGCTGATTGTAATACCACTCAGTATACAAAAATACATCACCGCCCATTTTGGTTATACTGTCTGGAATTGTTATACTTTCCAGATTATAACAAAAACAAAATGCACTATCGCCTATTGATGTAACACCGTCAGGAATTGTTACACTTGTAAGTCCTGTACAACCTTCAAATGCGTATGAACCTATTTGTTTAACAGTGTTTGGTATCGTTACAGATTTAATTTTACTGCCACCCGACAACCCACTTTCTGAATAATCCATTTCCGCAAATGCCTGATCAGCAATAGCCTCTGTACCGTTTTTTATGACAATATGTGTATTTTCAGGCAATTCTCCTTTATAGCCATATGCTACCTTGCCTATATATACAATTCCGTTAGGCTGACTTTTATACCATGCAGTATCTTCAAAGACATCATAGCCGATTTCTATGGATTTAGCCGGAAATGTTATATTTTTAAGTTTTGTGCAGTTCTCAAATGTATAACTATCTATTTTCTTAATAGTATCAGGTATTGTTATGCTTGTAAGTTCCGTGCAGCCTTTAAACGCACAAAAACCTGTTTTTATAAGATTTTTTGACATTTTTACGCTTGTAAGTCCTGTACAACCGCTGAACGCATATCTACTTATTTCCTGAACGCTGTCGGGAATTGTTACACTTTTAAGATTTGTACAATCCTGAAATGCCTGTTCGCCTATTGATTTAACGGTTACTCCGTCAATAACAGACGGAATTACAAGATTTTCGGCACTTCCTCTATATCTTGTAATATCCAATGTTCCGTCACCGTTTATTTGATATTCAAAATCACTTGCAGTAGTTTCGGCGGCATTGACCGTCGTGCTTAAACCTATGTACGAACCTACGCCAGTCACAGCAACACTACCAAGCATACACACAGCAAGAGCCGCCGCAACGATTTTCCTTGAAAATTTCGTGAAATTCAATTTATTTCCTCCTTAAAAATCAAAGTAAAAATCTGCCATTTCGTATTATGATTATACTCTATCATACACAAATTTTCAACAAATAAAATTATGACTTTGAAAAAATATATTCGTCCGCAAAACAAAAATACAGACATCGGAAAATCCAATGCCTGTACTTTTTGATTATTTAATTATTCGGCTGTTTAATTTCATTTTACCGTCAGAGTAAAGTCTTTTATAACTTCCTTGCCTGTTGCGTCCTTAACTTTTGTGCGGACCGTGTATGTACCTGATTGTTTCGGCTGCCAAACTCGTTTTGAAGTTGTGCCATAAGATGTGAGCGTTGTCCATTTTGTTGCAGTTGAGTGCTTGCAAAGGAATGTGTACTGATAAGGTGCTGTGCCGTTTGCGGCTTTTCCTGTAATTGTCAGTGCGTCACCGAAGTTGATTGTGGTTTTGTTCATTGTTGAGTTGTTGACAAGTGCAGGGTTTACCGTTAGTGTAAAGTCTTTGATAACTTCTTTGCCTGTTGCGTCCTTAACTTTTGTGCGGACTGTATATGTACCTGTTTTCTTTGGCTGCCATACTCGTTTTGAAGTTGTACCGTAAGATGTGAGGGTTGTCCATTTTGTTTCTGTTGAGTGCTTGCAGAGGAATGAATATTTATAAGGTGCTGTGCCGTCTGTTGCATTGCCTGTAATTGTCAGTGCATCACCAAAGTTAATTGTTGTCTTGTTCATTGTTGAGTTGTTGGCAAGTGCAGGATTAACTGTGAGAACGAAGTCCTTTATGCTTTCCTTGCCTGTTGCGTCTTTTATCTTTGCACGGACTGAATATATACCTGTTTGCTTTGGCTGCCATACTCGTTTTGAAGTTGTGCCGTAAGATGTGAGGGTTGTCCATTGCATTTCTGTTGAGTGCTTGCAGAGGAATGAATATTTATAAGGTGCTGTGCCGCCTGTTGCCTTGCCTGTAATGGTTAATGCGTCGCCGAAATTGATTGTTTTTTTGCTGAGTGTTGATTTATTAAACAGAGTTTCAAAAAACGGTATATTTTTTTCGTTTGCGTAGGTTTCAGCCGCTGAACCTTTTACGCCGTAAATAGTCAGATTATCACAATTTTTAAATGCATAATTGCCTATTGATGTAACGCTGTCCGGAATTATTACGCTTGTAAGAGCAACACAGTTATAAAATGCATAATCACCTATTGATGTAACACTGTTCGGAATTATTATGTTTTTAAGAGCATGACAGTCAGAAAATGCATTAGCACCTATTGATGTAACATTGTTCGGGATTATTACACTTGTAAGTCCACTACAATAACGAAATGCAAACTCATCTATTGATGTAACACTGTTGGGAATTGTTATGCTTTTCATAGTGTAACAGTTATAAAATGCACCATTGCCTATTGATGTAACACTGTTCGGTATTATTACATTTGAGAGATTGGAACAGTTATTAAATGCACTATCACCTATTGATGTAACACTGTTTGGTATCGTTATACTCGTCAGGCTTTTACAATTGATAAATGCATGCTTACCTATTGATATAACACTGTCGGGAATTTTATATGTGGTTTCTGATTTTGCACATGGATATGCAATAAGTACGGTTTTATCCTTTTTAAACAATACTCCGTCTTGCGATGAAAACTCAGGATTACCAGAATTAACCGTTATGCTTTTAAGTTCTGTACAGAAAGAAAATACACCATAACCTATTGATGTAACACTGTTCGGAATTGTTATGCTTGTAAGACCAACACAGCTATGAAATGCACAAACACCTATTGATGTAACACTGTCCGGAATTGTTATGCTTGTAAGACTGCCACAGCTATAAAACGCATAATTGCCTATTGATTTAACGCTGTCCGGAATTGTTATGCTTGTAAGTGCGGAACAATTATAAAATGCACTATCGCCTATTGATGTAACACTGTCCGGAATTTTTACGCTTGTAAGATTGGCACAGTCCTTAAATGCATAACTGCCTATTGCCGTAACAGCTTTTCCGTCAATCTCAGACGGAATTACAAGATTTTCGGCACTTCCTCTATATCTTGTAATATCCAATGTTCCGTCACCGTTTATTTGATATTCAAAATCACTTGCAGTAGTTTCGGC
>JBJFIB010000127.1:0-9790 GCA_051894195.1 Acutalibacteraceae bacterium
ATTCTTTTTATCTTTTTTCTATTTTTCCTATTGACTTTTTATAGTTGGTCTTTCTCTCGTATTTAGGATATTTCCTATGTATCTATTATAGCATATATTTTACTTATTTTCAATGATTTTAGTAAAAAGCGGCATTCATCCCCCACTTTTGCTTACTTCGTTCACTTAGAAGTGGGGGTATTCTGCCGAGATTTGGATAAAAACAGGCTTGCCTGAGCAAGTATATCAATTCCTGAAAAGGTTTAATCATTTGCTGTTTTATATTGCAATTTATCATAATTATGTAAATTGTCGCTTCACATCTTGAAAACCTGAAAAAAATATGCCATAATATCATAAAATATGTTATTTTATATTTTGGAGAGTGGGTAAAATATGTCTATTGAAAAAGTAAGAGAATTTTTCAAAACGAAAGGAATAGATGAACGAATACAGGAATTTGAGATTTCAAGTGCGACAGTAGCTCTTGCCGCCAAAGCTTTACAATGCGATGAAAACCGTATTGCAAAAACATTATCATTTCATGTAGGAGAAAAGGTGGTACTGATTGTCACATCAGGTGATACTAAGATTGACAATTCAAAGTATAAAGCTCAGTTCGGAACAAAAGCTAAAATGCTGTCTTTTGATGAGGCTGAGAGTTTAATCGGACATGCTGTTGGAGGTGTTTGTCCTTTTGCAGTAAATACAGGAGTTGAAGTTTACTTAGATGTATCCCTCAAACGCTTTGATACGGTATTTCCTGCGTGTGGCAGCTCTAACAGTGCAATAGAGCTTTCTTTAAAGGAATTGGAGGAATACTCCGGATTTTTAGGCTGGGTTGATGTTTGCAAAATATTATGATAAAAAGACAGCAGAAGAAAGCTGATTTAATGCTTTTCTTCTGCTGTTTCTTTTACATATAAAATTCTTCAATCAGAGATTGTAAGCTCCACAGGCATTAAGTTTATCGTTAACAAACCAAACATTCAATGATGCCTTATCGTCACCGTCGGCATACCATGTATAAAGCTCAGCTTCAAGGGTTTCGTCATAGCGGTACTCTGACGGGTCAACTCCGATATGAATCACAACATCATCATAGGTAAGGTTAGCCTGTTCAGTGCCTTCAAAGTAGTTATAGCCACCAAAATAGGTATTTGCGGTTTCTCTGAGAACTTCTTTGCTTGCCCTTTCCTTACTCATTGGCTGAGCCTCTGTGGACTTCATATCCAGATTATACGGGTTTTCGCTTACCTGACTTTCAACTTGACTTTCAACCTGACTTTCAACCTTGCTTGCCGTATCACTGCTGTTGCTGTTATTACTGTTGTTATTGTTATTATTGTTGCCGTTACCGCCACAGGCTGCAAGAGTCAATGCCATAGCCGTACCAAGAGCCAGAACAACTAATTTTTTCATAATAATTTACCTCCGATTAAAGTAATTATTTTTATGCTTTTTCCAGAAGCATTGTTTCAAACTGATGGAGCAGACAGCCGTCAGGTGTAACCTTTATCTCCATAAAAGAATCAACGGTTTCACCGAGAAATTCTCCCTCAATTTTACTGTCGAAGAAGAATTTACCGTCATTTTCTTTCCATGTCGTCTTGTCCATTACGGCAATATTGCCGTCACGAACCTCTATGCCCTGCTCTTTTGCTACCTCAACCATATCCTCCGGAATCGGCATAAGGGTACTTAATGTTCCGTCAGGTGCAAACTCAAAAAACTGTGTTGACATCTTTTTGTAATCCTCAAAATCCTCATCATCAGGCAGAGTTTCGGGAGTAAAGGTCTTTACGCCATCCAGTGTCGGAATATTGAGTTCCTTGATTTTCCATTTACCGATAATATCCATAATGTTTACCTCCTTTATTTATGCCCACGGGTCTGCGGCTTTCGGTGTACGCACGCCTGTCAGCAGATATTGTTCCCACAGAAACCACTTGCTGTCACTGCCACGCTGACGGAGTTTTATCGGACGGGGAGAATCTGCACCGCCACACGGAATGAACAACTTCATATAGCCCTGTTCCTCCGCTGAAACATGGTTGCTTTCGATAACAATTTTGTACGGCTGTGAAGGTGTGTAGTTGTTGTCGGGAGTTGAACCGACAAAATAGGTAAACGGCAGATAGGTTTTGCCGTCACGGAAACGGTCATTTATGAAAGAAATATCCGAACCGTTCAGCGGACGAGGACCACGCAGCCAGTTAAGCATTTCTGTACCGATGTTTTTGTCTGCGGCATAGGCACAGAGTGCAAGAACGGTCAGTGCTGCCGTTTTGTACGGTGTGTCAAGGCTTGCCTCAGGAAGTGCCTGCATTTCCGCAAGGCTTTCGGGCAAAGATGTAAAAGTAAAGGTTTCACGCTTGTTGCCTGCTGATTGTACGGCGGAAGTCACCGCCTGCTGTGCTGTGTTTTTCAGTCTGTCAAAGATACTCATAGTTATCGCTCCTTTTTGTTTTTATATATTTTAAGGTGTGTTGCTGTCTTGATTGATTTCCGTTTCGTTTGATTCTGCTTTTGTATCAGCGTATTTTTCGGCAAGTCGGTAAAAGTACGATTCTATTTCATTCCCGCTTACAACTGTCGCTGCACCGATTGATTTACCGTCAGCAAAACTGACTGATGAATAATAGGTTGTTTCATCAAGAGCGTGAAATTTCAATTTTGGTTCCTTGTAACGCCTCAGGGAGTCTATAACATCTTTTTCACGGATAATAGTGAGAAGTTCCTCCACCTCTTCATTTGTTACAGGACAATTCTCAAACTCCGTATGCTGACTTTTCCCGTCAGTAAAACATTCAGTGGAAAACAGCCAGCCGCCCTCTGATTTTTTTATATAAAAGGAATATGCGAAACTGAAATCCATATGATTGCATGAAATTGAAAAGCTCTGTATATCGCCAACAGTATATTCCGGTTCCTTGTTACAACCGAATATTCCGGCAATCGCAGATAAAATCGCCATAATCATTACCGCCTTTGAAATTTTCCTGATGTTCATTTTGTTTGTGAAATCGGATTTCCACATTCAGGACAGAATTTAGGGGTATTCTGTCCCTGTGCAGGTGTCCAACCGCAATATGCACATCGGCAATTATTACTTGTTGCGGCAGGTTTTGTGGCTCCGCAGTTCTGACAGAACTTTCCGCCGCCGTTTTTAAACTGACATGACGGGCATATCCATTCCGTGTTAAGCGGTAAACTTTCGTTTGAACCGCCGACTGTATTCGTATTCACTGCCGTTGCTGACTGTACGGCGGCACCGACAAAGTTATTGTTTTCGCTGACTGACTGTCTTTTGTTCAAAAGACAGTCAGTCAGTTCGTGCATCTGACGCTCATATTCACGGTAGAGGTCTGTATATCGGCTGTCGGGACGGTTGCCGTCACTCAGTTCAAGTCCGATTTCGTCAAACCACGGCGAATCTACCAGAATAGTCACATTGAACTCATAATTACATTCATAACGGCGTGGATTATAGCTTTTTCTGTTGCCCTGTTCGTCCTTATAATAAATTTCTTCTTTGTTTTCGTGAATATCCGTATTAACGCTTCTGACCTGTCCGAATTCAATCAAATCCGGATTGTACATACGCCAGTCTGTCATATTTGTAACGATAAACCTGCCGCCGACCGAATCAACATACACTTTTTTGCTTGCTCCGAAGTTTTTATCCGGATAGAAGTCATTAAGTTTCTGTTCGTTTTCCTCACGGTAAGCAAGCTGTTCTTTGATTTCCTCCACAGTTGAATGGCGGCGTTCGCTGAAAAACGGCGACAGCTTTTTTGCACAGTTCTTGCAGAGGTTTCCGTCTTCCAGCTTGCGATTGCCGAGAAGACCGATTTTTTCACCGCAAATATCGCAGTATTTCTTATCAAATAATCCCATAAAATAAACCCCCTTTGTTTTATTCGGATTTTTACTGTTTATTTTCGTTTATCTCAGACGGCGGATTTTTATTCTTGTTCTGAGAGAGAGGCACACTGTCGTATTTACTCAGCCAGCCGACAAGCATCATCCAGACAATCATTCCCAGAATCCAGATTACAGCGGCAATCACAGCCCACCATACCGACCAGCCGAGCCAGAAATGCAGTACAAGCAGAATTGCAGCAGGAATAAGTCCTTCAAGATTTAACAGCATATTAAAAAGTAAACACAGCAGAAAGCTGCCGTTTCGTTTTGTTCTTCTCATTCAGGCTTACCTCCTTTGGCAGTTTCTTACCACCCTCTTGGAATAATCCATTCATCATCAAATGCGTCATAATAGTAAACTGTGTCGCCTGATACGGCGTAATACTGTTCTCTGACGAATTCATCTTCATGCTCCGTTCCGAGTGCAAAAAGCATACATTCATTACCATCAACAATTTGCGAATCGCCTGTATATAACATAGTCATTCCATTTTCGCAGCACTGCTTAACTTCGTCATTTGACATCAATAAATCGTAGGCGGACTGAACAGAGTCAGTCGGTTCACCGTCTGTTCCATAAACTGAAAAGTCATAACAGCCGTCTTGCTTTGCAAGATGTCCGTCCATCATAGAAAGCATAGGGTGAAATTCCATAGTCTTTGCTCCGTTCTTCACGGATACCAGCACATTGGAATAAATCTCACTCAGGTTACAGCGGATAACAACGGTTTCACCTGCTTTGCCCTGATACAACGGTGAGGTCTTGTCGTCTATGTATTCGCCGTCTTCCGATATACCGGATTTATATATTGTAATGGTGCATTTACTGTCTGACGGCACAAATGCATAAAACTCCGAACCCTCATAAACCACAGGCTCACATTCCGCAACAAACGGATATAAAATTGCACAACCGCTGTTTTTAAGATAGCTGCATAAATCTTCCTTAGTGCTTGTGCTGTCCACATAGTCGATAAAGGTAACGCCCAGCATACAATCGTTATCATTTATTTTTTCACGCAACTTTAAAAGCGTTGTATCGTCCGTTTCTTTGCTTGTTTCTTGGCTTGTTTCCTTGCTTGTTTCCTTGCTACTTTCTGCACTTGTTTCTTCACTGTTTTCTTTACTACTTTCTGCACTTGTTTCTTCACTGTTTTCTTTACTGCTTTCTGCACTTGTTTCTTCACTGTTTTCTTTACTGCTTTCTTTACTTGTTTGTTCGCTGTTCTCTGATGTCGCAGAAGAACCTGTATCCGACGAATTCCTGAAAAAATCTTCCGGATTAGCTGTAAGACTTAATGTACAGCCGGCGAAAAATACACAACATAAACAAACAGTAAGCAACAGTCCTGATAATCTCGTCATAATAAACCTCCTTGCCTTATTTCACAATCTTATTTTCACTTATTATCCACAGCGGTCAGAGCGGCAGCCTTACCGCCTTTTTCACAGAGTATCAATTACCGCCGACAAATATGTGGCAGACACCGAACCATAGATAAAATTGTCAATCAGACCGTCTTTCTTTGCACGGCGAACCCTGTCCGCTAACTTTTTTTCGGTGTTTTCATCAACAACCAAAACAATTTTGCAGTCCGGAGAATTTGCTTTTATTTCATTCCGGATTTTCATGCGTTCTTCCATTTTCCACGGTGCATAAGCAGTGACTTCCATAATAAGAACATTTGCCTCTGTATCAGCACACATATCCGCTGTTTTTTCAGGACTTTCAGTTTGAAAAACCTCAAAATCCGAATCAAAATTTTTCAGTGCAGTTGCTATTGCATCAGAAAACAAGACACTTTGCATATCTACAACTACTCTCCGCATGAAATCACCCGCCATTCATTTAAATAAAAATACAATTCCTATCCTGATATTATTGTACAGCATATTCAAAAATTCCACATCACCCACATGGGTGATTTTTTGCATTTTTCTAAAAAAATTTCCCGACTTCAAATTAAGAAATCGGGAAATTATAAGTATGCATATTTAAGGATTGTCCTCTGGAAGTGTCGGAATAATAAATTTTTTGTTTGTCACCGCAATAGCAAGCCGTGTTTTGTTTGCATAGCCTGTTCTTTGCAGGATATGGGAAACATGGGTTTTAACCGTATTTACGGAAATATTCAGCTTTTCGGCTATCTCTCCATAATCCAGTCCGTCACAGACAAGCCGCAGTACCTCTATCTCCTTGTCGGTAAGCTCCGTACTGTCGGCAAGACCTAATTTTACATTCGGTGTTTTGTCGGGGAATAAATGTTCACCGTTCATTGTCCTGTCAATTACATCTACCAGTGCTTCGGGACTGATGTCCTTATACCAGAAACTATCCACCTTGGCATCTCTTGCCCGTTCAAGATAGCTGACCTCAACCATAGATGTAACAATGATGATTTTTATTTGCGGGAATTGTGCTTTAATCTCTGCGGCTGCCTCAATTCCGTCTTTATTTCCCGCAGTACAGACATCCATCAGTATTAAATCTATATGTTGCTGACGGCATTTTGCAAATGCAACATCAGCACCGTTAATGCTTGCGACCAGTTCATATTTGCCGCTGTCGGAAAGAATCCTCTCCATATTTTCACGGGGCATACGCTGATCTTCAACAATTAGCACCTTTTTCATTATTCGTCCTCCTCTGACACCGGAAGAATTACGGTCAGTAAAAATATCGGCTTCGACTGTATTTTCATAGTTCCGCCGCAGTCTGTGACATTCCGGTATAAGTTGTGCAGTCCGCCTTTTGCAACGACCTCAGTGTCGGGAACCTTTCCGTCGTTTGTAATCTTCATTGAAATGCTGTCTTCCACTTTTTCAACCGTAATATTCAGCGTTGATGCATCAGCATGACGCACGCTGTTTGTCAGACATTCACGCATAGCAAGAATCATTACATGACAAAGCTCCTCCTGTTCCGGCAATTCTCCTGTCAAATTCACTTTTATACCAATAGCCTCAGAGTCCTGCATAAACTTGGAAAGTTCAATGTTTCCCTGAGGATAATCGTTATCATTTTTTATGGCATTGACTGCCTGTCGGAACAGCTCAACGGCACCTTTGGTTTCTTCCGTCTGATTATGCTGCAAAATCTGCCGCATAGCTATAAGACCTGCACCCATTCGGTCATGTAGTTTTGTCTTTGCGGAAAGAACTTCTTTTTCTTTTGTAAGTATCAGGGCATTGTCCGAAAGCTGTTTCAACTCACGGGAAATCTCATTCAGCTGCCTGATTTGCCGTTTTAGTTCAAGGTTCTTGTGATAAAGTTCAGTCATATCGGAAAACACGGCTTCCGTATAGGTAATGCCGTCACTGTTGGTCACGCTGCTCTGACTGTAATGCCACGCTTTTCCGTCGGGGAAAAGATATGTTTGTTTTTCGTCAGAAAGTCTGATAATACCGCTGCATGAATCGCAATTTTCCAGTGCGTCATTCAGCTCGTCAAGCGTTTGAAGATCACTCTGTGCAAGAGTACGGAACAGGCGGTGCATTTGCATATTGCACAACTTGACGGCACCGGAAGGCGAAAAATAGCATATTCCGCTCGGCAGCAAATCAAAAGCCTGTTTGACTGAATCACGGCTGATTGTCTGCCCCTTTTCAAGATACAACCGACGGATTTCCACTGCAAACAGAAAATCTGCAAAAAATACAACACACCAGAGCAGCCACATCGGAACAGGCAGCAGAACGCTGTACTCCAATCCGTCATTTATCCGTGAAAAAGCGTCTGACAGAATAGCCAGCAAGACAAACAAAAATATAAATACTGACACAAACAATATTTTTTTCCATTTATTATGATTCCTGCCGAATTCTGCGAGCAAGAGAAGCAGTGATAAAATCAGTGTGAGAAAAAGAGCAATCAGAAGTGTCGATTGACCTGCCACAGAAGAAAGATAAAATGTCGTCATAGCTGTTCACCCACCTTTACTATACGGAGGGTAAAACGCCATACGCCGTCCTCACAGGCACAAGCGTCGGCAAGTTCTGAAAGCTCCGATAAATCCGCACTGCTTTCTGTTTCTATATTAAAAATAACAAAATCCGAAGAAATCCGTGCTTTCAGCCAGACGGAACGAATGTCGTCAATAGCCGATTCCGTCACAGCCTCAAAAAAATCATATATACGGATAGCGTCAACGGTATAAATTCTATTTTTGTCGGGAATATCAATGGCACAATCAACGCCCATAAGTTCCAGATTTGCAAAGGATTCATCAAGACACGCCGAAAGTTCGGCAGTATCCGTTACTTCGGATTTCTCGCTGATAAACATCAGATTGCCCCGTCTTTTTATGTATGCACCGATTACCGCAGATTTCGCAAGCAGACTGCGGCGGATTTTCGGATTGCTTTCCGATTCATATTGCGTCATAAAATCGTCAAGCAGTTCAATTTGATGAGAAGTTTTTTTCTGCAAAAGATCATACAGCCTGTTCTTTTCACGAACAGCATTTATTTTGACTTTGGTCTTATAATTTTTCTGTTCAATATCGTTGCTTTCCGAAATGGTTTTCTTGTTTTCCTCCAACCGCTCCATCACTGCGGTAATATCCGTAATGTTCTCCTGCCACAAAACCCGACCGCCGTCAATACGGCTGCTTTTGAGCAAAGTATTCTTATCCAGCTTTACTGCACCGTTTTCCGCAGCACGCATAATTTCCTGCGTCAGTTTCGGAGCATTTGAAGATGAATAACGGATATTATAGTTATTATCGACAATCTGTGAGCCTATTGTTCCGACTTCAAACAACTCTCCATAACCGCTGTTTGTCTGAATCAGTCCGCACTGAATACAGCTTTCCAGTATTCCGGCAAACATCAGACACTGTACTGCTGTAATATCGCCGCCGATAAGCTGCATCCATTCCACTCCTGTTGAATAGATAAAAGCATATATAACGGAACATAACAGCAAAAGAAACGGCAGATATTTTTTCCTTTGCGACAATCGGCACTTAGCTACCATAATAACAAATGCCAGTAATGCACAGATTATTTCCCAGCCGATTACAAAATAATATCCGAAATTGTATTCATAGTTTTTATCAGACCATACTTCTCCCTCAGGAAAACTGAACGCAAGCTGATGAAAATCATTCGTAAGCACCAGCAGCAAGCAAATCATTGTGGGAATATATAATAACAATGTCCATTTCGGCAAACGATAATTATCCGGCTTTCCGAGTGACATAGCGACAAACACTGACATCAGCGGAATAAACAGCATAGGAAAATAGTACCAGTACCAGAGATTCCGCATTGTATCTATATCAGTCACAAAAAAATATTTCATTGTCCGCACAACAAACCAGAAAATCATCAGCCCTGAAACAGAAATCAGGCAACGGCGTACCTGCACCTGCATTACCCGTTTGCTGACGGAAATTCCCCAGCCGATATACAGACCTATGTAAATCATGGTGCGTATAATACCGAAAAAAATATTATGAAAGCCGATTTTTGACAAAATACGGGCAACTACGGCACATATGATTAACACCAATACGATAATTGCGGTTTTGTGGCTGTTTCTTTTGCTTTTTTTCACTCGCATTACCTCGCTTAATTCGCTTTTTCTTACGGTTCAACAACCGCCAAAGTGACAGTTTGCGGTAATTTTATAAATACGAATTTTAATACATAAATATAATTTAACATAAATTACTATGGATTTCAATGATATTTATATGTTTTGGCAAATACCAAAAATAAAAACAGAGCCGGATATTACCCCCGACTCTGTAATCAGTAAAATATACAAAAAAAAAAGCCTCAACAACCGCATTTGCGTGTTGAGGCTATAAGTTGGTGCCGGTAACCGGACTTGAACCGGTACGGTATTGCTACCGAGGGATTTTAAGTCCCTTGCGTC
>JBJFIB010000128.1:0-2003 GCA_051894195.1 Acutalibacteraceae bacterium
GATTTACACGGGCGATTGCCTGCATAAGATTATGTCCTGACATAGGCTTGTAAACATACATAGTAGCAAGCGACGGAACATCAAAGCCCGTAAGCCACATATCTACAACAATGGCAATTTTCAACGGACTGTTGTTATCCTTGAATTTCTTTGCAAGTTCGTCTTTGTGCTGTTTGTTGCCGATAATTTTATGCCATTCTTCCGGGTCATTGTTTCCTGATGTCATAACTACTGCCACTTTTTCTGTCCAGGCGGGACGAAGTTCCAGAATACGATGGTATATTTTCATCGCAATAGGTCGGGAATATGCAACAATCATTGCTTTACCTGTAAGCAGATTTTTACGGTTGTTTTCGTAATGGTCGAGAATATCGCAAACTAATGAGTTAATCGTATTGTCATTGCCGAGAATTGCCTCCATCTGTCCGAGTTCACGCTTGCTTTTTTGTATGACTTCTTCATCAGCATTATTTGCCATAATGTCATATTCATCATCAATAAGTTTAAGCGTTTTCTCGTCAAGATTCAGCTTTATTACACGGCTTTCATAGTAAACAGGTCGTGTTGCTCCGTCCTCTACTGCCTGTGTCATATCGTAAATGTCGATATAATATCCGAATACTTCACGGGTACTACGGTCTTTTGAGGATATAGGCGTACCTGTAAAGCCAATGTATGTAGCGTTTGGCAAAGTGTTGCGGATAATGCGGGCTGTACCTGTAACACGCTTTGCAATATCTTCGCCCTTTTCGTTTTTGGTTATTTTTATCTTTTCTGTAAGTCCATACTGTCCTCGGTGTGCTTCATCTGCCATAACAATTATATTATTGCGTTCCGAAAGCGGTTCGTGCGACTCCTCGAACTTTTGCATTGTTGTAAAAATAATGCCGTTTGCCTGTCTGCCGGCAAGCAAAGATTTCAGATGTTCACGGCTTTCAGCGTGTATCGGTTCTTGCCTTAAAAATTCCTTGCACTTTGCAAACTGACTGTAAAGCTGATTGTCAAGGTCGTTTCTGTCGGTCAGTACAACGATTGTCGGACTGTGCAGGTTTTCCTGTAATAAATGAGCATAAAACACCATAGAAAGCGACTTTCCGCTTCCTTGTGTGTGCCAGAATACACCGCCTTTACCGTCCGTAAGTGTTGCATGTTTTGTGGATTCAATAGCTTTTCTTACCGCAAAATACTGATGATAGCCTGCAAGAATTTTAAAAGAATTTATACCCTCGTTGGAAAAGCATATAAAATTCTTTATTATATCAAGCAGTCTTTCTTTTTTGAATATTCCCTCAAAGAAAGTATCAAACTGTGCATACTGTGTGTTTTCGTAATCTCCGTCTTTTGTTTTCCATTCCATAAAGAGGTCTTCACCTGATGTAATTGTACCCGCTTTTGAAGTCAGCTGGTCGCTCATAACGCATATAGCATTATAAATGAACATTGACGGAATTTCCATCATATAATTTCGCAGTTGCCTGTATGCCTCGGACACATCTGTTTCTTCACGGGACGGCGATTTTAACTCAATCAGAACAACAGGCAAACCGTTCAGAAAAAGAATTACATCGGGGCGTTTGTTGCTGTTTTCAATAAATGTCCATTGATTAGCAACGATAAAGGAGTTATTGTCGGGATTTTTATAGTCAACAAGATAAACGATAGAGGAACGCTCCTCACCATCAACAAAAAATCTTACAGGAATGCCGTTTTGCAGATAGTCCATAAATACAGCGTTTTTCTGCACAAGTTCTCCGTTTTCAAAGTTTTTCAGCTTAAACAATGCGTCCTGAATAGCATCATCAGGCAGTCCTCTGTTCAAACGATAAAGAGCGTCAGTCAATACTTCTTCATATAGCGGATTGTAATAATCTCTGTCAATATCAGGGCCGTATGCGTAATCGTATCCCAAATCATTTCTGAACAGCTCAATTACAGAGTTTTCATAATCGGCTTCTGTGTATAATCCCGGCATATTTCTCTCTCCTTTACAAATTTATGATTTT
>JBJFIB010000129.1:0-2001 GCA_051894195.1 Acutalibacteraceae bacterium
GCATATCAAAATTCATATTTATTAATTTACGGCAGAGTCTTCGCTGTTTTTCTTCGAAATCAGAAATTCCGAGCTTTTTTGTTTCTGTTTCTATGTGAGAGAAATCGAGTTTGTCTTCGTATTTTTTCAGATATGCGCAACAGTCTATAACTGACCTCAGTCCGGTACCGCCGTTTGAATAATGCTTGTACTCGTGAGCCAACATATATACATAAAAGTCCTCTATTCCGAAATGACAGCCGTATTTGCTGTTTTTATCACGAACTAAAAGTCTGTTTATATCTTTGTAGTAGCTGTAAAAGGGCTCCTGTGTTTTTTCAAACAATGTGCGGTGCATTTCAAAGCTATATACCGGCGGTCTTTTGTATTCGTCGTGATTTCCTGTTCCGATTACAATATCAGTGTATCCGAGCTTTCGCATAAAATTTTCAAGCTCTCTGCTATGGCTTTCATCAAACCAAATGTCGTTATCGGACATCTGCCGCATATAAGGCTTTGGATAAAGCTCCTTCAGAATTATCCCCTTTAACGGCATATGCTTTATCCCGTTATCATTCATAAAGGCAAGTATTTTTTCTCTTTCAAGGTCAAGGAGCATATTTTTTCTGACAGCCTTGCCGTTTGCTTCAAGCCACCTGTGTTCGGGAGTAATTACCTTTGCAAGCGAATAGTAAACAAGCGAGGTCAGACTGTGTTTCTGACAAAGCTCAAAAAGCATATCGTTATTCATTTCTTCCACTCGCTCTTTGTCGGGTGTGATATCGTTCAATGCACAAAGTGAAAGATAAAGCATATCATATCCTGTTTTTACTGATTCGTTCATAGCTTACACCTAATTCTGAACAAGAGTATTCTTAACGACCCCAGTGCACAGTGACAGACGGAATATAGCTTGTAGAAAAATTCTGATGTGCTGTGTTGCTTGCCTTTCCGTATATAGCCTGTCATAACTGCGATTATATCGTTATCGGTTATTCCGTATTCCTTGCTTATACAGTTATCGCCTCTTATTACATATTTTCCGTTTTCAATTTTTATAATGCGATGAAGCACATAGCTGTCGGGCTGTCGCTTATATAGTACAACATCATACTTTTTGATAGGTCGGTTATTGAGCTTTTCAACTATGAAAAAGTCTCTTCCTTGCTTTAACAGCGGAAGCATACTTGTACCTGTATTTCTGTAAACGAGCCTATCGTGATTTTTAAGGTACTCCTCAAAGCTCTGCTTATTCATCAATTGCTCCTATGCCTCGCAGCTTTTGAATAATCAGATGTACATCCTTTTCAACGACTGCCCTGTTAACATCATATTTTTTAAGCATTTTTTCAACTATCTGACTTTCGGTTGTATCGGTTTTAAGGCAATCTACAATAAAAGCAGCAGTTCTGTTGCTGTTTACAATGCCTTTAAAGGATACTTCTTCTGTTCCGATTAAAACCTGTGTATCATCAAACATATGGGTTACAAATCCATCTTTGAGTTTCATACTAATAACTCCCTAATAAACTTTTTAAAATATGTTACCGCACCGTAACTAAACAGTGCGGCTACCATATTTTTGTTATTTTTTTATTTACATAATCGGAAGTTCATTTTCTTCAAGCACGGGGTCAATAGCGCTTGTGGTGATAACATCCTCTGTTTCAAATTCAACTACTTCCATTTCAGGTTTAATGTATTCTTCTTTCACGGTAAGTCCTCCTTTTTTATGCTGTTATATATGCAAGTGCATACCGGTTGTAGTTATAAAGCGCCTTTACAAGATTTTTCAGGTTATCATCTGTTGAATCACTTTCCATAACCTTATACACATAGCTGAGAGCAGAGTAATTTGTGATTACTTCTTCGCCGTTTACACTTACACTAAATGATATTCCAAGCTTTTCCGCTCTGACATTCTTTATGTCAATGCAGTAATAACCCTGTTTTTGTGTAGGTGTTATTGTGGTACCGTCCACTGAGAATGTATATTCACTAATCTCTTTACCCTCTGCAAGC
>JBJFIB010000130.1:0-9577 GCA_051894195.1 Acutalibacteraceae bacterium
AACAAATCCACAACTGTTTTGCTTGTGTCATAGGATTTTTCTGTCTTGTTAAAGCTGTCGATAAGTGCAAGCTGTTCGCTGTCGGTTATATCAACTTCACTTAAATTCTGCTTTAACAAAAACTCACTTACGGTCTTTTCATAACAGCGTATGAACATCTGCATTGATTCTTCTTCATACAAATCCGACATGTATTCAACGGTTGCAAAGAATTTGCCGTTAAGTCTGAAAACCTCAACCGTCAAAGATGACTTTGCGTCAGGTGACGGAATTGTTTCTATAATAATCTGCTTGCCGCCGAAATTTACACTCTGCCAAGCATTTCCCTGATACGCAAAAAGCGATTTCGGACTAATCTGCATATCCGAACATATATCGGCATAAGAATACAAATCATATTTTCTGTTGTTGTCAAGCTGTACATCAATTTCTTTCAGGTATTGTTCTATGTCGTCATTCTTCTTTGAATTGCAATATACGGGCAAGGTTTTTACGAACATTCCGCAGCTTCTTGCAAGTTTTTTGTTTCGTGCATTATAGATAGTCGAAAACAGACTTTCCTCTGCCCCCGAAAACTTTGCAAGAACCAGACCGAACACACCTGTAAAAAATGTACTTGACTTTATACCGTGTGAGTGTGCAAAATTCTTTATATCGTCTGCATTGAATGAAGTAAAATCATAGCGGAATTTTTTTGCAACAGGTTTGCCGTCGTTTTTATCGTTAATGGGAACGGATTCGAGTTCCAGTCCGCCGAAAACCGAATTGTAATAATTTTTTGCCTCGTCAAGTTCGGGTGTAAGAAGTCGCTGTGCCTCCTCCTCAGAAACATCGTTTCCGGTGTATGTTTCAACTTCAAGCGGCTGACCGCTCAATGCCCTGTCTATATCCGCCATAAAAAGCTGTAACGAAAAACCGTCAAAAATAATATGGTGTATATCACAAAACAGCACAACTGATGATTCCGTTCTGAATACACAAAATCTGCACAGACAGTCTTTAAGCAAATCGAACGGATATACATAATCGCTCTTGTTAAATTCAGCGTCACGGATTTCCTTGATTTCAACATTTACAGGTTCGTCACAAATGCTTTTATAAACATTTCCGTTTTCGTCTGTGCTGAGTCGGGTTCTGAGATAAGGGTGAGCCTCAACAGCCTTTTCAACTGCCTCTTTCAGCTTTAAAACATCTGTATCCTTATCAAATGTAAGAAACTGAGGAATATTATACGCCGTACCTTTCGGGTTGGTTGCAAAGTCAAAATAAATACCGTACTCTGTCTTTGTAAGGGTATATTTTTTATTATTCAATTAAATCACCTCTGAAAATTTTTATATTTTAATTATCAGCCTGTTAAAGCCGAGTACATTTGAATATTCAACGCTTTTTGAAATGGATCTAACAACCTTTATATCCGAGATTGTACCTTCATCTTTTTGTGTGAATGTATAGTCAAACGGCTTTCCGTTTTCACGGATTGAAATTATTGTTTCGTCTTTGTCGATTATCACACGAATATCAATATCGGCTTTTTTGGTTTTTTCTGTACGCTGTGCAAGGTCGGCTGAAATTCCCTCAACGGCAACGGCTATTCTGTTTGCCTTGTTTTTCTCGACACCGTGAGATGTAAGAAATGATGTAAGATAAAGCGAAACTCCCGATGCGTTTTCCTTTGTACCCTTGAACGACAGCGAAATAATTTCATTGTTGCTTGACGGTATGAGATAAAAGCTGTTGTATTTTCCCTTTGATTTTTTTCTGAGTACAAGCGTTATAATATAAACGGCAATAAGCGTGCCGACCTGTGCGACAACAAACGATATCCAAACGCCTGTTATTCCGAAAAGCTGTGACAAAATCAGTGCCGACGGAATGAGTATTACAATTCCGTTGAGAACGGCAATAGTCGTTGAAATTGCTTTTCTCTGTGTTGCCATATAGTAATACAAAAGCAAAAATGAAAACGCAAGCGGCGGAAACGACAGTGCATTTATACGCATTGCAGGAATTGCATTTAAAATATCGTTTTCGGCGGTAATTCCGAACAACCTTATAACAGGTTCGGGGGCAACACATATAAAAAGCATTATTACGCCGCTTGATATTGCGAGGATTTTTGCAGCCCGCCTGAACGCATAGCGTATTCCGTCATAGTCCTTTTCGCCAAGACAAACGCCGATAATCGGTATCATAGTCTGTGCGGCACCCGTTATGAACATTGACATAAAAATCTGACTTGATGAACATATCGAGTATGACGCCATAGCGTCACTGCCGCCTACACTCTGAATAAGAAAATTGAGGAAGAACATTTTTACCGTAATAAGCATTGTTCCCAATGCACCCGACAAGCCAACTGTAACGAGATTTGCAAGAATCGAGAAAAATTCCTTAGGTGTTTTAAGAATTGAAAAATCAAAATGCAGTGTACTTTTTTTGGATATGAAGTGCGTTATCATAATGACAAAGCCCACGAAATTTCCTGCTACGGTTGCCCACGCTGAACCGCCTATGCCCATATTCAGCACACCCATAAACACATAGTCCATTATGAGATTTACCGCACTTGAAATTATGATTATGTTTGATGCAAATTTCGGTCTGTTGTCCGTGCGTATAAAGTAAATCGAACACAAAAGAATAAGATTGAGCGGCGTTCCGATTATGAACGGTATGTAATAATCATACAGCATTGAGTGAAGAACGCTGTCTTTTGTAAGCAGCGTACATATTCCGTCAGCAAACGCAAGCTGTACTCCGATAAGCACAACGCACAGGATTGCAACCGCCACAAATGCTGATGTAAAAATCCTATTGGCTTTTTTGTTGTCGTTTTTGCCCTTTGCGACGGCAATAATACTTGACGCACCAAGTCCGAACATAATCGTCAGCGAAAAATAAAGCTGTGCTACCGGCGACAAAAGGCTTATTGCAGACAGGGCGTTTTTTCCGAGAATATTGCCTGCAATTATCGAGTCAATGATGAATGCTATATTTGTCGCCATAGCCGTAAGAACTGTGGGCAGAAAATATTCCGTATATTTTCGGTTTATTGTAGTGGAATTTCGTTTCAGTACATTTTCATTCATACGGTAACTCACCCCGAATTTTTAATTATGATTTTTCGATATTAAGAAAATCAGCCATTCCCGTCATAGTAAAGATTTCCATTACCATATTGCTGACATTTACAAGTACGAGCTTTTTGCCGAGCTTTGAGGTCTTTTTGTGTATCATAAGGACAACACGCAGTCCCGCACTCGAAATATATTCGAGTTCACGCAGGTTAAGAGTTACTGTTTCAAAGTCTTCAAGGTTACAGCGTTTGATTTCATCTTCAAGCTGAGATGATGTGATTGTATCAAGTCTGCCGCTCAAAGAAATGATAAGGTTCTGATTGCTGATATTAGTTTTGATTTCCATAATAATTCCTCCAAAGGTAAGATTTTATTCTATTATAACATACAAACAATACAATTTAATAGTATATTTTAAACAAAAAATAGCTAAATTTTATTTTTATTTATTATTATACTCTGCAAAGTGCAACAAAAGTGCAACAAAATTTCTTAAAAAAACAAAAACAGTCCAAAAGCTGCTTATTCAGGCACCTTTGAACTGTTGATTTTTATATATGTTATGTATGTATTATTCCGATGATGATTTTAAGTCTTCAATTCACTTTTATGCTGCATAATCATCTTTCGTTTTTCCAGTATCCTGAACAATCACGCTCTATTGCCTTGTAGAGTTCAACTCATTTTTTCGGTTTTATCCGAACTATTGATAAAGAGCCAATATATTTTCAAAAGATACGAATAAATCCCTGAACTACCGAGTTTTTCTCAATAATTCAGGGATTTATAAAATAAAACAAACAAAAAGCCTCAGACACAATGCGTGTCGAGGCATTCAACTGGTCGAGGTGACTGGATTCGAACCAGCGGCCTCTACGTCCCGAACGTAGCGCTCCACCAAACTGAGCTACACCTCGATTTTCAAGTTAAGCCTCAACATAATGTCAAGGCTTAACAATGGCTGCGGAATAGGGATTCGAACCCCAACAAACAGAGTCAGAGTCTGTCGTGCTACCGTTACACAATTCCGCAATATTAACTTCTCGACTGTTTTCTGTCGAGAACATTATTGATTATACTACCGCACTTTTAAAATGTCAAGGGTTTTTTTATAATTTTCTGAAATTTTTTACTATTTTTTTCAAAGCAGCCTCAAAAGCCGTCAGAATGTATAATACCCTCAAAAAATAATATTATACATTCCGACTTTACGGACTTAACACATTGACAGTTTCAAAATCATTTCGGCAGCTTTTATTCCGTCAACGGCGGCTGAAATAATACCGCCTGCAAAACCTGCACCCTCTCCGCAAGGATATAAACCTCTCAGTGAAACCGACTGCATATTCTCATCACGCAAAATACGCACGGGCGACGAACTCCTGCTTTCAACCGCCGTAAGAACACCGTCACCGTCAGCAAAGCCGCTGAGTCTTTTGTCCATAAGAACGATACCCTCACGCATTGAGTCTGTGATGTAATCGGGCAGACACAAATCAAGGCTTGTGAGTTCATAACCGGGTTTATAGCTTGGAATTACACAGCCGAGAGAATTTGATTTCTGCTTTTTCATAAAATCACACACACGCTGTACGGGTGCATTATAGTTTCCGCCGCCTGTTTCAAAGGCTTTGCTTTCAAGTTTTCGTTGAAGTTCAACGCCTGCAAGAACATCATCACTGCCGAAATCATCGGGGTTAATTCCGACAAGAAGTGCCGAATTTGCATTTACTTTATCACGGGCAAACTCACTCATTCCGTTTGTTACAAGGCGTTTTTCCTCGCTTGCGGCGGCAACAACACTTCCTCCCGGACACATACAGAATGTATATACTCCCCGTCCGCTTTTCAGATGTACGGCAAGCTTATAGTCTGCCGCCGAAAGATAAGGACTGTTCCAGAACTGTCCGTACTGTTGTTTGTTTATGTTTTCCTGCAAGTGTTCAATTCTTGCACCCATTGAAAACGCTTTTTGCTCCATTTTTATGCCGCTGTCAGAAAGCATTTTGAATGTATCTCTTGCACTGTGTCCTATCGCAAGAATTATATTATCAGTAGGTATATCCTGAACCTTGCCATTATGCTCCGTCACTGCGGCGGTAATACAGCCGTCTTTTGTCTTAAAGCCTGTCAGCGTCGTTTCAAAAAGCACCTCGCCGCCGAGTGATATAATCTTTTTACGGATATTTTTTACAGTTGTTTTGAGTTTATCCGTTCCTATGTGTGCCTTTGCAAGATAGAGTATTTCCTGTGGTGCTCCGTTTTCAACAAATTCACTCAGAACCTTGCGTGTGCGGCTGTCTTTTGTGCCGGTTGTAAGCTTTCCGTCAGAAAATGTTCCTGCTCCGCCTTCTCCGAACTGAACATTTGATGTTGTATCAAGTATTCCCGTTGTCCAGAATTTATCGACATCAGCTGTGCGGCTGTCAACATCTCGCCCACGCTCAATCAGAACCGGCTGTTGTCCTGCCTGTGCAAGAATAAGAGCGGCAAAAAGTCCGCATGGACCACTGCCCACAACAACAGGTCTTTGTGCAAGAGGCTTTGACAGGGGCAAGTCATATCTGTACTCCTCAACGATAGAGGCTGTGCTGACTTTGTCGGCAATATACTGTTCTTTTCCACTGAGCTTTACATCAAGCGTTGCCTGAAAATGCACATTGTTCTTTTTTCTTGCGTCAACACTGCGTTTGTAGAGGGATACATATTTTATTTCGGAAATATTTATTTTTAATTTTTTTGCCGCCGCTTTTTTCAGTGTTTCGTCGCTGTAATCAAGCGGAAGTGAAATATCGTTTATCCTTATCATTCTGTTGTCCTCATTTAATGTATTTTGACGGTATCATTCCGCTGCCGAAAGCAAAATGCAGATTATAGCCTCCACAGTCGCCGTCAACATCAAGAAGTTCACCGCATACATACAGATTTTTTACTTTTCTTGACATAAGCGTTTCGGGGTCGATATATTCCGAGCCTATGCCGCCTGCACTGACCTGTGCCGATTTGTAGCCATCGGAAATTATGGGTGTAAAGATGAAATTTTTTACTGCATTTGCAATCCTTTTGATTTCGGAATCATTCAGTTTATCGCATTGTTTTCGTTCAAGGCGGCAATATTCCGTTATTGACTGCGAAAGTTTCTTGCTTAATGCAGCCGAAAGTATATCCTGTGTCTTATTGTCTGCAAAAATCCTGCGGCATTTCTTTAAGTAGGTGCATAATTCATCAAAGGAATATTCACTCATAACATCAAGCGAAATTTTTATATTATTATATTTTTTGCCGCCGATTGAACTCAGCATAAAAAATTCATTTACGAACCGTGAAATTTCAAAGACGCATATTCCCGAAATTCCGTAATCGGTAAACTGAATTTCTCCGTCACGCTTTTTTATAGCTTTGCCGTCTGCAACAAGCGACACACTGCCCTTTGCACGAACACCTTTAAGATTTTTGTATTTTTCCTTTGTATAAACCGGCGAAAGTGCAGGGAACAACGGCGTGTGTTCAATTCCGAGCGAACTCAGGAGCTTATATCCGCTGTCATCAGAACCAAGCAAATTCGATGCCTGTGAACCTGTTGCAAAAATCACATTTTCGGCTTTAAGCGTCATTTCGGGCGAATTTATCAGGAACAAGCCGTTTTCACGCTTTATTGATGTAATGCTGAATCCGCACAATTCCTCTACGCCAAGTTTTTCGCACCTCATACGCATACAGTCAAGAACCGTTGACGCCTGATTGCTGTGGGGATAAACTCTGCCCTCCGTATCGTCACGAAAGAGTATTCCCATATTGCCGAAAAATTTTTCGGAATCGTCGGGTGAAAATTGTGACAGAACCGAATTTATTATCTGTCTGTCACCGTAATAATGTTTCGGACTGACATTTCTGTTTGTTATGTTACAGCGACCGTTTCCGGTTGCAAGAAGTTTTCTTCCTGTGCGGGCTTGTTTTTCGATTATTGCGGTACTGCCCCGTCCGAACCGTTCACCACAGGTAAGTGCTGCGGCAAGACCTGCGGCACCTCCACCTATAACTGCGATTTTTATACTTTTATTTTTCATTATAACCACTTCCAAGGCTATCATAACATATATTTATAATTGTATCAACAATAAAAAATAAGTATTATATTATCGAAATTGACATTTGCAAAAAGTAACATAAACTTGTTAATCTTTATTTGGACTGTTATTGTTTTAAAGTTAATTTTTTCTGTTGCGTTAAATTTTTTGTTGTTATACATAATTTTTTTCATAAGATTATTATGATAATCTCATTCAGTTATTTTATATACTTCATTTTATAAATAATATATGTATAGCAAACATAACATTACTTGTTACATAAGGTTGGTTGCAAATAGCCTTGACTGAATATAAAATATAGCTATGGAGGTACGAAAAATATGAAAAATCCTAAAATTAACATAAGTAAGAATCTTGTATTTCTTAGAAAATCCAATAAGATGTCTATTGAAGATGTTGCAGAAAAAATCGGTGTTTCAAGACAAGCTATCTCCCGTTGGGAAAACGGAGAGTCTATTCCTGATATTATAAATTGCGACGCCTTAGCAGAACTTTATAATGTTTCTATTGATGATTTACTTCACTTTTCGCAAGAAGAAACCCCTTTTCCAATCGCACCAAAGGGTAAACATATTTTCGGAACAACCGTTCTTGGAGAGCGTGGTCAGGTTGTTATTCCGAAAGCCGCACGAGATACTATGAATCTTAAAGCAGGAGATGTTCTGCTTGTACTTGGTGACGAAAATCCGGAAACAAAAGGTATAGCATTGGTTCCTTCTGATACCTTTATGAAACAAATCAAGGAAATTATGGACGCATATTATCCAAACAAGAATACTTAAATGGAGGATATTAAAATGGAAACAGCTCAGAAA
Organism: Acutalibacteraceae bacterium; assembly: GCA_051894195.1. Lineage (GTDB taxonomy): Bacteria > Bacillota > Clostridia > Oscillospirales > Acutalibacteraceae > UBA1213. The sequence goes on from JBJFIB010000130.1 coordinate 7,987, forward strand.
AAGTCAAAAAAGAAAAGAAAGATTGGAAAAATTATCGCACTAATAATTTTAGGAATAATAATTATTATAGCAGTTTTAATTTCAATATATTTCTATCAGTGTACTCATTATTGGCAAGCAGATATGCAAAGAACGCTTGACGCTGGTTTCGAGGAAAAGAAAATCACTTTATCTGACGGCTCAGTTATAAATTATGCCGAGGGTCCTGACAATGGAAATGCTCTTTTACTTATTCATGGACAAACAGGAGCTTGGGAAGATTATACCCGTGTTCTTCCTACACTAAGTGAAAATTGGCACATATATGCCGTTGACTGCTACGGTCACGGAGAATCCTCACACAACGAAAAAAAATATTATCTCAAAGAAAATGGTGACGATTTAATTTGGTTTGTTAATAATGTTATAAAGGAAAATACTGTTGTTTCAGGACATTCCTCAGGAGGACTTCTTGCTTCATATGTTGCCGCATATGGCGGAGATAAAATCATTGGTGCAGTTCTTGAAGACCCGCCTGTATTTTCAACAGAAAAAGAATATTTTGAAAAATCCTTTGCATATCAGGATACATATAAAGTTATGCACAAATATCTGCAAAGTGATAAATCAGAATGTTGGGAGTCATATTATATGCGTCACTGTTTATGGGGACAACTATATATGGCAAGCTCTATGGACGGTCTGGCAAATTATGCACAACAATATCATGAACAGCATCCAAACGAAAATGTTCAATATTTCTTTATGCCTGAATCTATAAACTTTATGTTTATGTATATCAATGAATACGATATGCAGTTTGGTGAGCATTTTTATGATTATAGCTGGCACAGTGAAATATCACACGAAAAACTTATGTCAGATATAAAAGTTCCCACAACCTTCCTGCACGCAAAGGATAATTATACAGATAATGGTATTCTGATGGCTGCCAGCTCTGACGAACAGGCAAGAAAGGCTGTAAGTTTGATTAAAAACTGCGAATTGATTGAGCTTGAAAGCAATCACGATATACACCGTTTCAATTCTAAAATATTTATAGATGCAGTTAATCAGCTCTCTGAAAAATTGTAATACTTAAAAAGAAAATAAAGCCTTACAACGATTTTTATAATTTGTTATTATTTGATTATGTTACAATTTTTGTCAAAATCCTTGATAAAACAGGATTTTCTTGTTATCTTTTCGGATTTCTCGTGCTGTCACCATAGACATTACTGTTACAATAACGGCAAACAACATATACAATAGTGAATTACGGCTGTATATAATTATCGTAGTGCTGACTGTCACACTAAGACAGCTTACGAACAAAAACCGGGCAACCCATTCGGGCTACCCGGTTTTCTGTTCAGAGTTTAGTTATTTTTTATGCATTTGTACTGAGTAAAGTGATATATTACTCGTATCTGACATCAACATTGTTGAAAGTTGCTTTGCTGATTGTCGAATTATCGGCAAGCGTTCATTTTACGGTAAGTGTGAAGTCCTTGATAACTTCCTTGCCTGTTGAGTCCTTAACTTTTGTGCGGACACTGTATGTACCGGACTTTGTCGGTTTCCATACTCTTGTTGATGTTGTGCCGTATGA
>JBJFIB010000131.1:0-9445 GCA_051894195.1 Acutalibacteraceae bacterium
TCAGGGTGATTCTGATAATATTTGAGTGCAACGGCATTTTTGAATGTTGCATAAAGCACAACATCATATTCCGACGAAACATCAAAATTATATCCCATTTCTATTCCGACAAGACCGTCAATCTTTCCGACCAGTGATGTCAGCATTTCAATCATAAGGTCAATGTTTTTTTGTTTGTTGTCATCGTCCTTGATTTTCCAAAGAACTATATGCTTAACCATATAAAATTCCTCCTGTTTAAAATTACATAATAAAAATGCACAGAAAGTCATATTTTTATCATTGTTTTATATTTTAGCATATTTTTACTGCATAATCAATAATAAATTTCTTTTTGAATAAAAAATATATGTATGATGTGTTTTTGCACGAAAAAAAGCCTGTATGCACGGATTATCCGTAACATACAGGCTTATTGTCAATGTTGAATTTGCAGCGATTAAAAGTTTACTTTACCATTGTTTCCGCCATTGATTGTGTAATATGCAGTCTTTGTTTCAGGCTGAACATAAACTTCGATGCTCTTGATTTCGTCTGTCTTGCCTTCTGCGGCATAAGCAGCCTTGATGTTTGCAACAACGCTGTCCATTGATACCTTGCTGTTCTGATATTCAAGTGTGATTGATACTGTCGGCTCAGCAGGCTTAACTTCAACAGGAGCTACCGGAGCAACAGGAGCAGCCTCAACCTTTGTTTCAGCCTTAACTTCTGTCTTTGTTTCAGCCGGCTTTGTTTCAGCCTTAGCCTTAGCAGCACATTTCTTAGTACCGCACTTTGTTGCAGGTTTTGTTTCAGCCTTAACTTCTGTCTTAGCCTCAACCTTTGTTTCTGTCTTAGTTTCTGCCTTAGCAGCAGTAGTTTTCTTTGCAGCCATAATAAAATCCTTCTTTCCTGAAAATCATACGATTCCTCAAAATAGTTTAAAAACAATTTATATCCAAATTATAACTATATTTCGTCAGTTTGTCAAATAAAAGATACCAAAAATTATAGCAAATCACTAAAAACGGTTACTTGTCCAAAACTCAAAGTTTTTTTAAAAAAATATTGTTTACAGTGACAAGAACACTTAGGGGTCAGTAGTGAGGAATCATGGATGATGAATTGAGTTCAGAGTTTATGCTGTACATCAGTCTGTTTCTGCTCCGTAAATAAATTTTTTAAAATTCGGAATAATAAATAATTGTTGAGTGTTTTGTCAGCTTAATGTGCTAAGGAAATTTCGCACGAAGTCATCTTTACAAATAAGTCATATCAACGCATAAACTCACGGTTATAATAATTACGCATTACGCATTACGAATTACGCATTAAAAAGGGGGCATACTTATGTTGTGTGTTAAAACACTGATTATATTATGGAGGATATTTATTATGGCAAGAAATACTATGAATGTTGTAAAAGGCGTAGGTGCAGGAGTTGCAGCAGGAATGTTGTTCGGACTGGTAAGCTCGGTTATGATGAAAAACAACCATAAGTCAAAACGAAAAGCCTCAAAGGCAATAAACACCGCACAGAATATTCTTGACGGAATACAGGAAATGTTCAGATAATAATGTATAATTGCGATTGAAGTTATTTCTGCGTAGCGGTTCGCTTTCAAGCCATCAGTTTATGCATCAGGAATGAAAATTATTGTTGCATATGATGAATTTATGCATTGGAACAAGCAGATATAACAGACAGTCATTGTTCTCAAAATAATTGCCGCTGACAACAAATTGTATTCATACTTTGTTGTCAGCGGCATAACACTGTAATTATGAACTTTTGATTACATTTACATCTGCGGTATAGGAACCGTAAACCCAACAGCTTGAAAATTTACTGTTGATGTTGATTGTGACGGGCATTTCAACAAAGCCGACAAAACTGTTTTTCTGCTGCATATCAATGACAGCGGTCAGATGTGCGGGAGTTATTGCGTCAATCTGTTCTTTTGAGCCGATAAGTGTGACATCAAGGGATTTTGTAGAAACAGTCGGCTTGCGGTCAGAACTTTCATTGATGACAGTAAATCGGTCTATTGTGAGGGTTTTGGTGACCATACCGGTCATATCAAACTCAACATCTACGGACGAAATCTGGTCGAGGTTCTTGCAGCCCGACGGAATAACAAGAGCTGTTGTTACTTTGTTGTTTTTGATGTTGATTTTTGAGAAGTCAATTTCTGAGGTTGAAACGGAACCGATGGTATCAATCACATCATCAGGAGCGGCTATATTGATTGTTGACGGAGATACCTTTATCCTTGAAGTGTCAAAGTCAAGTGAAGCCGGCATATTGATAATATTCGGAACAATATCGACGGTTTTAAGCTTTAATACAGGAACCGTTGCGTCAACCGAGGTTATGTCAGAAGTGATATACTCGCTTATAACCTGATTGCCGCTTGAATCATAGAATACAAGAGGTGCTTTTACCACTGTGGTTTTTGAGAGAGTGGAGTCGAATTTATATTCTGCGTCAACCTCGGCAATACTGTTGACAACGGATTCAGCACCTGTAATTTTGACAGTCTGCTGAGAGAGTATTGTCGTTGAGGCATAAGACGACGGATCAACGGAACTTACATCAATTTTGTCAGTTATTGTTATTTCACGCTCGGCGTATCTGTCAACATATACATCTATTTTTGACGGCGAAACGGTTGACTCAAAGTTATAATCGGTTTTTACGCCGCTTTTTTTCGGTACAAGGCTGAGGGTATATGTGCCGGGTTCTGTGATTTTGCTGGTGTCTGACGGCGAAATATAAATATCGCTGTTCGTAACGCTTGCAACTACTATTGCGTTGCCGGAGATTTTGACTTCGGCTTTGAGGTCTTCGGTGTTGAAAAATCTCAGGTCGTTGCTGAGTTCGGGAAGGGTTACGGAAATATCGGTTATTGTAAAAATCGTTGATTCCTGCGATGTTGTCGAAACGATTATCCACATAATGAATGCGACAAAAACAGAAAAAATCATAACAAACTTATCGTTATAAAACAGCTTGCCGATACTCAGTTTACTTCTTGTCTTTTTCATTCTTTTTTCCTTTCCTCAGGCTCGCAATACTCGTGATTATAGGAATACGGTCTGATTTTTCTGATGTCTTTGGAATAAGCTGTTCTTCGAGGGCGACATTAAGCGTTTCACGGGTATAGTTGCGTGTAATTACGCCGTTTAATGCCATTGAGATTGTGCCTGTTTCCTCTGATACAACAACGATAACTGCGTCGCTGTTTTCACTTATACCGAGAGCCGCCCTGTGTCTTGTGCCGAGGTCAACGCTGACTGTGCTGTTGTTTTTTGTAAGCGGCAAAATACAGCCTGCCGCATAAATTTTGCCGTCACGGATTACTACTGCACCATCGTGCAAGGGTGCCTTATTAAAGAATATATTGCCTATCATAGGCACTGACGGTTCAGCGTCAACGATTGTACCCGTATCAATGATGTCACCGAGTTTGGTTTCACGCTCAAACACAATCAAAGCACCTGTCTTTGATTTCTGAAAATTCGACGCCGCCTCGACAACACATTTAATTCCACGCTTGGTCTGTTTGATTTTTTCTTCTTCTATACCGTTTGACTGAGAAAGGTTATTCCAGTATTTTCCGATTTTACTGCGTCCGATTTGTTCCAAAGCTCTTCTGAGTTCCGGCTGGAATACAATGAGAATTGCAAGAACCGAAAACTGAAAAAACGATGTAAACAGCGAATACAGCATTTTCAGATTGAATATACTTGACGCCGCAAACGCCAATAATAATATAAGAATACCCTTTACAAGCTGTTCTGCACGGGTTTCTCTCACGATTTTGATAAGATTATATATAATGAACGACACTACGACTATATCCAGCACATCAGTAACCTTGAATGTCACCATAAGTGCCACAAACCAGTCATAAGCTGTCACGATTGCGTCCCACACTTTTATTCCTCTCCTTTTTTGTGCGGCAAGCTGGCGGAGTGCCTCCGCTGTCAAGCGGCAAGCTGCCGCACCCGATTCGCATTCATACTTACTTTTTACCGTTAAGTTTTTTTCTGCGGCATAAGTTATTGTTATCATTCTACGCAACAACTCAATATCACAACAAACTAAACTTAACGCACAAATTTACTGTCACACTCATTTTTGAGGAGTGCCTCCGCTGGCAAATTGCGTTTAAAGTTATTGTTACCATTAAGCCGACTGTTCTGCGAGATTAGTCTTTTGTTATCATTCACGCAACAACTAACGGTTATGATAAACTAATCTTTACGCAACAACCTGCCGTCCACACAATAACTCCACACTCCACACTCCACTCTCCACACTGTTATAGTCTTATTTTATCATATTGAATTGTGTTTGCAACAGTTTTTTGAGTTTTTTTGTGTCACAACAGAAAAATTCGGGATTGCCGTGCGTTGCAACCCCGATTAAATTCCGATTGTTTTCATAATTTTTTAAGAACAGAAACAAGATAGTCAATGTCAGATGTTTTTGTGCTGACTGACGGCGAAATTCTTATGGCTCCGCTTTCAAGTGTACCGCACATCTTGTGAGCGGCAGGACTGCATTGAAGTCCTGCACGAACTGCAATATTATTCTTGTTGAGAATTGCGGCGGCGGTTTCGCTGTCGTAGCCATCAATATTGAATGACAGTATCGGCACAAAATACTGAGGAGTTGGCATTGGCATATAAAGTCTGATTTTTTTCATCTTTGCGAGTTCTCTATATAAACGCTGTATAAGCATAAATTCATGCTTAGCGATATTTTCGGGTTTTTTCTGACGCACAAACTGTATTCCGGCACGAAGTCCGACAATGCCGCTGACATTCGGTGTGCCGCTTTCAAAACGGTCAGGAAGTTCCTGAGGCTGTTCAAATGAAACGGAATTGCTCCCTGTGCCGCCCTCGATTATCGTGTCGGGAATTGCGTTTTCGGACAAAATAAGGATACCTGTTCCCATAACTCCGTACAGTCCCTTGTGTCCGGCTACACAAAGAAAATCTATACCGCTCTGCTGTACATCAATCGGTACAATTCCTGCACTCTGTGCGGCGTCAACGGCAAACAAAAGACCGTATTCGTGTGCAAGAGCCGATATTCGCTCTATCGGAAGTTTTATGCCCCATACATTAGAGGCATGAACACATATTATCATCTTGGTTTTAGCGTTTATTGCCTTGCGGAATGAATCAACGGTTTTGTCGTTATCCTCAGGGAAAACTGCCGCCTGAGTGAATGTCACACCTTTTTCCGCCATTTTTTCGAGCGGTCGCATTACCGCATTATGCTCCATTTCGGATACGACAACATGGTCGCCGCTTTTTAACATACCTTTTATCACCATATTCATTGACATTGTACAGTTAAGCGTGAATATGACATCGGTTTCGTTTTTTGCATTAAAAAATTCCGCCGCTGTTTTTCGTGCAAGAAAAATCTCCTCAGACGCTTTTATCGACAGTTTATGACCACTGCGTCCGGGATTTGCGGAATATTTCAGCGAGTTATTGACAGCATTCTGAACCGTCCATGGCTTTGGAAAGGTTGTTGCTGAGTTGTCGAGATATATCACGGCACATTCTCCCTTTCTGTCCGTCCGAGAGTTTTTATATCGTGTTCTCTGAGTATTTTTTCTGCCTCGTCTGTTTTATTTTCGACATAAAGACTGTAACCGCAGCTGCGGTTTTCACCGTGCTTTGGTGTACGCTCAATTTCGGCTCTTATGCCGTGTGACGCAAGGATTTGGCGGCCTTTTAATGCATAAGTCACTGACGGCATCATAATCAAAGGCTTGCCCATAAAAATCACCTCACTGTTCTGTACTAACAGTTTATGCACAACGCTGAAACTATGTTACAATTTGAAGTCGGAAATCATCGTGAAGTATGAATTGAATAATGATATTGAGTTTTTGAAAGATAAGTGCTATTATATGTAAAAAGAAATGATTTTCGGGGCGAATTGTTATGAAAATAATAATTATCGAAAAAGATGACATTATTCAGGTTAGAAACAATATTATGACATTTTCCGTGCGTGGTCATTCGTACTCGTATTTTCTCTCGGAAATTGACAAAATCACGCTTATGCTTAACGACATAAAGGACAGCGGAAGTGATATGTCGCTTATGATACGAATTGCTGACAATACATTTATTGTTCCGTCGGAATACGACAAATTTGAGGATTTTCTTCTCAATGATTTATGCATAAATCTTGATGTTGATATGCAGGAAGTCACAAAGGCGTTTTCGTGTACGGAAAAAGCTGAATTTGTAATATATCAGCGATAAAAAATCCGTGACAAACAGAAAATAGTATGTTATAATTATTTAATGCGAATATTCCCCGATATTTTATTCAGGAGAGATAGTAAATGGAAATAACTAAGGCATTTGAAATAATATCAGGTAAAGTTGAAGACGAACTCACAAAAAAAGGCTTTACAAAACAAGTCGTTGCACCGTCAGAAAAAGAACTTACTGCACTGTTTACAGGCGATATTGCTTACAGCATTGTCTATTATAACGACAAAAAGCGTGTGCTTATGCGTTCGTGTTCAATGGTTGGCGACGAACCCGACAACAACTGGAAAACTATTGCAACATGGCTTTTTGACCCTGATTGCGATGACACAAAAGAGGCTGAAAACATCGGCAACGACTTTGTTGAAACGATAAGAGGACCAAAACAGATTGCCGTACAGCAGACTCAGAAGAAAAAGAAGAAAAACGGCGAGAGTAATGTTGACCCGCTGTTTCTTGCAAACAGAATGGTAGCGTATTTTCCGGAACTGAAACAGGAGATAGCTTACGAAAAAAATCATTATGAATCGTTCAGGGGAATCACATTTGCCGACGAAAAGATTGTGCCGAAGTTTAAGCAGTATGTGGCTTTTGCAAACGAAAATTCACTCAGAAAACTGTCAAAAAACCTGTCGGATTTCTATAACGCAGGCGACCTTGATGTAAAGGGCATTATTACATATATATTGTTTAATGCGATTGAGGACGACAATAAGTTCGATATGCTTATTTCCGAGTTTAAGCCGAATGAACAGAAAATTGCACGGGAGGCAAGAAAACTCAGAGGCAAAAACATTAAGCCCGAAAAGGTTAAAAAACAGAAAAAATATATCGCTGATAACCTTACACAGCAATAAAAATTAAAATTTTTGAAAAAATTATCGGAATAAATCAGAAAAACTATTGACAAATAACCCTTGCGTGTGGTATATTTATTATACCTCAAAAAACAGGGGTTATTTTTTTGTGCTTTTTTGAGGGAGGCTAAAATATTCCGAGTGTCTGTCGCTCTCTGCACGGAGAGTGCAGATTGAAACCGAAATACCGGGAGGTGCCGTCAATGAGAGTAAAAGTAACACTAGCCTGCACAGAGTGCAAACAACGCAATTACAACACTATGAAGAACAAGAAGAACGATCCGGATAGGCTTGAAATGAACAAGTATTGCAGATTCTGCAAGAAGCATACTCTGCATAAGGAAACGAAGTAATTGAACGGAGGATAGCTATGGCAAAGAATAAAACGCCGGAAAAGAAGCCCAATATATTCAAGAAAATGGGTAAGGGTATAGCAAAATTCTTCCGTGATACGAAAAGTGAAATCAAAAAGATTGTATGGCCTACACCAAAGTCAACATTCAAAAACACAGGCATTGTTCTGCTTGCGATGATTATTGTTGGTGTAATAATTTTCGGTCTTGACTACGGCTTACAGTTCCTTTTCGGACTTGTAATGAATGTAGCAGGAAACTGATTCCATACTTTCGGAGGAGATACTTATGCCAGACAGTGAAGCAAGATGGTATGTTGTTCACACATATTCAGGTTATGAAAACAAAGTAGCATCTAACCTTAAAACCACTGTCGAAAACAGAGGACTTGAAAATCTTATTCAGGAAATCCGTGTTCCGACAGAAATGGTAACCGAAATTAAGGACAACAAACCCAAAGAGGTCGAGCGAAAAGTTTTCCCCGGATATGTACTTGTTAAAATGGTGATGAACGACGATGCATGGTATGTAGTACGAAACATTCGTGGCTGTACCGGCTTTGTCGGACCAAACTCAAAACCAGTCGCACTTACTGATGAAGAAGTGGACAGAATGGGATTTGAAGAAAAGAAAATCGAGGTTAATTATGATGTCGGCGATTCTGTCCGTATCATCGACGACCGACTTGAAGGTTCAATCGGCGTTGTTGATGTCCTCGATAAGCAAAATGACTATGTCCGTGTCATAATTCATATGTTCGGGCGTGAAACACCGGTTGAACTCAAACTTAATCAGGTTGAACCGTTGTAATCAAAACTAACTTATGCCGATAACGGAAATTTTTCCGTTGTTATTGAGGGACAAGTTCCCTCGTGGGAGGAAGCGAAATTCAAACATCGCTCCGTGTTTTACCACGAATTTTGGAGGTGCAAAGAAAATGGCTCAAAAGGTAACAGGCTTTATAAAGCTCCAGATACCTGCCGGAAAGGCTACCCCGGCACCACCTGTTGGTCCTGCACTTGGACAGCATGGTGTCAACATTATGGCGTTCACAAAGGAATTCAACGAACGCACAAAGAATGACGCAGGTCTTATTATTCCTGTTGTTATCACAGTTTACGCAGACCGCTCGTTTACATTCGTAACAAAAACTCCGCCAGCAGCAGTTCTTATCAAGAAGGCTGTCGGAATCGAAACAGCGTCTGGCGAACCGAACAAGAAGAAAGTTGCTAAGATCACTCGTGAGCAGGTTCAGAAAATTGCTGAACAGAAAATGCCTGACCTCAATGCAGCAAGCATTGAAGCAGCATGCAGTATGATCGCAGGAACTGCCCGCAGCATGGGTGTCGAAGTAGTAGATTGATTAAACCCGGGTGGGAGGAATAACTCCGATTTTACCACTCAATAGGGAGGAAAACCGATGAAACATGGTAAAAAATATGTTGATGCCGTAAAACTCATCGACAAAACAAAAGCTTATGATGCTAAGGAAGCTATTGATGTCTGCCTGAAAACAGCAACCGCTAAGTTTGACGAAACTGTTGAACTTCATGTAAAGCTCGGTGTTGACAGCCGTCACGCTGACCAGCAGGTTCGTGGTGCAATAGTTCTTCCTAACGGTACAGGCAAGCAGGTTCGTGTACTTGCAATCTGCAAGGGCGACAATGTAAAGCTCGCTCAGGAAGCAGGTGCTGAATATGTAGGTGCCGAAGAATTTACTCAGAAAATCCAGAGCGAAGGCTGGATGGATTTCGATGTTCTTATCACAACACCTGATATGATGGGTCTTGTTGGTCGTCTTGGTAAGGTGCTCGGACCTCGTGGTCTTATGCCTAACCCAAAGGCTGGTACTGTTACAACTGACATCGCTAAGGCTGTTAAAGAGGCTAAGGCAGGTAAGATTGAGTACCGTCTTGACAAAACAAACATCATTCACTGCCCGAT
>JBJFIB010000132.1:0-1964 GCA_051894195.1 Acutalibacteraceae bacterium
TATAATCCCGTCTTTGACAGTTTCTAAAAGAAAAAATCGCTGTATCCCTTATATTTACTGGGTTACGGCAATTTTTTTGTTGTCACGGTGTTTAGTATTTTTTTACCTTCCCTTGCTTTGTTTCTGAATTGTTTTCATTTTACTTTTGGTTATAAATTGATAATCGGTTCGAAAACCACAGGCATCATGAAGAGCATCCGTAATCGGCTCTCGTTTGTATGCTGGAATAAAGCCCTGTTCTTGTACTTCAACAAAATTTATTGCTTTCAGTGTATCTAACAACTCTTCACAGGTATATTTTGAATCAAGTTTTTTCTCGAGAAAACGATAGATTGTCAATGCGAGAAAACATATCAGGAAATGTGCCTTGATACGATTTTCATCTTGTAAATAAACAGGTCTTGCTGAAAAATCCGTTTTCATGATACGAAAACATTCTTCTATCTGCCATCGTCCTTCGCTGACTTTTAAAATATCGCTGACATCATCATCCAGAAGATCCGTGCATACAGCATAAAGTCCGTCATATTTTGCTTCTTCCGCAATCTCGTTTTCATCTAGATAATGGTGGATATCAGCTGTTTTTCCCTCTTTTGTGACTGCTGTTGTTCCAATAAAACGTGCCGGGTCATTTGGGTTTTTACGGTTTTTTTTCGTGTTGCCGGAGTCCAGCATCTTTTGTGCACGTTCTACTTGTTTATCACGAATGGATTTCTGATAAAGTGCATATTTAGGAGAATATGTAATAATTAACCGTTGATGGAGCTTTTTTGTAGTATAAGGTTCATCTTTATAATAAAGTCCCTTATCATCTACAGAAAGTTGTGTAATATCCACAGGTGTATCATCGGAAACCCGTTTAAATCCCTGCATATTCAAAGCCCATTCTTTTTCTTCTTTTTTCAGCTTTTTAATAGATTGTGTTACGATAAATGCTCTTTCTCCCATATGGTTATAACATCTGATATCTTCAGACCCAAGTCCTGCGTCACTGCAATAGATAAATTTCTGACATCCAAACTCTTCAGGTACTTTCTTTTCCAAAGGCTTTAATGAGGTCTGTTCATTGGCATTTCCTGGAAATAGAGAGAATGCAAGGGGAATGCCGTCACCATCCATAAATAATCCCATTTGAATGATTGGATTCGGTCTGTGTTCTTTGCTTTTTCCGTATTTTTTACTGCCATTTTCCTGCTCGATTTCAAAGTAATAGTTTGAGCAGTCATAATAAAGAATCTTATCGTTTCTTTTTCCTAAAAAATGACTGTTTTTATAAACTTCTACCTGTATGAGATCGCATTCGCTTCCGAGAACATCAAGTGCACGGTAAACATCGTGGAGCTCATAAGAAGGTTTTTCTAAGAATTCTGAGGCAGTTTTGAAAGAAGAACGTTTGCTGGAAGGCTCCAGAATTCTTGCATAAATCAGGTCAGAAAGAATTGCATTGATATCATACTTGAATTTATATTTCAGCTTTAATTTACGGCAGATTTTTTCTATATGCATCTGATAATAAATGGACTGTAAAAAAAGATAACCACCACGATAGAAAACTTGTTTCTCGTAATCCAGTTGCCTGTCGGCATGAAATGGGATTAATACAGTTTGTGCTTCTTTTGCTTTTTTGTATTTTTCAGTTTCTATTTTAACTTCGTTTTTCGCCCAAGCAAGTACGTCATCTCTTGTTGGTCCATGCTCAACTATAAGCTGATCTAAAGTACCAAGTTTACGGACAATAGAGGATGTAGTGCTGCCATTAGCTTTTACATAAGATTTTGCAATATAAAATGATTCAGAATTTTTTGATTTTGATATGTGAAGATTCATATGCATCCCTCCCATCCCTTATTATAACACATAATAACATAAAATAACATACTATAAAGCAAAAAAGTTGACACAAAAAAAGCAGGTTTTATGCGACCCGCAAGTACTTTTTCTAATATTCAACTGTCAAACTCCCG
>JBJFIB010000133.1:0-3743 GCA_051894195.1 Acutalibacteraceae bacterium
AGTGTGCATTTATTGCCCTCTATGTCCGTTCCCTCAACCCTGAAAGTAAATGTAGGATTGCCGTGTGCAAACCAGACCTCGTTGTTATAAATGCGTTTGGTAACCGTAAGGTCACACTCTTTTGCAGGGTCTGTTACCGTCAGATATTGAGTTTTATTTGCTGTAAGATAGTTTACTGAAAAGCGGATTTTGTCAGGATTAAGACCGTAGTCGTCAGGAGCGGTTTTTTCAAGGAAGTAATAGCTGCCCCACTCTATATCTGTGACCTCAATTTCACCGTTTTCGTCACTCGGTTGTAAGTTATCCCTGTAAACACTGCCGTCACTTCGGTAAAGTGTAAATTCAGCACCTTGAAGTTTCAGGGTTTCATCGTCTTCCGCAACCTTTGTAAGAATCACCTTGCCCCTTTCTCTGTTATCGACTACATTGTCAAGGAATATAATATCATTTGCATTATCACGGTTTACGGTTATGTAATATTTTGTGTCATTCAGTTCATAGCCTGTCGGCGACTCAACCTCTTTGAGATAATACTCGCCCCAGTACAAGCCTTGCAGAACACCGTCCTGAACATATGTACCGTCTTCAAAGATACCCTCAGCATTTGTTGTAAAGGTTATGTCGCTTGGCTGACCTTTTACATCAACCTGAACATCATCGCTCTTCCTGAACAGTGCATATTTTGCACCGCTTACATACTGTCCGATGTCGTCAACCTTCTGCATCCATAACTGTCCTGTCAGTCGGGTATCTGTTGTTTCTACTTCAAGTGCGGCGTCAGTATGATTTCCGTCAAGTGTAAAGTAAATTTTATCTGGATATTTTTCATAGCCTTTTGCGGCTATTGTTTCTTTAAAGTAATATGTACCGAATGTCAGATCTTCAACATAAATCTTGCCCTTTTCGTCGGTCATATATGTTCCGAGAAGATTGTCGTCGCTGTCATAAAGCTGATAGCCTGCGTTGTCAATCGGTACATTTGCGGGATTTTTCGTTCCGTCTTCAAGTGCTTCATACTTAATCAGCACAACCGAGGCAGGAATCTGTTTGTTTTCGATTTTCAGTGTCAGTTCCTGTCCTGCATCATTTGCGGCGGAAATAGTGAAGTTATACTTTTGGTCGGATTTTATGTAGCCTTTCGGGGCTTTGGTTTCAACAAGATAATAGTCGCCCCATTCCAAGCCGCTTATCATCAGAACGCTGTCACTGCCTGTTGTAAGACCTTCCTGTACTAATGTTCCGTCAGATTTATAAACGGCAAACTCCGCTCCCTCAATACAGGCTGAACTGTTTCGGTCAGAAGTCTTTATAACCGTTACCTGTCCGTCTTTTCTTTTGTTAGTAACATTTACAGTCAAGATCTTATCAGGCTTGTCGTCTTGAAGTACTGCTATAATCGGTTCACCTGACGGTTCTTCATAGCCTTTCGGAGCTGATGTTTCAATCAGGTAATAAATTCCGTATTTCAAATCAGTAACCTTTGCAGTACCGCTTGAATCCGTTGTAATATTTGATTTTATGACGGTATCTGTTGACGGATCAGGTGTATCGCCGTCCTGACGGTAAAGGTCAAATTTTGCACCACCCAAGCCAAGTCCGCTTGTCCGGTCGGTTTTTAATATACGAATATTACCCATAAATGCTGTGAGTTTAACAGGAACATCGTTTGACATCAAATATACAGACCCGACAAGCTCACCATTATTATTATAGTTATCATAATATATATGAGAATTATTTTCAGTAATCTTGCCGTCAAGGTCACCCAGTTCTGCCGGGGACTTCATAATAATTTCAACATAAACATTTTTGCCTTCGGTCAACTCATAATCTCCGTAATCAACTGCAACAGAGCGAACCTTGTCAAGCGTTGATTTATCCGTTGTCCAGCGTGTATCGTTTACAAAATCAGGTTTATCCGTGATAATTTCGGAAGAATAATATATAGTCGGATTGCCTGAATTTGTTTTTATATCAACAAATTCACCCTGCCACTCGTGTTTCGGACCTTCCTCCAAATTATCAATGATAACAATATTTTTTGCACTGCCTTCACCTACGCCTGCACGGACTTTGTATGAATATTCACTGTTTATGTATGTCTTAGAAATAGTACTGTCAATATATTCGTCATTTTCATCTTTTGACGCATATGTATAAGTATCAAGCAGTCCCGTCTTTACGAGCTTTGTCAGTTCGAGGTTGGAATGTCCCGGATTCCATATGTTTTCGCTGGTGTCACTGCTGAAAGAAGCTGTTTCCGAGGTGTTTCCATCGCCGTCTATATCTTTCCATATTCCTCCCTCAAAGCTGCTGTTGTCAGTTGACGACGAATACCATTTTCCCTTTTCATCAATAATCATTGCCGCTCTCATTGTCCAGCTCTGATTTAATGCACTAAGACTGTCCCTTGCAACATACATCGGAATATTTCCCACCGTAATACTGCTTGTCTTTATCGGAGCGTCGGAAAAATCAAAGTGAATTGCGATATATGTTCTTCCGCTGTCCTTATAATTCTTAATGATTTCAAGCGTTGTATGATTCTTGATATAACCGGAATTAAGTCCTGTTCCACTGAATGACAGCCTGTCTATAAGCTTATCGGGAGTATTGTATCTTGCATTAAGCTGCAAACCCTCCGGAACAATGGTGTAAAGTGAAAATGCACTTAAATCATTCCCATCTGCAAGCTCTGTTCTTGCAGTTATCGAACCGTTAAAGTTAAAGTATTCACTGTCATCAGCATCACTATCTCTGTCTATTCGGTTTTCTACTGAAAAGATATTTGGTATTTCATGGATATGCAGTTCTGCTGTTCGGTCAAAATAGCCGTGTAAATGGTAGTCCTCACCGTCAGAATCGGAATTATACGAATAAACTCTGTTTCTCAGAAAATTTATAACATGACCGTTCTCGATCATTATGTCGTCATCAGATGTATGAAAAACAAAAGTTGCCAATGTTTTTGCATTTATGAAATTTTCATCTAATTCATAATACATTACCTTTATTCCGACGGTATCATTCGGAACGGATATATTCTGTTGACTTGAAGTAAGAACTCCCTGTTTAAACGGCTCAGAATCAAATTCATTATTTCCGCTTTGCCGTATAAAAAGGTCAAATTTATACTTGTTATCCCTTTGAATTTCCGAAGATACTTTATTCTTGTTTTCAACACAGGAATATGAAGGGATAGTCACCGAAGTAAAGTTATATTCATCATCACGAAGCCGTCTGTATGAGCCGTTTTTGGTCTGTACCTGCATTTCCTCGTCCAGAAGCTGAATATCATATTTATTGCTTGAATCAGATGCTAATATCATATTAAACTGCATTTCTGTACGATATTTATATTTTCCGTTTTCAAGGCTTGAACTTCTGACAGTGCCATACCAATAACAGTGATTGTCTATTGACCTGATATATGAACTGGTTTCTCCATACATCGTCTTTGATACATTATAAGGAGTGTCACCATACATCCATTCAATCAGTTCAAAGTCACTCAGGCTGTATGAACCCTCACATTTATCAAGCAAAACCTCGCTATCCTCTTCATAATATGTTCCATAAAGCTCAACATAATTTTTAATTTCAGGATAATCCTTAAAATCACTGCGTTTATAGGCAACAATTACATCGTTTATACTGTTCGTTAAATAATTTATACTGTTCGTTTCATAGCACTCATAATCAATACCATCTATGGTTTTTACTTCTTCTGTTTTTGTCAGACC
>JBJFIB010000133.1:3843-22629 GCA_051894195.1 Acutalibacteraceae bacterium
TTCTTGAATCCACCTGCCATATAATCTCAAACGAACCCTGAAATGTTGTATTTTCGTTTATTGTTTTATTGTTTGTGAATGTATATGTATTGCTTGTCAAACTGTATGTATAGCTCCAATCATACACCTTGTTTTTTGACGAAGCCTTGTCAGCCGCAACTGCTGCCTGAGGATTTTGTCCTGAACGCACAGCGTCCTTTAAACCCGACACCGTGATTGCAATTTCTCCCGGATTATAATTTTTGCCTACTTTTTTGCTTTCGTAATAAACACGGAGTCGTATCATTTTGCTTTCCGATTTTTCAGAATTGTAGACAAAACTATTCGGGTCTGATGAACCATTCCAGTTCAATGAAATTTTAAAACCGGTGTCATCGTCGGACGCTTTATTCGTCGCTGCCTGTGCAAATTCGGTAAAAAAACTGCTTATCAATGTCATAACCAGTAAAACAGATAAAAAACGATATCGAAATTTTTTATACATAATATATTCATCTCCTTACTGTCCCAAATATTTCAGCCATACACTTGAATATTCATCAGGTGTACACTCGCCCTGCTGTACGCTCTCTGCATATACAAGAATATCAAAATCAATCATATCATTTTCCGTATATGCCGTACTGTCCGATTTTTCTGTTTTTAACTTAACCGTTGTAAATAACGGAGGAGTTGTTTCTCCTACATTCAAAACATTTTTGTAAAGGTAATATCCGCTTGACTCATCATATTCCCAGTTTTGAGTATCAATATCAAGCGGCTCACAAAATTCCTCTGCTCTGTTGTCGGAAAAATCTGCTCTCACACGGACAAAGCAAGGAAGATTGCCTGTATTTTTGACTGATGGTGCTTTCTTAAACTCAATACCCGGTGACAGTTTTTTAGGCGGCTCATATTCTTCTGTAATTTCAACTGTATTTTCTCCGACAATAAATGTATTTACAGCACTGTCCTGCGAAATAAGGTAAGAGTATGTAACTGTAAATGATACAGCACACAAAGCCACACACAAAATCAATACAATAATTATTTTGCTTTTATTTTTCATTATCATTTCACCTCATTGCTTATTTATTTTATCTTTGAATAAGCGTCAGACATTTTTTCTTTCAATGTATCCCCTGTTTCATTCAGATAATCCGACTGAATGGCATAGGCATTTACAGATATATCAAGTTCTGTCCCTTTTGTAAGCTCTCCTTCGGCTATATTCAAAAACTTCACCTTATCAAAGAGATTATTAGTTTCTTCATTCGGTGCAAGAATTTTTTCCGTATATGCATAAACATATATTTTATTGTCAGCGTCCGTATTCTGTCTGATAAGCTCCCAGCCCGGATTTACTTCATAACTGAAAAGTTCATTTTGTGCAGCGTCGTTGATAATTTCCCTGCCGTTTTCATCAACTCCGACGGTGCAAACATTTGCACAGGGTACAGTTATTTCTATGTAAGCATATAAATTTGTTTCTCCCGTATTTTTCACTTTTGGGTCTTTGGTTATTTCTTTTTCAGGATAAAGTGTACGCTCTTCTTGTGTAAGTTTATCCCATTCTGTTTCGGTAAGGTCTATACTTGCATTTCCAAATGTAAATGTGTTTACACGCTTTTCGGTGTTCTGTATCATAAAAGCCAGAACAACACCTACAAATATTGAAACAATAATCAGCAACGGAATGACAACAACACCTATTTTTTTGTTTTTACTCAACTTCAACACTCCTTATTAACAAAAATAATCTCAAAAAAGCAAAAGCACCCTTACACAGTAAACATTACTGCATAATTGTGCCTTTCATCCGCAATATATTCTCATTTCCGCCCAAAAAGAAACCTCTTCTATACTCTGAATACATTATTTTCATATTTATAAATAAATTCACAAACATTATTATCAATCCTTTTTAATATATATTTACAAAATTATTTATATTTTATTTTATTTAATTGTCCAATTATGTATAAAATTGTCGAAAGTATTTATTTATAATGATTATATCATTAAAACAATAAGTTTGTCAAATGACTGTTAACATATGTTAATAAAAACCTCCGAAAAGACTAAAATCTTTTCGGAGGTTTGTTTTTTGTGATTATATTGTTTTATGATGCGGATTTGATTTTGTCAACCGTACTCTTAACACTGTATCTTGAAAGACAAGCATCGTTTGTTTCATATTTCAGCTTTGCTTCCTCATCATCAAGATATTTCTTGAATTCTTCATCTTTCATTTTATGAAGAACTCTTGTTCTCTGGTTTATCTTGGTTTCATCGTCTGAAAGTGTTGATACCTGGTCGGCGATAGCACCCTTATAGATAAGGTAATAAGTATCGTCGATTGATGTAACGGTTGCCTGTTTTTCTTTAAGACCGTTAATTACCTTCTGGAATTCTTCTGCCATACCTGAATCTTCAACAATGATAGTATCTGACTGACTCGGGTCTTCTGTTGTATCATAATCTTTCTGATACTGCTTTACAACATCATCTGTTGAAGAACCCTTGTTGAGCATATCAGCATATTTTGCAAAATTGGTTTTGAGTGTGTCCATTGTCGTGTCGTCAATATCTGTCTGATTGCCGTCCTCGTCCGTTGTTTTAAGCGAATAAGGAATACAGAAATAATGGATATAGTTTTCTGTGAAATACTTTTCTATATCCGCACTCGGAACTTCCTTAGAGCCGCCCTTGTCATAGATACTGTAAAAGAGCTGGTCTGAAAGTCCTGTGTATCTGCCTGTTGCGTTAAGATAGGATTCCTTTGAAATTCCAAGATCCGTATAGAATGATGCACCGTACTGATAATACTGTTCATAGTAACTTGTGTAGGTTTCAATCTCTGTTTCATCAACTTCAACCTTGTGTTCCTTGATGAGTTTATCCATAGTAAGCTGTGCTATACATTCTTCCTTTGCCTTGTTTGCAATCCATTCCTCAGCGGATTTGCCCTCAATCTTCTGAGTCATTATATCGACTTCTGATTCTTCCGAAGTTTCTGAAACTTCCGACGCTGCCGATGATTCATCAGCCTTTGATTCTTCTGATGATTCTGATGCTTCCTTTGAGGCTTCTTCCTGAACCTTTGATGATGCCTCATTGTAAGCCATATAGGTATAATAGATATAGGTGCCGTTAGAGAGAGTTGAGTCGTCTGTCTTAAAGCTCCATGATGTGTCGCCGCAGCCTGATGAACACAAAAGAAGTGCAGCAGTACTGAATACTGCAAGAGGTTTTACTATATTTTTCATAAAAGCTAATCGTCCTTTCGGAATTAAATTTCATACACATATAAGGATATTATATAACAAAATTCCATTAAAGTCTATAAAAAAATTCAACAAATTTTCAGTTGATGTTTTATTTTTTGCTGTTTTTCATCAAAACCTCATTCAAAATATCCATAACCGTATCATTACTTCTTATGCGAACGGCAATATACGGCTTTGAACCTGCATTGAGCATTGCCCTGCCCTTCATTCGCCCTATAATATCGGCAACAGGTTCGGTGTTAATCTGTTTTACATAGAACAGAACATGGTCAGGCTGTTGTTTTATTTCATAAATACCGATTTTTTCGGCTTTGCTCCTGATAAGTGCAATATCTATAAGTCCCTGAACAGACTCAGGCATATCTCCGAAACGGTCGATAAGTTCGTCTATTACATCACTTGCGTCGTCCTCTGTTCTTATGTCGGCAATACGGCGGTAAATTTCAAGACGGCGGTTAAGGTTGGAAATATAACTTTCGGGAATGTGTGCCTCAATCTGAACATCAACAAGACAGTCAAGGTCAACATCAGCCGGTGCCTCGCCTTTTGCGGCACTTACCGCTTCATTGAGAAGTTTCATATACATATCATAGCCGACATCAGCCATATGACCGTGCTGTTTTGCACCGAGAATATTTCCTGCACCTCTCAGTTCAAGGTCACGCATAGCAATCTTGAATCCTGAGCCGAATTCAGTGAATTCCTTGATCGCATCAAGTCTTTTCTGCGAAATTTCCGTGAGAACCTTGTCACGCTGAAATGTAAGATATGCATAAGCACGCCTTGACGAACGCCCTACACGCCCTCTTATCTGGTGCAGCTGTGAAAGTCCCATTTTGTCGGCATTTTCGATAACAAGCGTGTTAGCGTTCGGAATATCTACACCTGTTTCGATAATGGTTGTGCTGACAAGGACATTTATCTCCTGTTCAAGCATCTGCCGCCATACTTCCGAAAGCTGACTTTCGGTCATTTTTCCGTGTCCTACGCCTACCTTTGCCTCAGGAATACGGTCACGGATTTCCTGTGCCTTATTTTCGATACCCTCAACGGAATTGAAAAGATAAAACACCTGTCCGCCACGCCTGAGTTCACGCCTTATTGCCTCATTTATTACTGCGTCGTCATATTCAAGCACATATGTCTGTATAGGGTGTCTGTCCTGCGGTGCTTCTTCAAGCGTTGACATATCCCTTATGCCTGACATAGCCATATTCAGCGTTCTTGGAATAGGCGTTGCCGAAAGGGTAAGCACATCGACATTTTTGCACATTTCCTTTAATTTTTCTTTTTGTGCAACACCAAAACGCTGTTCCTCGTCGATAATGACAAGTCCTAAATCACGGAACTTTACATCATTCGATACAAGGCGGTGAGTGCCTATTACCATATCAACATCGCCGTGTTTGAGTTTGTTTATTATTGAATCCTGCTGTGACGGTGTGCGGAACCTTGACAGCAGTTCAATATTGACAGGGAAACCCTCAAAGCGTCTTAATGCCGTCTGATAGTGCTGCCACGCAAGAATTGTTGTCGGAACAAGAATTGCACACTGCTTTGAGTCGGCAACGCACTTGAACGCCGCACGGAGTGCAACCTCGGTTTTTCCGAAACCGACATCACCGCACAGAAGTCTGTCCATAGGTGACGGTTTTTCCATATCGCTTTTTATTTCCGCAATACAGCGTTTCTGGTCGGCTGTTTCTTCATATTCAAACTTCTGTTCAAAATCAGCCTGCCAGTCGGTATCAGGAGGAAAAGCGTGTCCCTTTGCCTTCATTCGCTCGGAATAAAGTTTTATGAGTTCATCGGCAATATCCTTAACGGCTTTCCGTACACGGTTCTTTGCCCTCTGCCATTCAAGACCACCTATTTTGTTCAGTTTGACAGTGGCTTCCTCACGGGGACCTATATATTTTGAAACAAGGTCAAGCTGTGTTACGGGTACATAGAGTATATCGCCTTTTGCGTATTTTATCTTGATATAGTCCTTGACTATGCCGTGCATATCAATCTTATGTATGCCGTCAAACTGTCCTATACCGTGCGTTGTATGCACTACATAATCGCCGACAGAAAGCTCGGCAAGACTGAAAACAGCTTTGCTTTTCGGCTGACTGCGTTTTTTCTTCCTGAGATTAACGGCTACCTGTGAATGTGTTATAAGACAAAATGACGCTGACGGATATTCAAAGCCTGCCGACAGAGTGCCGCCGGATATATACAGTCCGTTTCCGCTGAGTTCGTCGTCATTTTTCAGGAATTTTGCACTGTAACCCCTGTCGCACATTTCTTTGAACAGGTTTTCAGCCGATTTTTGTGTTCCTGCAAGTATTACGCATACCTTGTTCGAGTCACGCAAAGTCTGCAAATCCTCGCACAGAATATTTACCGAGCCACTCCACGCCGAAAGCTGTCTGAAATTAAAATTCACCAGCTCACGCAACGGCACTTCACTGCTGCCACGGGCAAAGTTGTCTA
Organism: Acutalibacteraceae bacterium; assembly: GCA_051894195.1. GTDB lineage: Bacteria > Bacillota > Clostridia > Oscillospirales > Acutalibacteraceae > UBA1213. The sequence goes on from JBJFIB010000133.1 coordinate 9,594, forward strand.
TAAATATTGTATTCCGCTTTGAAAGCTCCGTCAGTTCGTCTGTCCAGTCGCCAGTGTAGCAGTCCATTCCCTTACAGAGAATACCCTCGGAAAGATAGTCCTTTATGTCCTCTCCCCACTGCCATATTGTCGCACGCATACGCTCTTTGAGTTTTGACTGTTCCGACACAAATAAAAGAAAATCATCAGGAATATACGAAAACAAATTTGCGGGCGTTTCGTAAATAAGAGAATAATATTTGTCGATTGAAGTAAGGCGACCTGTATTTTTCAGCATTTCGGATTCACGGTACATTATTTCTTTTGCCTGTGCCGCTGTTTTTCCACGCAGTGACGAGGCTTTTTTATTTATATTCTGCACAAGACCGTCAATATCATCAACGAGTATCTCGCACGACGGAGTAATTACAAATCCGTCAAGTTTTTCCGTTCTACGCTGAGTATCAATGTCAAAAGCCGAGACCGTGTCGATTTCATCACCCCAGAATTCCACTCTGCACGGCTGTGATGATGACGGCATAAAAAAGTCAAGTATTCCGCCACGAACGGCAAACTGTCCTGTTCCCTCAACCTGTTCAACACGGACATAGCCGTCGGCAGTCAGTGCCGCAATAATTTTTTCGAGAGAAACCTCTGTTCCCTCTTTTATTTCAACGGTTGTGTCCTTTAATTTCTGCGGCGGAATCGTGTACTGCATTACTGCGTCAACACAGGCAACTATAACTTTGCTTTTGCCCGACTGCAACGCATAAAGTGCCGCTATACGCTGATGTTCAAATTCTCTTGAAACTCCCTCGACCTCACGGAAGGTATAATCCCTTGACGGATAGAACACAGTATCCGTTCCCATTGTAGCAAGGTCACTGCACAGCTTTTGTGCCTCTGCCTCGTCGGACGCTATGACCAAAGCACCACAGTTTTTTTCGGTGCAAAGGCTGTGTATGAGATGTGCCTTGTGTATTCCCGAAAGACCTGTTGCCATTGCGGGCATTCTTCCAAGACCGATTGACCTTGAAAGTTCCCGATATTCTTCAACACCACGCAAAACACCGTCTAAAAATTTCATTTTATTACACCTTTTCTTGCATTATAACTTATGAGTTATATAAATTCATAGCCCTGTCGGTTTTGCCGTCAATAATAAGGCTGACGGCGTCACAGGCTTTTTCGGCTGTTTCTTTGAGAAGTTTCATCTCGCTGTCACTGAATGATGAAAGCACCCAGTCAGCAAGATTCCATTTTTCAGGCTTATGTCCTACGCCCACTTTTATCCTCGGGAACATATCACTGCCCGAAAGATATATAATATTCTTAATTCCGTTATGACCGCCGTCACTGCCCTTGCGTCTTATACGCATTTTTCCGACATCAAGAGAAATATCGTCAAAAATGACAATAACCTTTTCAGGCGGAATTTTAAAGAAATTCATAGCCTCCGTCACTGCCTGACCGCTGAGGTTCATATATGTTGACGGTTTCATCAGAAGAACCTTTTTATCATTTATTATACAGGTTGTGCAGAGGGATTTATATTTTATTCTGTCGATTTTTACGCCAAGTTTTTCGGCAAGCGTATCTATTGTAATAAATCCGGCATTGTGTCTTGTGTTTGCGTACTGTGAACCGGGATTTCCAAGACCGACAACAATATATTCAACGCCGCCTGAAAAAACATCATTTTTCTTAAAAAACATTTTGTTTCCCTCCAACTTATTATAATTGAAAATTTAAAATGGAAAGTGGAAAATTATGTTTATGCTTTATTTAAATGCAAAGCTAACAACAATTTTCTATTTTTAACTTTCAACTTTCCATTATTTCAAGCCATACATTGATACAATATCATAAACAAGCACAGATGATGCACAGAATATTCCCGTAATGACAAAAATGCACTTGCTGAGAACCTTTTTGTATGTCTTTTTCTTGTCAGCCTGTAAATGCTGAAATGCAAGACCGACAAAATATACACCTATCACTATCAACGGAACGGCATATCTGATATTTTCCGTACATACATGTTTAAACTGATAACAGAATACATAATATGACACGAACATTACACCGTAAATCAGGAAAATAAATATCTTCATAGGCATATCAAGCTCTTTATTTTTCTTTATGAGCATAATAATCATTGTAACAAAGCCTATGAGTGCGACTGCAACAGCCGACCAGAAAAGTATCTTGTTGAATACGGCAATTTTCGGATAATTCGATACCGTTATGAGTTCATCAAACACTGATGTCTTGAACAGTGCGATTGTCGGGTTATATTCGTTGTAAGCACCGCCATAAATCGTAAACTGGTCGCCGACATCACTGAACTGGAACAGACTGAAATCAAAAAGCCTTTGAGTAAACGGAATATCTCCGATATATTGTCTGCTTGTCAGTGAAAGCATAGGAACATAAGTCAGCGGAACACCGTATTTTACAAAGTTTCTTACTGCCCACCAGAGTCCGAGCGGAACACATATAACGCCAAATACAACGAACTGCAAAAGATACTTTTTGAAGTTTTTAAGGTTTTTAAAGAATACATAAATGAACACAAACGCTATTGCTGGTGTTATCATCCATACGGAAAGCTTTGTCATCATTCCGAAACCGACACAAAACGCAATAGCAATAATATGTCTGAATTTCTGATTTCTGTACCAGTAAATTGTATTAAGCACAGCACCAAGCATAAATGTAATTGAAAGTATATCGTTGTTTATGCTGCCTGCCATAATGAAAAATGTAGGACAAAAGGCAATTATTGCAACGGCAACATTGAGTGCGGCTTTTCTGAGGTTCAATGCACGGAAAATTTTATATGAAAGAATCATACATATTGACGAATAAAACAGAGTAAGAATCTGAATATTCTCACAGGCGTTCTTGTATGCTATTCCGAGAGTTGTCTGTATTCTCAGCCATATTGCCGCAAGTATGTGGTGCATAGGAGGGTGATAGAACTGTGAGATTTTACGCACATCCATATCAGGCACATTCCAGTTGTTATAGATGTATTCAATATAACCCGAATGTCCCTTGCCTTTGCCGAAAGTATTTACATCATGCTGTCTTTCTGTTACAGGTGTGTACATTACATACACCAGACGCACAAGAAAGCCTGCGGCAAGAATGAGAAGCAGTACCTTGTCATAGGTCAGCCTGTCAGTAAGTGCAAGATACATAAAAATTCCCACTATGACAAGCAAGCCGAAATTAAGCAGTCTGTACGGCACTTCGTCCGAAACAAAGACAAACCGCCAGAACACAAAAGAAACAACAGCCGCTCCGATAATCATAAGTACAGCGTATAATTTTTGATTTTTCTTTATATCGCTTACAGAAATATATACGGCGGCACATACGCCAAGAAGGAAAATTGCTATTGTCGGTACAAGCGAATTGATAAAGGATATTTGCGAACCTGTCGTCAGACTAATGCAAAAAAAACACAAAATTGCCGTAAAAATAAACGGGTGTTCTTTTACAGTCTGAAAAAATATACCCAGAAATGAATCTTTGAACCTGTTACTCTGTGAACTACTCATACGATTTCCCATAATTCCTCCATACAGTGCTGAACTGCTGTTGCATTTATCGTATGCGAAAACAGCAGTTCTGAATTTATGTTATGCGTTTGTTTTTGTTTCGTGATATTCTTTTTCGGTGTTTACATTCCATATATCGTGCTTGTCGGTTTTGCCGGCTTTTATTGCCTCAGCGGCACGGATTGCGGTGAGCATTGAGTGGTCCATATTATTGTAGCGGTGCTGACCGTTTCTGCCGACGCAGAACAGGTTTTCGTAGCCGTCAAGGAATTTTATCAGCTCGTCCATTTGTGCATAAGTATCGAAATATGCCGGATATGCCTTTTTGATTTTCTCACGGTGTGAATCAAGCACTTTGTCCGACTTGATAACGCCCATTGATTCAAGTTCTTTTACGGCAAAATCAATACATTCCTTGTCGCTCATATTCCAGAAATCGTCGCCCTCAGCACAGAAATATTCCAAGCCTATCCATACGGTATTTTCAGGATTTTTTACCATATACGGCGACCAGTTGTTGAATATCTGAATTCGTCCAAGCTTGACATGTGTTTCCTGCACATAAATCCAGCAGTCAGGAACAATGTTTCCGAGAGTTTTTATATCCGTTTCGTTTTTGAGGTTCAATTTGTCAACAAGCAGTCCGACCGTTACAAAGTCACGGTAAGGAAGTCCTGCGGCAATATCCGCAATTTCCTTTGAGGGAACATCTCCCGTCATACCGCCGACAAGGTCTTTGACCGGCATTGACGAAATAAATATATCGCCGTCAATAGTCTGAGTGCCGTTTTCGGTTTCGCATATTACAGATGTAATTTTGCCGTCCTTGCATACGACATTTTTTACATTGTAGCCTTTAAGAAGTTTTGCTCCACGCTCAACGGCTCTGTCTGCGGCAAGCTCCCACAACTGACCCGGACCGTACTTCGGATACCAGAACTGTTCGATAAGTGATGTTTCAACTTCTCTTTTTTTCTTTTTGCCGCCGAAAGCCTTTGAGAACATATCTTTGAGTATTGCTTTGATTGAAAGACCTTTGACACGCTGTGAACCCCAGTCCGCTGAAATTTCACGAGGGTGGCGTCCCCAGAGTTTTTCGGTATATCCCTCAAAGAACATACTGTAAAGCACCTTGCCGAAACGGTTGATGTAGAAATTTTCAAGAGATGTTTCGGGCTTTTTGAACATTGCGGATTTAAGATAACTGAAACCGGCTTTGAGTGTTGTGCCAAATCCCATATTTTTGATTGTTGCCGCCGACATACTGATAGGATAATCAAAAAACTTATTGTTGTAATAAATTCTTGAAACTCTGTCACGGACAAGCATTACCCTGTCATCTTTTTCAGGGTCAGGACCACCCTCTGAAAGCGGTTTTTCTCTGCCGAGTTTTTTATCGTCATAAGACGGTTGACCCTGCAACGGCATAAGGTCACTCCACCAATTCATAACCTCGTCGCTTTTCGAGAAAAATCTGTGACCGCCAATATCCATACGATTTCCGTTATAGCGAACCGTCTGTGATATACCGCCTATTGCCTTTGTTTCTTCGAGAATTACAACTTCGTATTCGCTGTTTCCGTCTTTCAGGAGTTCGTTTGCGGCTGTAAGTCCTGCCGGACCTGCACCTATAATAACTATTTTTTTCATGTTTTGTTCTCCTTACATAAATCCGCAAATCATTTGCCGGATTTTTCTTTTGTGTTTTTGTCGCCGTTTTTATTGAAAAGAAGATATTTTCTTGCAAAGAAATTCCAAAGGAACGCAACCGCCGTTGAAACAACCTTTGCGATTATCTGATAAAGACTTGTTACATCTTTGAGTGCCGCCTCAAAGCCCCATGTTATTCCCAGAGTCAGCAAAAGTCCCACAACGCCTATTGCCGCAAAAGAAAGAAATTCCAGAAATCTGTTCTTGATTTTTGAGTCTTTGAATATCCAGAATGTACTCAGGAAATAGTTTACAAGCAATCCCGCAACAAACGACAAGCCGTTACACAGAATTGCAAGCTGCTGTCCGAATACAAGATAAAACAAAAGTGCCGATAATCCCCAGTCAACAATGGTTGCAAAGCCGCCGACAAAGCAATATCGGAAAAACTGAATAAATGTATTATCCGTATCTCCTACAAAAAGTTTTTTTATGTTCATTTTACATATTTCTCCTATACTTTTAAAAATAAATGTATAATTTTTTCAAGAATAAATAAAATTACAAATATAATTTTAATTCATACAACTATAAATGTCAATAAGTGTTAAGATACAATTTTTATACGCATTTCAGGCAATTCCCTGAAACGAAAACAAGTGACAACCTTATTGCTGCCACTTGTTTTCTGACCTTTTCGGATTTACTTCAACTATTGAAATCAATCAGTCTTTTTCGCTTGTATGACTTTTTGCGATAAGAAGTAACGCCATAACAAGAACTATTGCAAAGCCGATAAAGAATGTCATTGTGTTACCGTTGCTGCCGGTTGACGGAAGTTCTTTACCTGCGTGATTTTCGATTGATTCGGTAACCGTGAGATTTGCTTCAACAACTGTGTCATTATCATTCTTACCTTTTACGGTAACACTTACGGGTTCTGCCAACAGATTGTAACCGTCAGGAGCCTTAACATTCTCTAAATAATATGTTCCGTCGGCAATACCGTCAAAAGACGCTGAACCGTTATTATCCGTGGTCATCTTAGTTGCGTCGGACTGAGCGTCAACCCATGTAACTGCACCGTTAGTATCGACTTTGTAGTATTTTTTCGTTTTGTTGCCGGAATCCATCTTATACATATAAAACTCTGCACCGGCGAGCTTATTATCTGTTTTTCCTGCCTCATACTCGTCAATAACAATTTTTGCACTGTAAACCTGTGCCGCCTTTGCACTGACTGTTGCGGTAGCGTTGTTTTCGGGATTATTGCTGTATGTAAGTTGTGCATTGTTATTCTGTATTTTTGCAACAGTATTCTTGTTCACAACAGCACTGTATGTGACGATAATTGTTTCACCCGTTTGTTTCTGATAATTTCCGACAGGAACTGACAGCTTAAAGCCTGACGATGTTTTATCGGTTATACTGCAAGCAGAGGTAACATCTGTACTTCCGATTTTCACCGACAAACTATCCTGATTAAAGGTCAGACCGTCTGACATTCTATCAGTAATTTCATAAGTATAACCTGTAAAGCCTGTGGTATCGTGAACTTTACCCGTGATTGTATAATTTACCGTTGTGCCGACATCAACAGACTGCTTGTCACCCTGTTTATCAAATGCAACACTTCCCGACAACAATGTGTTCGTTACGGTAATGGTCTGATTGGCTTGTATTGTGCCTTTTATTCCGTCATTATCACTCGGTGAACCTCCTGATGCTACAAGGTTTCCCTTAACCGTCGTATTTTGTACCGTACTGTCTGCAAACATGGGTATTTTTCCGTATCGGTTTGAGGTATCGCTGTCAGTCGGGGTATATTCCCAAAGCTGATATGAAGTGCCGACAGGCAGGTTATCTATTACATAGCCGTTTGCAAGCTGATCACCTGAAATCGAAAACTCAAATTTACCGTGTTCCGTTGAGTCATCATAAACCCGCAACCCGAAATTATACACTGCACCCGGTACACTTTCCACCTGACTGCCGTCTAAATTCTTAACAGCTTTTTTTACCGTCAGGCTTGTTGTATCAAGTGTACTTTTGAACTTGACATACTTTGTTTCATTATCAATCGGTTGTACTATTACGACAGTGCCGCCTGAAATTTCACCGTCTGCTGATGTTCCCTCGATAGAGCTTTCTGATTTTTGTATATAGTTTTTTGTCAGCTCAACTATTTTGTATTTACCGGCGTCTGACCAGTTATCGAATCGAGCCTTTTCGCCGTTTTTCAGCTTTAAAATACCATCATCGCCAAGAGTAAATTCCTGTGAGCCTATTGTATATTTGCGTTCATCACCTGTAAGAGATGAACCGTTGATGTCTGTAATCTTAAACTCATACTCGGTTGTAAAATCCTCAGAAATCAGTTCATTGTCTGAATTATATGCCTCTTTTGAAATTTCTACGGTCTTATCGTTAGAAACAGTGGTAAGTGCAAAGTCGATTGAACAGTTTGAACAGCTTGCTCCACGCTCCAAATAGAAAAAACTCAGTGTGTGCTGTGAATAGTCGCTGAATATTTTTCGTCCGCTTGCGGCAGTTTTCCATGTATTTTCATTGGCTTTTCCTGCTTTTTCAAAGCAGTCATAAATAGTGGTCGGGAAGCTGTGTTCCGTCAGAGTTTGTCCGTAATTGCTGTCCTCAGCTTTAAGACCGTCGCTCACCCAATCAATATATTGTCTGACTTCACCTGTTGCAAAATCTATACTTCCGCTTACTTTTCCGTGAGTACCGCCAAGGTCAAGCACAAGAACATCATCAATAAATACCCACACATCGTCGTCGCCCGAGAAGTTAAAAACCATTTTCTCCCCATTATTAAGCATACCGTTCTTATCCTGAACAAAGTTGAAGTCCATACGCATACCAAACCAAAATTGCTCAGAATCCACCGCAGAGTCCATCTGATATGTTGCATGTTTATTTATATTATCATTACCTGCTGAAAACATTGTACCTTTTACAAGCCCCTCGGTATTTGAAAAAGGTAAAAAGTCGGAAAATTGTTTACCGTAAGTCCTGTTAATATCAGCCGTCATATTTGTGCGTTCGGTGTAATTACGCACAAAGAATTTATGATAAGCACCGCTGTAATTTACTGCATTTTCGGCAGAATTATATGTATAATGGTTGCCGTTCTTTTGCAAAAGCGTGTTGTCAACTCTGAACTGAGTTATATAATTCGTGGTACCATTCTCGGCTTCATGTGCCACTCCGTCGCTTGCAACTTTACTTTGGTCAAGAGTGCTTCCGAACAAATATCCTAAATTAGCTCTCGTATTTTCATCAAGAGGGTATGTATCTGTTGCTAAGGTTCCATCAGTATCACTCTTAGTACCACCATCGGCACGACGGGTTAAGTTAAGCACAGGAAAATTATTTTTCAGCGTTCTTTCTACGGAGGCATGGTTATGGGTAAATCCATCATCATCATACGCACTATTGTAACTTTCTCCTAAGCCTCTGAAATTAAAGTAATCTGCAATACCGAGTGTTGAAAGCTTATTGTTTATTCCGGGACCATAATCAAATATCTGAAATTTTATGTTTGTATTATCAGCCACTTCTAAATCAGTATTTTTTCCCTCATTTACATCACGCTTATTAACATTATTTATGTAGAAATTAAAATAAGCGTAAGGTCTGCCGTTTTTTTCCAGTTTCTTATTAGAATATGAATTACCATTAAAGTCAACACCAGCCCAAACTCCGTCTGCATCAGCAGTACCCCAATGCATAATTGAATCACCGCCGTATGAGGAAGGTGTTATGTACTCATTTATATTCATTAAATCGCCGTTTGAAAGGACATCTGTACCGGCAGAAGAGTCCCAAGCCACATGCAGCTTATCACGAATATAGTTGTATTCATAGGTCTGATCCCGTGCAAGTACAAGGAAACCGTCCTGATTTTGTACGGCTGTGTCCAGAATATCCTTATCCGCCACATTTTTTATATCATCAGATTTTTGTAGTGCTACATAAACGCCTTGTCTTTTTTCAACTCGTATAAGCCTCCAACCCTGACTCTTAATTGCTGCGATTTTTTCGGCTACGGTTTGAACAGAGGAATCATTACAACTTATACGACTAATAACGGTACGGAAATCAATAATACCATTATCGAAATTTTTTGTATAAGCGTAGGGATAAATAGCAATTACATTTGCCTGATTGAAATGTTCAATATATGTCGGGTTGATTGTATCAATCTGGAATGAACTCTCACCGAGCATAATACCGTCGTCAAGGTGGCTGAATGATATTGTACCGCAGTCACCTGTTGACACAGAAGTTTTGAAGTCAATGCCGGAATTAAGGTTAAGCGTTACGGTATCGCCGTTAAAATCCTCTGTATATGAAGAATCTGCCACTGTATCATATGTAGAACGCCAGTCTGCAATCAAATCACTGTGAAGATATTCATACTGGTCAGTACCCCTCTTTACAAGAAGAATGAAACCGCCTGTACCCAAACTCCCGCTTTCGTCTGATGCCTGAATACCGGTAACTCCCTCAGCTGTGTAGTGTTTTTGTAAAACGGTGTATCTTCCGCTTCGATATTCAACACGCACATCTGCATAGTCACTATAAGGAAAACTGCTGTTAGCGTCTATAAAGTTTTGCACGCAAGGAATACTGGTCAAATTGTCGTTAAATTTTCTCGGATAAAATAAAATTACATTGGCACCCTCAACATAAGTATTGACAGCGTCAATCGTAAATACATTTGACGCTGTGCCTTTGCCGTTGCCGGCGGTTATGGCAGTATTATCCGACAGAGCGTTGACAGTCATACCGTCATCAGATGTGTTTTCAGACATCATTGACAACTGTACTACAAAAGTCAGCAAGGTAAAGCATAAAATCAATGAAATTATTTTTTTCATTGTTTTTCCCTCCAAGGAAACATAGTAAATATATATAAAGTTAAAATCAATTCAATCTGACTTAACATAATTTTCCGGTTAAAATAATGAGATAATCCATACAGGCACGAAAAGCCGTGCCTGTACGGTTTATCCATAAAATACAAAATACCTGCAAATAAAAACACTTTGATATACAAGGACAGGGAAACTTTTTCAGATTTCCCTGTCAAAAATCATTTAATTATTTATGCACAAGGCGAACCCTTAATGCTTCAAGTCTTAAAGCTTGTCCTGTTGTACCCGAAGTTTCGCCGTTTCTGCATACTGACATCCAGCCAATATCCTGAACAGCAGATTGATATTCTACATTGTAGTTCTGTGCGATTTCGCCTGTAAGTCTGATTTCAATAGCCTCAATTCTGAGTGACTGACCTGTTGTGCCTGCATATGCGTTTGCACTCTGCCAGTCCATCCAGCCGTAATTCTGAACATGTACTCTGTACTGAACATCGCCGCTCATACCGTTTACATACATTCTTACGCCTTCAAGCCTGAGAGCCTGACCTTCTGTACCGAGAACTGCCCAGTTTGATACCGGTCCAACATCACCGATATCCTGTACATGACCTGAATAAACTATATCAGCCAAGGTAGCTTCGGTTGCCACGCAGGAGGCATTTCCATATACATCATATGCATAAATATGCGTGATATACTTTCCGACTTCACCCTTATGTTCGCTTGCATTTACATAGAATGTTGCCTTATTTCCGCTGATTTGACCTATGTGCCAGATTAAATCGTCCTGACCGTTATTTTCTGTCCAGGTCGGGAATTTTACTGATGTTATCGGACTTTCGTCAGAAATATCACAGGTTACTCTGTAACCGTTTGCTGATACTTCGGAAATTGTTATATTACTGATAACCGGAGCATTTGATTCAGCTTTTGTCGGCTGTATCTTGTCGATTGTAAAGAGCTGATTGTTACCACCGTGGAATGTAAAGCTCATAATATTTGCAAAATTATCAGCCACAGCACCGCATACATCAAGAACACGGTCGGAACAAGCGGCTTTCAGAGCATAACAGCCGTTGTAATTATAGATGTACCATTTCTGTGCAGGACTTTCGTTGTTATCATAAATCTGCACATTTGCACCGTCCCTGTTTTCTGCATAAGCGAGGTCAAGACATTTGCCGTTGTATGTATTAGTGATTCTGTAAGAACCGTCATTATAACGGTCAAATCTCCAAATATGATCGTCTGCATTTGTTTTGTCAAAGATAACGACATTGCCGTTTTCGTTTCTGCAATCAACCGCAACATCTTTGTTTGCATTGACATTGACAATTTTTGCATAGAAGCCTGTGCCAAGGTCAGCTATGCCGCAGTCGTAAATGCTGAGCGGTTTCTCTAAATATACATTAGTATCGCTGTTGCATGACTGGTTGCCGTACGGGTCATATGCATAGATATGTGTAATATATGTGCCGTACTCGCCCTTGTGGTCGCCTCTGCTGATGTAGCAGGTTGCAGTATTTCCACTGACTGTACCCTCGTGCCAGATTAAATCGTCCTGTCCGTTGTTTGTTGTCCATGTCGGGAATTTTACGGAAGTTATTCCGCTGTCGTCCCAGACATCACAGGTTACTCTGTAACCGCTGTCGGATACCTCAGTAACACGAACATTTGCAATTCCGGGTGCATTTGTTTCGTTTGTGATATTAACCCAGCCTGAGCCTATACATACATTTGAACCCTTGCGTGTGTTGATAGCATAAATATATACCGGCTGTGAACCTCTCAATGATGTACTTATTGTTGCGTCAAAACCGTGGTAATTGCCACAGCCGAATGCACCATTTACATCTGTTCTTGTTGCGTTTGCAGTTATTGCGTGACCTTCACCGCTGCCTGCCGGTCCGCCGATATATACATGAACCGGAATTGACATAGCTGCACAGTCCTTATCGAACGCCCAGCCTCTTACATTAACTGTTCCTACGCCGCCGTTTATTGCGTCAACATAGCCGTCAGGATTAAAGCCGTTTGCAACATATCCGTTGAAACGGAGAATAGCGTCATGATTGCCGCTGCTTGATGTCCATCTGTTGACATTGAAGTAAAGCTGTCCGTCAGAGGATACTCCACAGCTTTCAATCTCAAAGCCTGAGTAAGCACCCGAAGTTACCCTGAATGACAGGAACGGGTCGGAGGTTACCGTACCCGAAGCGTTATAGGTGTCATAAACCGCAATAACAGACTGATTGCTTTTTTTTGCACCGCCGCCCCAGAGCGGAACATAGATTTTACCGTCGTGGTAACCCATTCCCTGATGAGTGTATGACGACAGGTTAAGGTATGAGCCGTTAATCTTTACACTGCTTGTGTTAATGTTGAATGCCTTTGTGATGTTGATTGTTCCGCTTGTGGCACTTTTTGGAACAGAACCTCTGTAAACAGTTGCTCCCGATTTAAACAGGAAATAAACATTGTTGGCATCTGTTCTTTCAATGCTCACACCCGAAACACTCTTTTGTGCACCGTTATACATAAGTGTATAGCCGCCGGATTTTGTTGCCTTTGAGCCGTCAACCTTAATTCTGACTAAGCTGTTGCTGCCTGTTGCCATTGTCGCAACGAAAAGCTGTGAGTAACCGTCAATGGTTGTTACATCCATATCGTTTGCGTGGTTCAGGTAGCTGTAATTAGAACCTGTGCTGTTTGTAAGATTTGTTGTTTTGCCTGTGTTTTTGTTTGTTTTCTGCAATACGGCTGTTGAATTATCGTCCTTAATCTTTACGGTGTAAAGATATGTTGAACCTACTGCCATACCCTGCATTACTGAACAATTGTTACGATTGAGTACATCTGCAACTGTTGTATAGCTATTGTAGTAGTCATTGGTCGATAATGCCGAAACAGATGCCGCACCTGTCAAAGCCATTGAAA
>JBJFIB010000133.1:22729-42477 GCA_051894195.1 Acutalibacteraceae bacterium
TAGTCATTGGTCGATAATGCCGAAACAGATGCCGCACCTGTCAAAGCCATTGAAACCGTCATTGCCGCACAAATGCCGATAGAAATGACTTTCCTGAATAGCCTTTTCATAAATTCTGCCCCCTTTTAATAATCATTTTCGCCAGACAATCAGCGTTTATGGCTTAATCAGCTTACCCTGTTTAAGAAGATTAAGCATTTGAGTATTCTGAGCCGCTGTTCCCGAATAGTTTGCAATATCGTTTGCTGCGGCTATCTTTGTTCTGAAAGCCTTTGAACTGTCAACGCCGATAGAATTCAATCCCTCTACAATCGTACTTGCTGAACTTGAACATTTTGGATAATAGGTTACAGTTACAGTTTCTGATGTTTCAGGCTGACTTGTTGTTTCTGATGTTTCAGGCTGACTTGTTGCCGCTGAGCCTGACGGGTCTATCAGCTTGCCCTGTTTGAGAAGATTAAGCATCTGAGTATTCTGAGCCGCTGTTCCGGAATAATCTGCAATATTATTTGCTGCGGCTATCTTTGTTCTGAAAGCCTTTGAGCTGTCAACACCGATAGAATTAAGTCCCTCTATAATCGTACTTGCTGAGCTTGAACATTTTGGATAATAGGTTACTGTTGTGCTTTCTGATGTTTCAGGCTGACTTGTGGTTTCCGATGTTTCAGGCTGACTTGTTGTTTCTGATGTTTCAGGCTGGCTTGTTGTGTCAACCGGAGTTGAAGGTTCTGTGAATACATATCCGTTAAAGCAGAATATTCCGTCATAGTTACCGCTTTTTGAATTCCATCTGTTAGCATTAAAGTAGAGTTTTCCGTCAGATGATATGTCACAGCTTTCAATCTCAAAACCTGTATAAGCACTTGATGTGATTCTGAATGAGAGATTCGGGTCTGATGTTATTGTACCCGATGCATTTGCAATGTCATAAACAGCGATGATAGCCTGATTGCTCTTTCCTGCACCGCCACCCCAGAGAGGAACAAAAAGTTTGCCTTTATAATATCCCATACCCTGATGAGTGTATGACGAAAGGTTGAGTGTTGAACCGTTCACCTTTACACTGCTTGTATTGATTTTGAACGCAGGTGTAATATTGATTGTTCCGCTTGTTGCACTCTTTGCAACAGAACCTCTGTAAAGCTGTGTTCCAACTTTGAAAAGGAAATTAACATGAGTATCTGTTGTGCTTTCTATGCTGACAGCTGAAACGCTCTTCTGTGCACCATTGAGCATAATCGTGTAGCTGCCCGATTTTGTAGCCTTTGAACCGTTAATTTTCATACGAACAAGGCTGGTACTGCCTGCTTTCATTGTTGCGATAAAGAGTTGCGAATAGCCGTCAATGGTTGTTACATCCATATCGTTTGCGTGGTTCAGGTAGCTGTATGTAGCCGAACCGTTACTGTCCGTAAGATTTGTTGTTTTGCCTGTGTTTTTGTTTGTTTTTTGCAATACGGCTGATGAATTATTGTCCTTAATCTTTACGGTGTAAAGATATGTTGAGCCCACTGCCATACCCTGCATTGCCGAACAACTGTTGCGGTTCAGCACATTTGCAACCGTTGAGTATGTGTTGTAGTAAGATGTTGCCGCAGAAGCGGAAAGGGTTGTTGCTGTTATTGCAGAAGCCGCAAGCACAGTAGTCAAACAAACAGAAACTGCCTTTCTTAATGCTCCTTTCATAAGTCTGCCTCCTTTGAAAATTTAAAAATTCTTTTGGGTTTTTGCGTGTATTTGCAATAGCAAAAAATTATTTGTACATGGCACACTCCCCCTCTTTATTGTGCTTGAAGAATAAAATCAGTCAACAATAACAGCGACTAAAAAGCCACCACTATCGTCAGATGTAAAACCGCATTATTATTCAATTTGTAAAAGGATACAGCAAAGCACAGACAATTATCCCTTAAAGGTCTGTATGCCATAGTTACCGCATTTTTCATAGCCTTGCCAGCCCTTTTTGAAAAAATTTTTGAACTTCTTTAAACTTTACACGCTACTTCCCCTTATATAAATTATATCATTCCTTACAGGAATGTCAACAATAAATCATCACAATTTGTATGATTTATATAAGTTTTGCCGAATATTAAATTAACACGAAAAATACATTGTTTTCATAATAAATAACAATTCAGCAAAAAATATTATTGATTTTATGAACAATAAAGACCTGATTGGAACAAAACATTATCTTTCATCTGAATAAAATATTGTTTTTAATCTGAATATTTCTTATTTATTGGTTACATTTATTTTGAAAATCAATACCGTTTTAACATATATAACATATTGATTTAGTGCAGTTTTACGATTATAATAATATAAAAATAAAACTCATCAAAAGGGGAACAAAATGGAAAACAGATTTTCAAGAACAGAACTTCTCATTGGTCCGGAAGCAGTCGAAAAATTAAAAAATTCCCGTGTTGCCGTTTTCGGCGTAGGCGGAGTCGGCGGATATGCTGTTGAGGCTCTTGCACGAAGCGGAATAGGCACTCTTGACCTTATCGACAAAGACAAAGTAAGCGTTTCTAATATTAACCGTCAGATAATCGCAACCGACAAAACCGTAGGCAGACTTAAAGCCGAAGTTGCCGCCGAGCGTGTTCACGACATCAATCCCGACATAAAAGTAAATGTTTACAATATGTTTTATACTCCCGAAACATCATCAGCCTTTGATTTTTCACAATATGATTATGTAATTGACGCAATAGACACCGTCAGCGGAAAAATTGAGCTTGTAATGCAAGCTGAACAATGCCATACCCCGATAATATCTTCAATGGGTGCAGGCAACAAGCTTGACCCCACAATGTTTGAGGTTTCGGATATTTACAAAACATCGGTCTGTCCGCTTGCACGGGTTATGCGTCGTGAATTGAAAGCAAGAGGTATTAAAAAATTAAAAGTGGTTTATTCAAAAGAAGCTCCCGTCACCCCGAAAATCCGCCAGACAGATTCCGAAACAGGCAAAGTTGTTCCTGCAAGTATTGCCTTTGTGCCGTCCGTTGTCGGACTGATAATCGCAGGAGAAGTAATAAAGGACATTATCGCAGATTAACAGCAAAAAAGACAGCAGAGAAAAACTCTCCGCTGTCTTTTGTTATGTTTATTAAATTATAAATCAGCC
This sequence comes from Acutalibacteraceae bacterium, assembly GCA_051894195.1. Classification (GTDB taxonomy): domain Bacteria; phylum Bacillota; class Clostridia; order Oscillospirales; family Acutalibacteraceae; genus UBA1213. The sequence continues at coordinate 25,869 of JBJFIB010000133.1, forward strand.
GCAGTCCTTGTCAAAAAGATACTGATAAAAGTCACAATAATCCGTACGCTTATCGGCTGTGAACTGAATTGCGTCACGGGGGTGCTGATTAAGACGACCTGTAAGAAGATAAGGAATGTCATATCCCCATTCAACGCCCTCAGCCTTTAATTTATTGATATGGTTTTCAATAAATTTAAGCACAGGTGTAATATTGTATTTCGGGTTTTTAAGAAAACCGAGCAAAAGCTCTGTCGGACAGTTGCCTGCTCCTCGTCCCATACTGCTTACGGTTGAGTCAAGATAGCTTACGCCCATTGTGAGTGTTTCGATTGTATTTGCAAAAGCAAGCTGTTGATTGTTGTGTGCGTGAATACCGATTTTCTTGTTGTACTTATCGGCACATTCAAGATATTTTGACGCAAGTCTTCTCATCTGTTCAGGATAAAGCGAACCGTAGCTGTCAACAAGATATATTGTATCAACACAACTATGACCGATAAGTTCAAGTGCGTCGTCAAGGTCGCTGTCGTTTGACTTTGAAATCGCCATAATATTGATTGTTGTTTCATAGCCTTTTTTGTTGCAGTATTCAACCATTTCAAGTGCGGCAGGAATCGTATTGATATATGTTGCAACTCTCACAAGGTCAATAACGCTGTCTTTTTTGTCGATTATGTCTTTTTTGAAATCGGTTCTTCCTACATCAGCCATAACCGAAATTTTGAGGTCTGTATCGTTATCGCCGACAATCGCTCTTATATCTTCTTCGTCACAGAATTTCCACTTACCGAATTTATTTACATCAAAAATTTCCTTTGACGCCTTATATCCGAACTCCATATAGTCAATGCCTGACTTTATGTTTGTTTTATAAAGATCTCTTACGAAATCCTCAGTAAACTCAAAGTTATTTACAAGTCCGCCATCTCTCAGTGTACAGTCAACAACCTTTATATCCGGTCTGTATGACACCAATTCTCCTTTTTTCTGCATAATGCCCTCCGATAAAAAATATTTTTTCAATCCGGCTAACATTATACATCAAAAAACGAAAAATTACAACTGTTTTCGGGAAAATAAGACAAAAGGAAACCGTATAAATGTTTATACTATATATGTCAAATTTTTTATTTGTATAATTTTTCGGGCATAAGATTTATTGTATAATTGACAATCTGCTCAACAGGCAAGCCTGATATGAAAAAGCTATCCATACAGGCTTGCCTATATTGAGATATTTGTTTTAGTACGGTGTTTTCTTTCTGAACACACTGTAATAATCATTTATTGTATATTTTTCCGGATACCAGTTATGCTTATTTTGAGTATTATTCTGATAAAATAAATTATCGGAAGTTAATGTCGCCTGATATACATAATTATCACGATACAGGTCAAGGTTAAACAACTGATTATTTACAGTGACAAGATTTACGACAAGGTACTGATCGCCTGAAAGATGTTCAATTATATACTTGCTGTCATCACAAAGTTCGCCTGTGTTTTCATCAACCCGATAATATATGCCGTAAAATTCTGATAATTCGTCTTCATCCTGAACTTTATCCGACAGTCTGAACTCAATACCGTCAACCATCATAGTCATATAGTCAAGAACCATATTTGAATTTCTGGGCAACGAAAATGTTACCGTTGTTGTAAACGCCGCACCCGACGCAAGATTCGTATAATCATAGTCGCTGTCTACCATTGTTGCGATAATACCGCCGTCATTCAGTTCAAAAAAGTTTTTCGACGAAAAATAAAGTACATCTTCCCGTATATTCTGAATAACACATACGACATTTACATATAAGCGTTCATCACTGCACAAGTTGTATGCATAAACTACATGAACCATAATATTATCTCCGATAGCAGTGTCAGTTATATGATAAACCTTTTTAGGTTTTTCGACATAACTGCTTGGACTTTCGGAATATGTTGATATTGAATTGCTGTTTTTATTCGTATTGTTACCCGGCTTACTGAAAATACCGACAAAGATAAAGCACAAAGCCACTAAGCACAAGCAAAGTATTACAATATCCTTGCGGGAAAGTTTTTTCATTGGCATTTGCTGATACGATGTCTGATACTGTTGATTTGACTGATATTCCGGATAATACCGGCTTTGCTGATATTGATATTCAGGTTCGTATGATTCCCTAAGATCTTCAAGATATTCTTCTGAATCTTCAAAATCGTTCGGGTCTGATGACCAATGGCGTGACTGACCGGTAGTTAAGGCTGTCTGAATTGTTTCCTGTTCTGTTTCAAACTCCTGTGGCTTTTCGGTTTCGTCTGAATCCGGCAAAGTTGATTTCAACATTAACTTAAATGCCTGACGAAAAGATGAGTCATCAGTTTCTTTTTGGTCTGATAAGTTGCTTTCCGACAAACTTTTCAATTCATCTGTATGTAATAGTTCGTCTTCCGTTTCAGTTTCTTGTTCAAAAGATTCATAAAACAGAGTAGAATTTTCCGATTCCTGTTCTGTTTCAATCTCTTTTGGCTTTTCAGGAAAAGATAAAGTGTTTGTGGCTTGTTTTTGAATTTCGTCTGTTATTTGTTCCGGTTTTGGTTCATAAGTTTTTTTGGAGTTCGAGATAATGTTTGCCGGCTGGCTTATTTTGTCTTTATGTACTTTTCTTACCTTGCATTTACGACGCACCGGAACGCTTTTCACCACCTGACTTATTTCATCAGTGTGCAACAGTTCATCTTCCGTTTCGACAGTGTCTGACTGTAAAGCACTGTTTTGCACCTCAGAATTATCCACGGATTCCACTTTGATGTCAATTTCGTTGTATTGATTTTTGTCACTCATAATATTCTCCCACCTTTCATATTACATTGCTGAATTTATAAACACATCAACCTGTAAATGTTTTAATCTATTTTTTTACTGCAAATATTGCTTCTTTATTTTTCTGTAATATCCGTCAGGCTCTTTTGTGTTTACATCATCTTTATTTTTGTAAAGACCTATCATATGTTCATCAGGTATCCATTTATAATAATTATCGCCTTTTTGTGGAATTGTGAACTCTTTATCAGCATCTGCTTTTACAGTATAAAAATATATCCACGAATCAACCACAAAAACTATATTGTAATAATCATCATACAACGGAGAAATAATCATTCTTCCGTCGTGAAAAGTTGTTCCGTCCCAGTAATATGTTCCGCAAAACTCATCATATGTATAATTTTTAATGTCGCTAATAATAGGTACTTCCGTTGTGCTGACGGTAAGAATCATATAGTCAAATTCCGTGTTAGCTGATACTTTGTACTTAAATAAAATATTTGCCTTTAAGCTCGAACCGGCAGAAATAGTTGTATTATCGCTTTCGCTGGTTGCTGTTGCCATAATGCCTTTATTATTCATTTTAAAATAATCAGCTGAATTAAAGCTTAACGGTTTGTCGGTTTTGTTGTAAATATCGCAAGCAAACTCTATGTTATTATAGTTACTGTGTTTTTCTTCGCTTTTTATATTCACAGTATAAATATTAAAAGCAAAATTTTCATTATCATCTATGTACATATTTTTTGAAACTACATCATCACTGTTATTTTCTGTAACAGACGGTTCTGAAACAGACTGTTCTGTGACAGAATAAGACTGTGTGCTTGATTCATAATTTACAGGTTTATTAGCTACCTGAACATCTATTCCGTCAATAGTCAGAACCATTTTATCAAAGTCAGTATTTGCAGATTCGGAATACATAAACTGAATTGTGTTCTTAATAGTTGCACCTGCTGACAATTCCGTATAGTTATAATCAAGACCAAAGCCTGATTCAATAACACCATCATTATTCAGCTTAAAGGAATCATTTGCCCAGAATGTCCAGTTACCTCCGCTTTTATTATAAATAGAACAATCAACTTTTACATAGATTTGTCCGTACTTTTGTTCTGTATATACCTGATCAATAGTAACAGAAATATGATCACCCACAATTTTGTCGTCTATATAATATTTCTTTTTTGAATTATGATTTTTGCTGTTTTCGGATATTGAGTTAGTATATGAATAGCTTTGAGAGGGTGTTGTATTTGTATTTGTATTTGTATTTTTATTTGTATTTTGCTCTGTGTTTATGTTATTTGAAATAATAACAATAAGTATTATCATAATCCACACAGCCTCTATGGATAATAAAGCTATTATACCTTTCTTGTGAGCGACTATAAAAGAAATAATTTTCTTAATTATGCGTTTCAGTTTATTTTGTATTGAGTCATTTTCATTTGATTGTTTTTGATTGGTTTGATTTTGTTGGTATTGTTGCGGATATTGCTGATATGGTTGGTTTTGCTGGTATTGCGGCGGATACTGCTGATACTGTTGGTTTGACTGATATTGCGGCGAATATGACTGATACGGTTGATTTTGTGGTGGAGTTTGCTGAACAGGCGGTTGGTATTGTGAATTTTTATTTTCGGTATCTGTTGATTTGTGTTCCGGTTTAATGTCTTTTGACTCGTCAATTACTTTTGAGTCTGACGGAATGTTTTCTGACTGACTGACTTCATCTTTATGTACTTTTTTTACTTTAAGACGCACAGGAACGCTTTTTGTTGCCTGATTTTTTATTTTATCCGTATGTAACTGTTTGTCGTCCGTTTTGGTGTGCTGTTTATACGGTTGTGTACCTGATGTATTTTTACGCTTAATGTTTTCATTATCGTTCATAATACTCACCGCCTTTTCACATTTTTGTATCAACTGTTATTCTTTTATATATCCGGAAGTAGGATTATTAAAAACTGTATTTGTTATTTTTTGACAATTTTCTATTTTCATTACACCACATCGTGGAATGTAAAATGTACCATCACCTTCCATTTCAGTATAAACACAAGTGTAAGAATATTCGCTGTAAAGTTCTTGATGATACATAATAACACGCAGTTTTCCTCCCGGCATACCATCTAATATCATCATTGTATCATGATTTACACCGTTTTCGTCGTAATAATAATATACTCCGGTATTAAACTGCAAATAAGATTCAGGCAGTTCAAAATCCAACGAAACCTCTGTATCATCAACCGTCAAAACCATATATTGCAAGTCTTTGTTCACAAATTCATTATGTGGATATTCAAATTTAATAGGAACCTCTACACTTTTTCCCGGTGCAAGCTTTGTATTATCGTATTCACTGACGCCTGATGCTATCAGACCATTATTATTCAACTCAAAATGTTCACTTGCAGTAATATCCAATGCATGATCGCTTATATTTTCAATGCTACACATTAACAAAACAGATATTGAGTTTTTATTAACACTGCTTTTTGATGATTTCGCCTGATCAATGTGAACAATAATATCTTTTCCCGGAATATCGTCAGTTATGAGATAAGAAAATTTCTGCTCTGTGTCAGAGGAAACTTCTGTTGTTGCGGCACTCGTTTCAGGCTTACTGTTTTCTTGTTTGCTTTCTTGCTTACTCTCTTGTTTGCTTTCTTGCTTGCTTTCCTGTTTATTATCTGAATTGTTTTCAGAACTTTCAACTGCTGACGATGTTTTTATTTTATCATCACTTTCCCCCTGAGTTTCAGACACTGTCGAACTTTGATGTTCTTCTGAACCGTTACTGCACCCAACGGTTAAAGTCAAAACCATTATACTTGCCAAAACACAAAATAATCTCTTTCCAAATGATTTATTCATAAACATAACACCGCCTTTACATTTTTTGCCGCCGTAGGCAGCGGAAAAGAAGTCATCACCAACAACAAAATTTGTTCATTTATATTTTGATAAGGAATTATAATTTTTGTGCTGACCTCATTTCCGCAAATTCATACCACACATATCAATCACGGCACAGCGTCAATAAATAATCTGAAAGGGTTGTACTCATACGAAAAAATCTCATTCCATACAGGCCATGTTTTCGTCCAATTTTCGTACATTTCCTTATATGAACAACGCTTTTTATACAGAGGCTTGTTACTGCCCGCATAATATATAGCACGGGTTCTCGGGTCAAATTTATAGTTTATATTACCGGAAGAGAATGTATTGTCAGAATTCAATGTCACATTGTATGTTTCATTTGTCATTATAATCATTATCCTGTATTGGTCGCCGGAAATATGTTCAATTATCCATTTTCCCGTGTCAGTTAATTCACCTGTTTTTTCATTCACCGGATAATATATACCGTTGAATTTCGGCAATTCACTTGCTGTTTGCAGCTTGTCCGCAAGAAAAACAGACTCCTTGCCGTCTATCATCATTATCATATTGTCAAGGTTCATATCTGCACTTTCGGGAAACTGAAAGTGTAATGTTGTCTGGATTGAAACACCGTCTTTAATCTTTGTATGGTCATAATCACTGCTGACACCTGATGCGATAACACCGTCGTTGTTCAGGAGAAAATATTTGCCTGAATCAAAGTCGATTGTGTTTCCGCTGCAATTTGTAATTGTGCAAAAGACACTGACATACTTGTAATTATCTGCATTATCCAAATATGCACAATGGACATGAACCGAAATATTCTCACCCGGAACATCATCGGTCACATAATAAAGAGTTGTACTGCCGCTGTCTGAAACTTCCCCTGTTTCAGCAGTATTGACAATTTCAGCCGATTGTTCTGATGTTGAAGTTTTATCGGTTTTTGTTGTATCATTGACTGACGAACAGCCTGCAATTAAAACAGAAGAAACCAGAACAGCCAATGTGCATTTAAGTGTGTTTTTTAACGATTTAATCATTTAAAATCTCCCCTTTAATATATGTTTTATTCCAAACGAATTCTATGCCCGCAATTTTGACAAATACCATAAGTTACGGTTTCGTTTTCTTTTCTGAAAAATCTGACTAAACTGTAAATACAAAGAATGAGTCCAATAATATCGAGCAAAGGTATAAAAAGTAAAAATATTGAGAAAAGAAACACCACAACTGTCAAACAACCTGAATGTGATCTTTGTTCTGTCACTGTTTGTATAACAACATTATGACCTCCGCATCTTTCGCAATACATACCTGACGGAGCTTGTTGGTTGATTTGGTAATGTACTGTTGTATATGGATTTTGCGGATACTGTGGCGGATATGGCTGATACTGTTGGTTTGGCTGATATTGTGGTTGGTACTGCTGATACGGTTGGTTTTGTTGATACTGCGGCGGATATTGCTGATACTGTGGATTTTGCTGAGGTTGTTGCTGATTTTGCGGCGGATACTGTTGGTACGGCTGATTTCGCTGATTTGACAACAGGTTTTGCTGACTTGCTGGCTGATATTGCGAATTCTGATTTTTGCTTTCTGCGGATTTCTGTTCTGTTTCAATCTCTTTCAGCCCGACGGTTTCCTTTGATTCTGACGGACTTGTTTTATTTGCTTGTATCCTTTTTACTTTGCATTTACGACGCACCGGAACGCTTTTTGCCGCCTGACTTTTTATTTCATCTATATGTAACAGCTCATATTCCGTTTCAGTGTACTGTTCATAAGGTTGTGTGTCCGATGTACTTTCAGACTTTATGTTTTCATTATCATTCATAATATCCACCTCCCTGTATTATATATAATAATTCCCTTAATTTTCCCGTATTTCTGTACAAGATGATTATAACACCGGTGCAAAAAGTTGTCAATATTTAGGACATAATTTTTATGATCTATAAGTCGTTGAGATGAATAATGAAAAATTTTAGATTTATAATATCATTAAAGCGAAAGGCGGATTTGTTATGCAGTTTGACCGTGAAACAATATCGTATAAGATTGGCGAAAGAATACACGATTTCCGTGTTCAACGAAAAATGAGTCAGGAGGAACTGGCACTTGCCTCAGAAATACACCCCGCTTATCTCGGACGGCTTGAAAGAGGTGAAAAATGCCCGACAGTCGATACTCTGTATAAGGTTTCGCAAGGGTTAAAAATACCGCTTTCGGAACTTCTTAACATAACAGCCGAAATAAATCCAAGCCATACCGAAGCTGTACAACGCATTGAAACGGCACTTGACGGTCTGTCTGAAAAAGACGCTGTTGATATTGCTGAAATAGTTGAAAAAATCGTTGCTTTCAAGAAAAACGGTTCCTGATTTCTTCCTCTGTCAACTCAGGTTCTATGCCGAAAACCGCATAAAGCCTTATAAGCAGTAACGCATTGTTCGGAATGTTTTTTATTGCTGACGCTTTTTCGTATTCCTGCAATTTTGCCAGAAAAATTTCAAGTTCGCCTGTGTAATAGCAGTATATAAGGTCGTCAATGCTGAAATTTCTGAGAAGTTCGGCAACCGTATGTACCGCCTGACCGTTCATCATAATAAACATTTTTATCTTCTCCTTATCTGTATTTCATCTTGTTGTTAATATAATAATATCCGACAAAAACACTTCAAAACAGACAAAACGGTTACCGAAAATAAATTCTTTTCGGTAACCGTTTTAAGTTGCAATATTAAATTAAAAATGATACACAGCATTTATCAACAAACTGAGGTTGTAATCCTGTAAATATTCGGCAAGACATAACCTCGCAAAAAGGACAGACGATTGTTTATAGCGGCTGAGAACTCTTAATTTATTTTTTACTGTGTCATACATTTTTTCGGCATAAACATCAATATTATTCTCATCACTTTGCACCGCTGACACAAGGTTATTCAAAAATTCATCATCTGACATAATTTCCTCATATGCACGGCTGACGGCAGGGTTTTTATCAATAAAGAAATTCATATATTCACATTCCTGACTGCACCAGAAATTTTCGGGTATAAGAAATATAGATTTTGAAAAATATCTGACAGCCACAGCTGAACTTATCGGTATATCCTCGTTGTGTTCGCAGTTTTCATAATACCACTCGCACAAATTGCTGAGATTTGCCATACAGTAACCGGTAAATTCACGGTCTGTGCCGTCATTTTCAAATAACGAAACAATATCTTCATAAAGCACAAGGTAAGCCTCGTATGTATTAAAATTCTTATCGTTATCCTTTTCAATCTGATAGTGCTTATATTCAAATACATTTGAAATATTGGGCGAAAAATCCTGATGTCCGGTAATAAGCCTATGCTTACGGGTTAAGACTGCAAAATAAATATACGGCTTGATTTGTTTGTATGTTTCGTCGGAATTTACTACACGCACCATTTCTCCGATATTTTCAAAAAATACATCGTCGTCTTTGTATTTTGAAAAAATTTTATGCCCTATTGCCATTTTATAAAGACAAATTTGTTCTTCCTGATTTATGTACGAATTTAACTTTTTTGGCTTGTAATTTTTTAATTCTTCAAGTCTTTTTCTATACACAGGTTCTTGCTTAATCAGTTCTGTCAGCTTTTGCACCGTTTCGGATTGTTCATACCACAGCCGTATTTTGTCCTCTTTATCCGTAATATCGCCAAAAAGCAAGCTGTTTTCCGTGAGTAAAGAAACACACAGAAACAATATGTCATCGGTTTTGTCTGTTTTGGATAATTCCGAAACCAAAAAGCATATTCTGCTTATGTTGCGGCTTTTAATGCCTTTGATTTCAAGCAAATCAAAAAATCGTTTTCGGAATTCGTCAGCCTTATCAAGTGCCTGTTTTTCAGTCAAGCCTTTTTCATACAGAATATCCTCTGCTGTTTTGTGTCTTCCCGACTCAATATATTCATCAATCAACTGTTCTATTTCAAGTTCTTCGTCATCATAATATCCGTTTTTCAAAATAAGTCACCGTCCTTATTCACAGTATTCTTTCAGCTTTTCGGGATTAAGGATTTTTATAGTTTTGTAGCCTGTCTTTATTATTCCGAGATTTGAAAGGCGTATCATAAATTTACTGACTGTTACCCTCGAAACACCGACAACACTCGCTATTTCCTCGTGTGTGGCATTTACTGAAAAGCCGTCCTCATTACCGTTCATTGACTCCATAAGAAACCGTGCAATACGACAGTCAGCGTTAAGAAATGTTATACTGTCAACCTGTGAGGACAACATTCTTATTGTCTGTGCCTGTAACTTAAAAAGTTCCATCGCCGTTCGTGGATTTCGGCGGATAATTTCCATAAGAATATTTTTATCTATCGACACCAGTTCGCATCTGAGTATCGCCTTTGCTGAGGAAATTCTCGGCTGTTCGTCAAAAAACGCCGCCTCTCCGAGAATTGCACCCTTGCCGATAACTGAAAGAGTTTTTTCCATACCGTTTTCTGATGTCATAAAGATTTTAACTCTGCCTTTTTTAAGATAATAAAACGAATTTGCCTGTTCGCCCTGTGTATAGATAACTGTGTTTTTCTCGCATACCCTGACGGTATTTATACTTTCAAAAACCTGTATAAGACTTTCGGGAAGTCCGTTTGCATAGTTCTGCACATAATGATTTAATTTTTCCATATCAACTCCACACTCCAAACTCCACACTAATTATTACGCTGATTGTAACATAGTTTACATTCTTTTTCAATAATGAATGTTATAATTGCGTTATTGAATTTATTTCGGATTACTTTAAGGAGGTTTATTCAAATGGGAATGACAATGTCACAGAAAATCCTCGCCGCACACGCAGGACTTGAACAGGTCAAGGCAGGTCAGCTTATTGAAGCAAAGCTGGATATGGTACTCGGCAACGATATAACTTCACCTGTTGCAATAAATGTATTCAATGACGGCAAGGCAACATCTGTATTTGACAACACAAAAATCGCAATGGTAATGGATCACTTTACGCCTAATAAAGACATTAAGGCTGCACAGCAGTGCTTGCAGGTAAGGGACTTCGCAGGAAAATATGACATCAAGAATTTCTTTGATGTCGGCGAAATGGGTATCGAACACTCACTTCTTCCGGAAAAAGGTCTTGTAGGTCCGGGAAGTCTTGTTATCGGTGCTGACTCACACACCTGTACATACGGTGCTTTGGGTGCATTTTCAACCGGCGTAGGTTCAACGGATATGGCTGCCGGTATGATAAGCGGCAAAGCTTGGTTTAAAGTTCCGTCAGCAATAAAGTTCAATCTTACAGGAAAACCTGCTGAATTTATCAGCGGTAAGGACATCATACTTCATATAATCGGTATGATTGGCGTTGACGGTGCTTTGTATAAATCAATGGAATTTGTCGGTGACGGCTTGAAATATCTTTCAATCGACGACCGTCTTTGTATTGCGAATATGGCTATTGAAGCCGGTGCAAAGAACGGTATATTCCCTGTTGACGATATTACAAGAGAATATACAAACGGAAGATTTCAGGGTGAACCGGTTGAATATACTGCCGATGACGACGCAGAGTATGACGCTGAATACACAATCGACCTGTCAGCACTTCGCCCGACAGTTGCTTTTCCTCATCTTCCCGAAAATGCAAGAACAGTTGACGAAATCGGCGAAACAGAGGTTAAAATCGACCAGGCTGTTATCGGTTCTTGTACAAACGGCAGAATTTCTGACCTTCGTGCCGCTGCTGATGTTCTTCGTGGCAAGCATATCGCAAAAGGCGTAAGATGTATAATCATTCCGAGTACACAAAAGGTATGGTTACAGGCAATGCACGAGGGACTTTTCGATATATTCATTGAGGCAGGTGCAGTAGTTTCAACGCCAACCTGCGGACCGTGTCTTGGCGGACATATGGGCATACTTGCACAGGGTGAAAAAGCTATCTCAACAACAAACAGAAACTTTGTCGGAAGAATGGGACACATTGATTCTGAAATTTACCTTGCAAGTCCGGCTGTTGCCGCTGCAAGTGCTGTTACAGGCTATATAACCGATCCTGCAAAGGTTAAATAATCACAGAAAGGACTGAATAAGATGAAAGCTCAGGGTACAGTACATAAATACGGAGATAATGTCGATACTGATGTTATCATTCCTGCAAGATACCTTAACACAAGCTCACACAAAGAGCTTGCCGCTCACTGTATGGAGGATATAGACGCAGACTTTACAAAGAATGTAAAAGACGGAGATATTATCGTTGCCGAAAAGAACTTCGGTTGCGGTTCGTCAAGAGAACACGCTCCTATTGCAATTAAGGCATCAGGCATAAGCTGTGTTATTGCGTCAACATTTGCACGAATTTTTTACCGCAATTCAATCAATATCGGACTGCCTATTCTTGAATGTGACGAGGCTGCAAAGGAAATCAAAAACGGCGACGAGGTTGCCGTTGACTTTGATACAGGCATTATAACCGATGTCACAACAGGAAAAACCTATCAGGCAGAGCCTTTCCCGCCGTTCATACAGAGTATTATTGCCGACGGCGGACTTATCAAACATGTTACAAAGGAAATGCGTAATTCGTAATTGATGTGTGAACCGTAGGTTTATTCATCAGGTGTAGTTTTTGAAAATAACACATAAACAGAAAAGCACACCGAAAAATTTTTATCAATCGGTGTGCTTTTTGTATGTATATTTATCAATTTAATTTTATTGATTTCCAACAGAATCTTAAACTATAAAAAACGCTCTTTTGTTGCTCTCAAATACTTGTGATTATTTCTTGAAAACTGGTTGATCTATTTTTTCACCATGACACGAACTGCAACCACAATAATAATCACAAGGGTTAGGACTAAATATACCTTTGACCAAAGTCCATGGCCAGCACAAATCTTGACACCATATAGCACCCAATACATAGCAACAAATAATAGAACACCATCCGCCGCCTCCATCATCACCGCTATTATTACTGCCACCTGATGTACTGCCTTCTTCTTGTACATGGTAATCTCCGTCACAGCCTTTATAAACTCTATAATCATATACAACATAATCATCAAGGCTATTATCTTCTCTGTCAAAACCACACTTAAAAGAGCTAAGTTCACTTTCGCTAAATACCTTTTTTATTTTTTGTATATATACCCACGCTTCATCAAGGCACTGTTTTCTTATCAGACAGTATGCCATTTTTAAATCAGCAAATCTGTCATTTGTATTATTCGCCATTTTAGATATATATGAGTCTATATCGCATAATGGTAATGAATCTATTTCATTTTTTATACTTTGTATATCCGTCATTTCAAAGCCCCCTGTTTAATTATATTTATTTTTTATAATTTCAAGAATAGAATTTTTCATTCCAAATTTTATAATATTGTGTATAACCATAAGATTTCTTTCAATGGTAAGCTCGCTTAAATCATCAAGCATTTTATCGCAAAGAACATTGTTTATAAAAAGGATTTTGTCGCATATAAAATCATCACACATATCATCATCATAATCCTGCATATAAAAAATCGGGTTAAAATTATTTTTCTTTTTATCATCTTTCAAATCATCAAAAGCATCAATAATATAAATCCATTTACCAATCGAAAATCCCAACGAATACAGTACATCTTTGGAATATTCACCATTTGATACAGATACAAATTCAGAAAATACCGTTCCGAAAAGTTCACCCATTTTATTTGAGAATTTATCAAATGTTTGATTTTGAGGATTATTTTCCATTACATAATATTCCTCTAAAATCTTTTTTAATTTATTTATCAAATTCTGATTTTTTGATAGTGTACATTGAACCTTGCGGTTTTTTAGTATGTGATTTTTCATAAATTTGTATCGGGATTTTTTCTCATCAATCCAATTATCTTCCATTTTAGTAATCACATAATAAACACTTATAAGGGAAACATAATTAAGAGCAGTTTCAGAAACGGAAAATTTAATTTTTTTCAAAAAAGGATTAAGAGGACATTTTATTTTCATTTCCTTTTTATTGTTATCCAATCCGTCAAAAACCGCAAGAAAAAATGTCGCATCATAACTTGTAAACAATCGGCTGATTGTTCCGAAATTATTTTTCAAGCCATTACATAACGAACAATATAAATTTTTATATAAAATTATATCTTTGTATTTTAATTCATAAATGTCTTTTTTTATATATCCAAACATAAACATTTTACCTCTGCTTAAAAATGTTTATTAAAAGTTCGACTTATCCCGACAATATTCTACCGCATTTTGCAGTAAAAGTCAATACAACAAAATGCGGTATAGTATAATTTTTTCGGAGTGATAGTTTAAATGTATAAACGAATTCGGGATTTGCGTGAAGATAATGACTTGACACAAAAACAATTAAGTGAAATATTGCATTGTTCTCAGCAAGTATATAGCAATTATGAGCTTGGACAAAGAGATATACCTACCCAAATTCTTATACAAATTGCGGATTATTATAATACAAGCACAGATTACATTCTCGGACGCACAAACAAAAGAGAAAGAATATAACGAAAAGCACACCGAAAGATTTTTATCAATCGGTGTGCTTTTATTTTGTTGATTTTAATGACCTTACTTCAACGCACAAACTGACGGTCAGAATAATTACGCATTACGAATTACGCATTACGAATTATTTATATCTTTTGTAGGTGTTCAGTTTGCGGGTAAAGTAATCTTCAACGGAAAGGTTGTATGTATCGCCTGAAACACATTTTCCGTCAAGGCTGAATGTAAGTCTTGAACTGTCAGCATTCTGGTAGCTTTTGTCGGGCTTTGTGCAGTTATTATAATGTGATTTTGCAATTTCATATACCGACTTGAAATTGCTGAATGTAACCCATTTACTTGTTGCAATTTTATTAAGTTCGGTTTTGTATTCGTTTATGTAAAGACCGCCGCTCTGAACTGATTTTTTAACAATCGGATTTTTCTGTGACGAACGGTTGCCCTCAGCCTGAGTTGAAAACGGTGATACAGTTGTCATACCGTTGCCTGTCGGGTTAAATCCGCAGCATATTCCAAAGCTCCTGTCGTTGTCATAAGGAATGAAAATCGCCTTGCCGTCGCTTTTACGGAAATATACATAGTGGTTGTTATAGTTGTTTCTCAAATCGTCAGGACTGCCTATGAAATAACTGATTGCCGAATATTTTATCCAGTAGTCCTTGTCAATTACCTTTTCAAAATCGGATTTTGTAACAACCGATTTATTCATAGTGTTAAGAAGATTTTTGAGTGACTGGTGGGTTGAAGTTTTCTTGTTGGTTTTGAGGTCAAGGTTATAGAATTTTCCTCTGTCCTCGTCCTCAATGCCATAGCTTACATTTCTTGTATAGTCAGCCGGACTGTTTGTCCAGCCTGCTTTGTAAAGGTCGCCGCCCCAGTCTTTTTCAGGAAGATTGCGTTCAATGAAATTCTTGTCAACAGGCTCATATATCATATAAACGCCCATATCATGACCTGCAATATTTATCTGTGATATACTGTTCCTTGCACAAAGAATACCGTTTTCTCTGTACATCTGGCTTGTATAGTATTCTCTTACATAGGTCTGGTCATAGTTTACATTCCATTTTATTTCAAGTCCGTTAAGGGTAGCAAAAGTTCGTTTTTTACGCTGTTTGCGGTCGGCGTCGTTCCATTTTCTCGCCTGTGAGCCGTAGTATTTGGTATCATCAAAGGTTTCGTCAAAGCTAAGACGGAAATGCACAAGCTTATACATACCCGATGATGAATTATAGAATGAGTGTCTTGTCGTGTTGCCTTTCATACGGATTCCGACATCATCAATTTCGTATTTTTTACCGTTAATCGTAAAGGTAACCTTTGACGCAACACGGTAAATCGGGGATTTACTGTTCATTCCTTTATACTTATCATAGTCCTGCTGTATTTTCTGCAATTCAGCGTCAGAAATATCAATTTTAATATCTACTTTACTGTTTATGTCAAACAGGGACTTATAGATTGCCTCCTGTTCTGCACTTGATGTATTTGTGTTATTGGAAGTATTGTTGTTGTTTTGGTTATTGTTTGTGTTGTTTGAAGTATTGTTATTGTTTTGGGTATTGTTTGTATTGTTTGAAGTATTGTTGTTCTGATTGTTATTTGTATTGTTTGAGGTGTTATTGTTGTTCTGAGTGTTGTTTGTGGTATTCGAGGTATTGTTGTTGTTTTGTGTGTTGCTTGTGGTGTTCGAGGTATTGTTGTTGTTTTGTGTGTTGCTTGTGGTGTTTGAGGTATTGTTGTTTGGCTTAGTGCTTGTATTGTTTGAAGTATTGTTGTTTGGCTTGGTACTTGTGTTGTTTGAAGTGTTATTGTTTGGTTTAGTGCTTGTATTGTTTGAGCTGCTATTCTGAGTGTTGCTTGTTGTGTTTGAAGTGGTATTTGAAGTGTTTGCTGACGGCTTCTGAGAAGTCTGTGAGGCTTGGGAAGTCTTTGACGATTCGCCTGATGTTGAATTACCTGACTGCTTATCGCTGCTTTGGCTTATATCGCCGGATACATCACTGTTATTCTCTGAGCTTTGAGTTTCTTCTGATGAAAGCTGAGCAGTTTCGCTGTTTTGACTGCTTTGGCTGTTTTCGCTTGTCTGAGGCGTACTGCATGAACACATCACCGTTGCCGAAAGACAGAGTGCAAGAAACACCGATATTATTTTTTTCATAAATAAAAAAGTCCTCCTTTTGAAATACATTTATTTCGACTGTAATATTTTTGCATTGAATATAAAAATAACCACAACACAATTATAAATAAAAAGCGTTGCGGTTACAATAATCAAAAAGAATATTTATATGTAAAATTATAAGGCGAAAATTCAGCAATAGTTACTATACAGACTGTTTTTTCACTTTATGCTGTGCT
>JBJFIB010000134.1:0-1954 GCA_051894195.1 Acutalibacteraceae bacterium
AACATCGCCTGTTTCGTCTGTGATAAATGACGAACCGTAAAAACAGAGTGACGACGACTGATTGTTGTTTGCCTCTGACGGTTTGACCGTTTCAGTGCCTACACGGTTTGCGGCGATAACAGGAACAATGTTTGAGGCTGAATGTCCCTGCATACATCTTCTCCAATGCGGCATACTGTCAACTTCAAGTATGGGTTCAGAGCCGATTGCAGTAGGATAAAAGAGAATGTCAGCACCCATAAGTGCCATACATCTTGCCGTTTCAGGAAACCACTGATCCCAACAAATTCCGACACCGATTTTTCCGTATTTTGTATCCCATACTTTAAAGCCTGTGTTGCCAGGAGTAAAATAGAATTTTTCCTGATAAAAATGGTCGTCGGGAATATGCGTTTTTCTGTATATTCCGAGGACACTTCCGTCTGCATCAATTACGGCAACGCTGTTGTAGGTTGTGTTGACGCATTTTTCATAGAAACTTACGGGAATTACAACATCAAGTTCTTTTGCAATTTCTTTAAAACGCTGTATTGCCGGATTTTCTTCGGGAGTTGTCGCAAGGGCATAGTAATCATAGTTTCTCTCCTGACAGAAATACAGATTTTCAAAAAGTTCAGGGAGAAGAATTATATTTGCACCCTCAGCGGCGGCTTTACGGACTAACTGTTCGGCTTTGTTTATGTTTTCGCCTTGGTCTGCACACATTGACATCTGTACAGCGGCAACCTTAACTTTCTGCATTAAAAAATCCTCCTTATTCAAAGCGTGGAATCTGCTGTGTTATACAGTGAATGTTTCCGCCGCCTATTAAAATATCTCTTGCATAAATTCCGACAACATCTCGTGTCGGGAAAAGTTCTTTCAGTATTTCAAGTGCTTTGCTGTCGTTTTCGTCATTGAACTGCGGACATATTACACTCCCGTTTGAAATATAAAAATTTACATAAGATGCGGCAAGGCGTTCGTGGGGAGTTCTCGTCGGTTCGCCGTTCATATCGTCAAGACCGCCACATTCCTCAGCCGTAATATATACAGGCTTTGGCAAGGGTAATTTGTGAACCTTTATTTTTCTGCCCTTTGCGTCAGTTGAGTTTTCGAGAATATCAAGACAGCTTTTTGACATTTCATACTGCGGGTCGCTTTTATCGTCAGTCCACGCAAGCACAACCTCAGCAGGAGCAGTAAAAGCACATATATTGTCGATATGCTCGTTTGTTTCATCGTTATATATTCCCGATTTCAGCCATATTATTTTTTTGACGCCGAGAGTTTTTTTCAGCATTTCTTCAATTTCTTCCCTTGACATACCGGGATTTCTGCCATCACTCAAAAGGCAAGCCTCAGTTGTTATGAGAGTACCCTCGCCGTCTGTATGAATAGAACCGCCTTCAAGAATAAAGCTGCGTTTGTCGTAGGTGTCCTTGTCGAGCAAATCGCAAATTTTTCTTGCGATTTTGTTATCCTTGTCCCACGGAAAATACAAGCCGTCAACAAGTCCTCCCCATGCGTTAAATCCCCAGTCAATGCCACGGATATCCTTTCCGTTTGTGAC
Organism: Acutalibacteraceae bacterium; assembly: GCA_051894195.1. Classification (GTDB taxonomy): domain Bacteria; phylum Bacillota; class Clostridia; order Oscillospirales; family Acutalibacteraceae; genus UBA1213. Next base: position 1,553 of record JBJFIB010000134.1, read on the forward strand.
AAAGGTAGGAGCGACATCTCTTGCCCACGAATCGTCTGACTCCATTTCGACAACCTTAATCTGTGGCGGCAACATAAATCTTGCCGAATCATAATCATCATATCTTGCAAGTATTATTACCTTTTCGGATTTTGAAATTTCCTCTGCGACCTTTGCGAATGCCTTTCTTGCCGAATAGGCACCGTATTGCCATGAATCCCGTCTGTGCGGCCATATCATAATACAGCCGTAATGCTCCGAAAATTCAGCAGGCATATAAAAACCGTCATCACACGGCATGGAATGTAATATTTTCATAAATTCAGTCCCTTAAAATTTTGTTGTACTCATTATATCATAAAAAATATTTTTTTTCTACCGTAAAATTGATAGTGACAAAATCAAAAAGATGTTATATACTAT
>JBJFIB010000135.1:0-42135 GCA_051894195.1 Acutalibacteraceae bacterium
TATATATTTGGTACGAATCCGAAATCTATCATTTTGAAAAGTACAACCTTAAACTTAATGATGATTTTATAGAGTATGTGCTGAACAAGGTGAATAAATGAATTTTATACTTGTTATGTTTATTTGAGAAATCAGGAGGTTATGTAAATGCGGTTTATAAGAGATAAATATGTTAATAAACTGACAAAAGAAGAATTAACTGATAATTTTTCAAGCGAGCCTATAAGTGAAAAAGCAAAAATATTAGAATATATGAAGTCTTTTTCAGAACCTTATGCATTTACTACTCAACCGGTTATTGATGTATTCACAAATGAGGAGCTTGAATATACAGATAATGAATTTTTTGATGGGGTATATTTTTGGTACAAGTCTGAAATATATCATTTTGAAAAGTACAACCTTAAACTTAATGATGATTTTATAGAGTATGTGCTGAACAAGGTGAATAAATGAATTTTATACTTGTTATGTTTATTTGAGAAATCAGGGGGTTTTGTAAGTGCAGTTTATAAGAGATAAATATGTTAATGAACTGACAAAAGAAGAATTAGCTGATAATTTTTTAAGCGAGCCTATAAGTGAAAAAGCAAAAATATTAGAATATATGAAGTCTATTTCAGAACCTTACGCATGTACTACTCAACCGGTTGTTGATGTATTCACAAATGAGGAACTTGAATTTGTAGATAATGGTTTTTCTGACGGTGTATATCTTTGGTACAAGTCTGAAATATATCATTTTGAAAAGTACAACCTTAAACTTAATGATGATTTTATAGAGTATGTGCTGAACAAGGTGAATAAATGAATGTTTTGAATGTGGTATTTGTCAATTTTTTTGTGTAAGGGGGATTATATGAGGGTGATATATTCAGATAAGGTTAAGCAACTATACAAAACAGTTGAGCCATATATTGAAAGAGTTGGATTAGATTCTCATATAAAAGCTGATGCACCACAGGAAATAAAAGAACTTTATGAAGAATGGAAAGAACTTGCAAACAAAGAATATATAGAAGCAATGAGTTATTATAATAAGTAATTGCGTTCAAACCGCTTTGAATAATCAAGGCGGTTTTGTTGTAAAAGTTGAACCAAATAAGCCCCAAATCCTGAAAATTCACAAAAAACAAGCGACCTTCAAAACCCTGAAAGCCGCTTGAATACTGGATTTTTTATGGAGCTGGAAATGGGACTTGAACCCACGACTTCCTCATTACGAGTGAGGTACTCTACCAACTGAGTTATTCCAGCACAAATGAACTGCATAAATTAAAGCACTGATATTATACTATAAAATCATACAAAGGTCAATAGCAAATTCAAAATTGAAATTGTGAAAAAATATCATTTGATAATTGTCGAAAATTACAATTAAATGATTTTGTATAATTTAATTGTTTACAGCTAAAAAGTCAGATGTTATAATGTAAAAAGATTTATGAAACTGAAAGGAGGATTTTTTTGAAAAAAGAATATCTTTATGAAGCACCCGAAGATGTCCGTGACTTTTTGAATTATATGCAGAATGTAAAGGGAAAATCTCAGCTTACAGTAGATGAATATTATGTTGATTTAAGAATATTTTTCAGATTTATGAAGAAATTCAAGGGTTGTGTCAGTGAAGATACGCCTGATGAAAAAATCAGAATTGACGATATTACAACGGATTTTATCCGACAGATAACATTTTCGGATATAAACTATTATATGAATTATTGTATGAGTGAGCGTCACAATAAAGCAAGTGCCCGTGCAAGAAAAACATCAAGCCTCAGCACTTTTTTTAAGTATCTTACGAATAAAGTCAATAAGCTCGAAAAAAATCCGACAGAACAGCTTGACGCACCAAAGAAAACAAAATCACTGCCGAAATATCTCACATTAGAACAAAGTATAGAACTTCTCAACGCCGTTGAGGGTGAGTATAAAGAGCGTGATTACTGCATACTGACATTGTTTCTTAACTGTGGAATGAGACTTTCGGAACTTGTCGGAATAAATATCGGAGATGTCCGTTCAGACCGTTCTTTGCGTCTTTTGGGAAAAGGCGACAAGGAGAGAGTGGTTTATCTGAATGATGCATGTATAGATGCGATTGAGGCTTACAAAAAAGTCCGTCCGGTTGACGGTGTAGTTGACAAAAATGCATTGTTTCTCAGTCGGCTGAAAAAACGCATAAGTCCGAAAACCGTTCAGGCTATGGTGTATAAATACCTTGAAAAAATCGGACTTGATTCGCAGGGCTATTCGGTTCATAAACTGCGTCATACCGCCGCAACGCTTATGTATCAGCAGGGACATGTTGACATTCGTGTGCTGAAAGAAATTCTCGGACACGAAAATCTCGGTACAACTGAGATTTATACACACCTTTCAAGTCAGCAGATAAAGCAGGCAATAAATTCAAATCCACTTTCGGATGTAAAACCGAAGAAAAAGAAAAACGGTTGATTTATGAAAAAATTTTTTATTTTTGTGACAGCACTTTTTGCAGCTTTTGCTTTGATTTCAACGGGAGTTTCGGCGGCAGAAGATGTACAGTTTTCACTGAGAACCGATAACGATATAAAGTCCGGACAAACATTCAGTCTGTATATTTCCGCTGACAGCAGTACGGATATAGGTGTCTTTCGCATAAGTGTTGAATTTGATGATGACTTGCTGGCGTTTAAATCGGCACGGCTTGCTGATGAATATAAAGACCATTATATGAAGTATGAAACGCACGAAAACCGTATCATAATTATATATATGAATGATACACAGAACTCGTCAAAGTCGCTTAAAGACTGTATAAAACTGAGATTTTCGCCACTGAACAATGATGTTGAAAATTACACTTTTAAAACCTCACTGTATGAAACAGGCGACAAAAATGCAAATCCGCTTGAATGTAACGAAATGCCGTCTTTGTCGCTGAAAGTTACACAAAACGGAAGCAGTGCAGATGTTTCATATTCAAAGGTGACATCAAAGCCGCAAGGTGCAATATCACAACATAAAACATCTTCTATTGATACGGGTAGTTCAGAGAGTACAAAAAATCCAATCAATTCAGACAATACAATTTCAGCACCATACAGTCTGCCGGAAAATCACGAATACAGTCTTTCCGAAAACGATACGGATATTTCATTTAAACAGGATTATTTTTATTTTATTGCAGGGGCTGTTATTCTTGTTGTGCTTGTTGCGATAGTCGCTTTTAAACTCGGTGCAAAAAACAAATATTCCGAAAGTAGCGATAAAAACAGGAAATAATTTGATATGAGTATTTTATCTGCTTATAAAAAGGAGGAAAATAACCAGATGAAAAATAAGCTGACCATAAATGATTTAATATATGAAGCAAAAGCTTTCTGCGAAAATGTTTCAAAAGAAAACCATACAAAATTGATAGGAGTAACAGACGGCAAAGCCGTAGGAACATATATTGAACATAAGTTTGAAGACTATCTTAGTGGGAAATATAATGTGTCAGTAGGCAGTAGTGCTAAGGGAATAGACTTGCCGGACAGCGATATTATGACAGATATAAAAGTTACTTCTATTACACAACCACAATCAAGCTGTCCTTTTGAAAATGCCCGTCAAAAAATCTTTGGTCTGGGATATAATCTGCTTGTTTTTGTATATAAAAAGTCTGATAGTGATAATACCTGTAATTTGAACTTTACACATTGTGCTTTTATCAACAAAGAAAGAACAGGTGATTTCACTATTACAAAAAGATTGCGTGAAATGATTGATGATGGTGCAAATAAAGAAGATATAATTTCATTCTTACAGGACAGAAATGTTCCGGGTGATGAAATTGTATATAATAATATTGCTGATGAAATATTGAAGCATAAACCGGAACAAGGTTATTTGACAATCAGCAACGCACTTCAATGGAGATTACAATATTCCCGTGTTATTTCCTTAAATAACAGTGTTTCAGGGGTGAAAAATTATGAGTGGTAAGCGGGAATTTGGTGATTATCAGACACCTATTGATTTTGCCGGACGAGTATGTGATTATTTGCGTTTTGAAAAGAATATCAGACCATCAGTGGTTGTTGAACCGACATGTGGTATAGGTAATTTTTTGCAGAGCAGTCTTTCTTTTGATGCAGAGAGATATTACGGAATTGAGATAAACCCTGAATACTGTGCATATTGCTGTGAGCATATTGATGATGAGCGAGTGAACATTATTAACGGTGATCTTTTTAAAATCAGCCCGAAAAAAATTATCAGTCAGTTTTCAGATGTGTTGGTTATTGGAAATCCGCCGTGGGTAACAAACAGTACGCTTTCAGTTCTTGAATCGGATAATTTGCCGCTGAAATCAAATTTCAAAGGTCTTAAAGGTATAGACGCTATTACGGGTGCAAGTAATTTTGATATATGTGAATATATGATCTTGCGTTTGATAAATGAATTTCGTGATACAAACTGTGTTATTGCTATGTTATGTAAAACAACAGTGGCAAGAAATGTATTCAGAGAGTTGAAACGCAACAGTATAGATTTTGAATATTGCGATATATTGGAATTTGATGCATTCAAAGTGTTTGGAATAAATGCAAGTGCATGTGTTCTGGTTATAAAACTTTCCTGTCATAACTGTACATCAGATGTCTGCAATGTATATTCTTTTGATAATTATAAAAATGTAAAATATTCATTCGGATATGTAAATGGTCGGTTTTTAAACAATATTAAAAAAAATAATTATGATTTTGACGGTGAGTGCTGTTTTGAATGGCATCAGGGCATTAAACATGACTGTTCAAAAATTATGGAATTATCAAAAAAAGATGGAGTGCTTTATAACGGAAAAGGCGATATTGTTGAGATAGAGGACAGTATATTATTTCCTTTGGTAAAAAGCAGTATGTTCAAAAGACCGGTTATAAATGATTTTTCAAAATATGTATTGGTTACTCAGAAGAAAATCAAAGAGGAAACTTCCTATATAAAAAAATATGCTCCTAAAACATGGAGATATTTAACAGATAATATTGAATTTTTTAACAAGAGAAAAAGCTCTATATACAACAATTCGCCGCAGTTTTCTATGTTTGGAATTGGCGATTATTCTTATTCCGAATTCAAAGTGGGAGTAAGCGGTTTTTATAAAACGCCTTTATTTTCACTTATTTATTCTTCTGAAAATAAGCCTGTAATGACAGACGATACAAGCTATTTTATAAGTTTTGATAACTATGATACAGCATATATCACAATGTTGCTGCTTAATACAAAGGCAGTTCAGGATTTTTTAACCAGCATAACTTTTCTCGATGCAAAGCGTCCATATACAAAAAGGGTCTTGAATCGTTTGTGCTTTCAGAAAATTTTATCTGTAATAACATATAAAGAATTGCAGGAAACGGAAAACAAGTTTAACTTAGAATCATATGTAACAGAAAAGATGTATTATGATTATAAGAATCTTCCTGTATTTAAACAAAATCAACAGATGACATTGGAGCAAATATCATAACAGTAAGCGTATAAAAATAAATATCTGTCATATACCACAAATTCGGTTGACAAGTGAAATAATTTGTTATACAATATTTTTGATAATAATGGGATATTATGTATCCTTAATGATGAAAGGACATAAAATAATGGTTACATTTGAAGCTATGATACAGGACAAAAAGGTAAGAATGTTTGCTGACCTTCCACTCAAAAACGCAGCAGGAGCAATAATAAAAACACTCGTTCAGATAAGCCAGAAAACAGATATTTTTAACGGAAAGTTTGTTATGTGCTTTGGCTGGGCTTATTTCTTCCTCGATAAAAGACAGGACGAAAACGGCGAAGAATACTGGGTTATACAGACAACTGACTATAAGAAAAATCCTATGAATGACAAAACTGACAATACTACGGTTTCACTTCTCGTGCAGAATATGCAGATTGAAACCGTACAGACCGCAAGGGTACAGCCGCTTGCAACAACATTCAAGGATACCGTTCTTGTACTCAAAGAGGCAATAGGTGCAAAAGATGTTTATATGAACAGAACAGAACCTGAAAAAGAGGGAGATTCAGGCTGGTATTTCGGTTTGCTTGACGACCCGAATGAAGAAAATCACAGTGCTGATGAATACACTGTGATTGCGTCCTATGAATTCCTTAAATTCCGCTCGGAAGCACTCAGAGTGCTTGAAATGCCTGTCGGAACTCTTGCGGTATTCCACGAAAATACACTTACTGCCCTTGTTGACAAGGACGACAATCCGCTGAAATTTACTACACCGCCGAAAGACTCGGAGAAAAATGTATATAATCCTGAGGAAGCTGTTTCCGAAAATAAAGACGAAAATCCACAAGATAAATAAAATTGGAGTGTATGCAGACTGATGTATAAACTTATAAAGCAAAACGGTGCGGCTCGCCGTGGGGAACTCATTACGCCTCACGGAACTGTACAGACACCGGCGTTTATGAATGTAGCAACCTGCGGTGCAATAAAGGGTGCTGTTTCGGCACTTGACCTCAAAGACCTTCGCTGTCAGGTACAGCTTTGCAACACCTATCATTTGCATCTGAATCCGGGAGATGAAAATGTAAAAAAACTCGGCGGACTTCATAAATTCACAAGATGGAACGGACCTATTCTCACAGACAGCGGCGGATTTCAGGTGTTTTCGCTTGCAAAGCTGAGAAACATCAAAGAAGAGGGCGTAACCTTTGCATCGCATATAGACGGTCACAGAATATTTATGGGACCTGAGGAAAGTATGACAATACAGTCAAACCTTGCCTCGACAATAGCGATGGCGTTTGATGAATGTATCGAAAACCCTGCCGAATACAATTATACAAAAAATTCCTGTGCGAGAACATACCGCTGGCTGTGCCGCTGTCGTGATAAAATGAGGGAGCTCAATTCCCTCGATACCACAATCAACAAACAGCAGATGCTTTTCGGAATAAATCAGGGTGCAACCTTTGACGACCTCAGAATCGACCATATGAAAAGAATACGGGAGCTTGACCTTGACGGATATGCAATCGGCGGACTTGCCGTTGGTGAATCTGCGGAAGAAATGTACCATATAATTGAAGTTGTCGAGCCGTTTATGCCAAAGGATAAGCCACGCTACCTTATGGGAGTAGGAACGCCTGTGAATATTCTTGAAGCGGTACGCAGAGGTGTTGATATGTTTGACTGCGTTATGCCTACACGAAACGCAAGACACGCACATGTGTTCACATGGAGCGGCAGAAGAAATATGTTCAACAGCAAATATGCTCTTGATGAAGAACCGCTTGATACTGAATGTGACTGTCCGGTATGCAGGAATTTTTCGAGGGCATATATACGCCATCTTTTCAAAAGCAACGAAATGCTTGCCATGCGTCTTTGCGTTATGCACAATATTTATTTCTACAACACTTTGCTTATGCGTATAAGAGAAGCGTTGGATAATGATGAATTTGATAAATTTTATACTAAATATATTTCCGTTCTTGATAACAGAATATGAATATTCACACTTGAAACGGGTTTTGAAAATTGGTATAATAAAACTGTTAATTTTTAAGTGCAGAAATATGAATTCTGTAATCAGTCTATTTTGAAAGGAAGAAGAATAATGAGTTTTGCATTGCTTGACCAGGCATCACAGGCACAGGCATCACAGCAGGCGAGCGTATGGCAGATGGTGGGTACAATCGCTATATGGGTAGTTGTTATCGCAGTTTTTTACTTTTTGTTTATGCGTCCGCAGAAGAAAAAACAACAGCAGGAAGAACAACTCAGAAACAGCATTGAAATCGGCGATGATGTTACAACAATCGGCGGTATAGTTGGCAAGATTGTTGCAGTAAGAGAGGACGACGATACATTCGTTCTTGAAACAGCAAGCGACAAAACAAAAATGCGTTTCAAAAAATGGGCAATTTCATCTGTTGACACTCCCGGCAAACAGCCTAAGCCAACAGAAAAGGGAAACAAACGCAGCAAAAAGAATAAATCAGAAGATAAAAAAGAACTTCCTGAGGAAAAATCCACTGAAAGTTCAGAAAATTGATTATAGCATATTGAGGAGTATCAGTTTTGGTACTCCTTTTTTGTTAGTTAGGAGTGAGGAGTTAGGAGTTGTGCTGACGGTCAGCTTTGTTGCCGACATAATTTTATGCCCTTATGAATAAACATTATTAAAATGCTGATGTGGGGGCTTAGTATGAAAAGTGATAAATCCCGTAACAGCGGAACTGCTGTAAGGGCAGCAAAGGCGGTGGCAGTCGGAACAGTTGTCGGCTTGGTAATCTGTATGCTGATTTTGCTTGTTATAACATTTATGCTTGTTAAAATTCAGAAATTCCCCGAAACTGCCGTTGTGCCTGTTGCAATATTCACGGCGTGTATCGGTGCGTTTGTCGGTGGATATTTTTCCGCAAGAGTCAAAAAAAGCAACGGTCTTTTAATGGGAGCCGTGTGTGCTTTGGTGATGTTCGTTGTACTTTTGCTTGTGGGAATTGCTTTTGCAGGGGATATATTCGGCGTTGTTTCACTGCTGAGAATGGGTGTAATGATTATTTCGGGTGCAATAGGCGGTGTTCTTGGCGTAAATAAACACAGAAGAAGAAAATAATGTTTGAATTTACGGGAAGAATGTGTTATCATAGTATATGTAATACATATACGGTCGTTTTTGCCGAAAAAACGGTTTTGAGGCGGCGGCTTTTCAGAAAGGGTGATTTACGATGAAAGAAACAAAGCACATCAAAACTCTTAACAATGCTAATCTCAAAGAGTCAGCAGTAAAGGGCGGTTGCGGTGAATGTCAGGCTTCCTGTCAGTCAGCTTGCAAGACTTCCTGCACAGTTGCTAACCAGAAGTGCGAGAAGTAATTCTGCACTTTAACATCGTTTTTGTAAAGGGCGGATAATGTTTCCGCCCTTTATGTTTTAATTTTTTCGTAATTCAGACTTTATACTGTATTTCAGCGTATTAACTGACGCATTATGCATTACGAATTACGCATTTTTATAAATCGAGGAGAATAATAAATGATACACAAATACAAACTCGGCGGATATAATATATGCCTTGATGTACACAGCGGTGCGGTTCATATACTTGACGATATTGCCTATGATATTCTTGACTACTGCGACGAAAATATGAGCGAACAGCCACCTGAAAAAATGTACACTGAGCTTTCATCAAAATATGATAAAGACGATTTGACAGAAACATATCAGGCACTGTACTCACTTTATCAGAACGGTCAGCTCTTTTCACCAGATGATTATGAACAGTTTGCCGATATGATGACAAAAGCACCGATAAAATCAATGTGCATAAACATCTCTCACGACTGTAACCTCAGATGTGAATACTGCTTTGCCGCAAAGGGCGATTTCGGACAGGGACGCTGTCTTATGTCGTTTGAAACAGCAAAGAAAGCTATTGACTTTATTATTGCAAATTCAGGTACAAGACATAATCTTGAAGTTGACTTTTTCGGCGGCGAACCGCTGATGAATTTCGATGTTGTCAAAAAGACCGTTGAATACGCAAGAAGTATCGAAAAACAGCACAACAAAAACTTCCGCTTTACAATTACAACAAACGGACTTTTGCTTGATGATGATAAAATCGACTACATCAACAAAGAAATGTCAAATGTTGTTTTGTCGCTTGACGGACGAAAAGAAGTTAATGACAGACTGCGTGTTACACCTAACGGCAAGGGTTCATACGATACTATTGTACCGAAATATCAGAAACTCGTTGCGTCAAGAGGCGACAAGGATTATTATGTCAGAGGTACATTCACAAAGCATAATCTTGATTTTACAAATGATGTTATGCAAATGAAAAATCTCGGATTTGAACAGCTTTCAATCGAGCCTGTTGTGTCAGACCCTCAGCTTGATTATTCAATCAAAAATGAGGATTTGCCGGCAGTATTCAATGAATATGAACACCTTGCTGATACAATAATTCAGTCAAGACGCAAGGGCGACTATTTCAATTTCTTCCACTTTATGATTGACCTCAACCAAGGTCCCTGTGCAATCAAGCGTCTGCGTGGATGTGGCTGCGGAAACGAATATGTTGCTGTTACACCACAGGGCGACATCTATCCGTGTCATCAGTTTGTCGGACACGAGGAGTACAAAATGGGCAACCTCAACGACGGCACATTCAACAATGATATGAAACTGATGTTCGCCAAGGCAAATGTATATTCAAAGGAAAACTGCAAGAATTGTTGGGCAAAATTCTATTGCAGCGGCGGCTGTAACGCAAACAATTTCCAGTATGAAGGCGATATTCTTAAATCCCACAAGACTTCCTGCGAGCTTGAAAAGAAACGCCTTGAATGTGCAATTATGATTAAAGCGGCTCTTGCGGATATGCCGTCGGAAAACTCACAGTGCGACGGGGACGACTGTTTCGGCGTTTGCAGATAAAAAATTTTTGAAAACCCTTGACATACGCCTGTGACAATGGTATAGTATGTAGGTACAACAAAGTAAAGCACACGCTTTCACCTGTAAAGTATCGTCTGTTACGGGTCAATAGTTATTAACAATACTTGTTTTGGTATTATTATGCTGTTGATGCACGGACGGTCGGCGACTGTACCGTGCTTTTCTTTATTGAATAATTATCCAGTAATAATGGGATTGAAACTTGGAGGTGCTTTAACATTAGCAAGCAGGAACTTCAGATTAACGAGGAAATTCGTGATAAGGAAATCAGAGTGATTGATTCTGACGGTGGACAGCTCGGAATTATGTCAGCGTCACAGGCTATCGAAAAGGCTGCGGCAAAAAATCTTGATCTCGTTAAAATTGCCCCTCAGGCAGTGCCGCCCGTATGTAAGATTATGGACTACGGCAAGTACCGCTTTGAACAGGCAAAAAGAGAAAAAGAGGCAAGAAAAAAGCAGCATATTGTCGATATAAAGGAAATCAGACTTTCACTTAATATTGACACACACGATTTTAACACTAAGCTTTCACACGCTCAGCGTTTTATCAGCGGCGGTGATAAGGTAAAGGTGTCAATTCGTTTCAGAGGTCGTGAGATGGGACACCCCGAACTCGGTACCGAAATAATGAACAAATTTGCTGAGGCTTGTCAGGAATTTGCTTCTGTTGAAAAGCCTGCAAAGCTTGAGGGACGCAGTATGCTGATGTTCCTTGCACCAAAGACAAACAAATAACCCAATTTCAAGGAGGACAATATAATGCCTAAGATTAAGACACACAGCGGAGCAAAAAAGCGTTTTAAGCTCTCTAAAAACGGAAAAGTAATTCGTGGACACGCAAACAAATCACACATTCTCAACAAGAAAACAACAAAGCGTAAAAGAGGTCTGAGAAAGACTGTTGCCGCTGACAAAACAAATGTAGCAGCAATCAAGAAGCTCATTCCTTACAAATAATTTTTACTGATTTTTTTGACTAAAACAAATTAACCATTATCGGAGGTATATACAATGGCTCGTGTAAAGGGTGCGTTGGCAACACGCAAAAGAAGAAAAAAGACTTTAAAGCTCGCAAAAGGTTACTGGGGTGCTAAGAGCAAACACTTCAAAATGGCGAAAGAAGCCGTAATGAAGAGCGGTAACTATGCATATATCGGCCGTAAGCAGAAAAAGCGTGATTTCAGAAGACTCTGGATTACCCGTATTTCAGCAGCTTGCCGTTCAAACGGTATCAACTACTCAACATTTATGAACGGTCTTAAAAAGGCTGGCATCAATCTTAACAGAAAAATGCTCTCAGAAATTGCTATTGCTGATCCTCAGGCTTTCACAGCTCTCACAGAAAAGGCAAAAGCTGCTTTATAATCCAAGCAAAGACGCACCTAAGATACATTTCTTAGGTGCTTTTTAATTTTAAGCACTCAACTTAATAAGCTGTCAGTTAAGTCGGCTTATTTCGGCACATTAAAGCGTTATTATAAACAAAAATGATACATATATAACATATAATTAAGAATTTGGAGAAAAGAAAGAAAATGAAAAATATAGTTTTAATCGGAATGCCCGGTTGTGGCAAAAGTACAATAGGCGTTGTACTCGCAAAGACAATGGGTTATCGTTTTTTGGACTCGGATTTGCTTATTCAGGAGAGTGAAAACAGACTTCTTTGTGAAATAATAAAGCAGGAAGGTCTTGACGGCTTTAATGCAATAGAAAACAGAGTCAATGCCTCAATCGAAGTTGACCGCTCGGTTATTGCAACAGGCGGAAGTGTTGTTTATGGCAAAGAGGCGATGGAACATCTCAGAAAAATCGGCGTTGTTGTCTATATAAAACTGCCTTATGACGAGATAGAAAAAAGACTCGGCGACCTCACAAAGCGTGGAGTTTCAATAAAAGACGGACAAACTTTGCTCGACCTTTACAACGAGAGAGTACCGCTGTATGAAAAATATGCGGATATTGTTGTTGAGGAAAACGGTATGACAATTTCACAGACGGCACTTCTGATTAAGGATAAATGTACTGATTTTTTTGAAAACAGGAAATAATTTGTTTGAAGGATAAATATTATGATTACAAGCAGAGATAATGAACTTATAAAAGAAACGGTCAAGCTGATTTCAAGTGCAAAATTCAGGCGTGAAAAACAAAAATTTGTCGCTGAGGGCGTAAGACTTTGCCGTGACGGTGCAGAATCGGGTGCTGTTATAGTGGCTTTTCTCTTTACACCGACGGCGGTTGAAAAATATCCTCAGGATTTTCGTCTTATTTCTTCAAAAGCAGAAAAAACCTATGAGATAAGCGAAAAACTCTTTAAGCAGATTTCCGACACAACTGCACCACAGGGTTTTATGTGTATTTTTAAAACACTTGACAAACAGACAACATCGTATAAAATAAGTAATAAGGGTCGTTATGCGGCACTTGAAAATATTCAGGACCCGTCAAATCTCGGCACAATTCTCAGAACCGCTGAGGCTCTCGGTACTGACGGTATAATTCTCTCAAAGGACTGCTGCGATATTTATATGCCAAAGGTTGTCAGGGGAAGTATGGGGGCAGTGTTCAGAATTCCTGTCATTATTGCGGAGGATTTCACGGAATATATTTCAAAGCTGACGCAAAACGGCATAAAAACCTATGCGTCAACGCCGCATAACGCTGAGAATATAAATGATATTGATTTTTCGGACGGCGGCGTAATGCTTATCGGCAACGAGGGAAACGGTCTTAAAGATGAAACAATCAATGCTTGCTTCAAGCGTGTGAAAATTCATATGAAAGGTCGTGCCGAATCGCTTAATGCCGCCGCTGCCGCCGCAATACTGATGTGGTGTATGCAAGGCTGAAACTACGAAAACGGGGAGAGTGACATAATTGGATAAAAATATATTCTGGATATGGCTGCAATGCTGTCTTGGCGTTGACAATCCCCGTATTCACAGAATTTTTGAAGTTTTTGATGACGCTTATCATATATATAACGCCGACGAAAACGAACTCAGAATCAGCGGAGTTTTTTTGCATAAGGAACTTTTAAAGCTGAATGACAAAAATCTTGATACTGCAAAGAAAATATATAATAAATGTTTTTTGCACGGATATAATATATTTTCTTTACAGGATGAAAATTATCCCGACAAGCTCAGAAAAACACCGACACCGCCTGTTGTTATATATGTAAAGGGCAGAATTCCCGATGGGAATCGTCTTTTTGCGGCTATTGTCGGCACAAGACATTCAACAATAACAGGCAGGAAAACAGCCTTTTCGCTTGCCTATGACCTTGCAAAAAGCGGTGCGGTTATCGTCAGCGGCGGTGCTATGGGTATTGATGCACAGGCTCATCTCGGTGCAATTCAGGCAGGCGGAAAAACCGTGTGTGTGCTTGGCTGTGGAATAAATTACGATTATTTGCCGTCAATGGAAAATATCCGCAGCGAAATTTCAAAACACGGTGCATTGATTTCGGAATATCCGCCGGATTATCCGCCGACTAAATTTACATTTCCGAAGCGTAACAGAATTATTTCGGGAATTTCCGACTGTACGGTTGTCGTTGAGGCGGGAAAAACAAGCGGTGCATTGATTACCGCAAAAGAGGCTGCAAAACAAAACAGAACAATTTTTGCCGTTCCGGGAAGTATCGAAAGTCAGAGTGCAGTCGGTTCAAATCTTCTTATACAGGAGGGTGCAAAAATACTTCTCAGTGCCGAAAACATTATCGACTGGTATAATTCAGAAAATCAAAAAAATAATGACGGAAAAATTACAAAAACTCAGATAAACCCCGACTCAATAGCAAACATACGAACCAAATCAGAAAAAAATAAAATATTGCCAACAGATGAAAAAACATTGGAAACACACTCTTTATCGCATAAACAGACCGTTAAAGCCGAAAAAAAAGAAAATAAAATTCCCGACGGACTGTTGACAGAAAACGCTGTTGCGGTGTATCATACAATTTCAGATACCCCTATTCATGTAAACGACATCAAACTTGCAACAGGCTTAAAGATAAACGATGTAATTTCAGCACTCTCAGAACTTGAACTGAACGACCTTATTCTTGTTCACTCAGGCAGAAGATACACGAAAAAATAGAGTGGAGTGTGGAGAGTGGAGTGTGGAGTTGTACGAACCGTCAGTTTTATTTGTTGAGTTAAGTCTGTTGTAATGATAACTTTTAAGAGATAATAAGAATAAATATCCGGAGGAAATTTTATGTCAAAACTCGTAATAGTTGAGTCGCCTGCAAAGGCTAAAACAATCAAAAAATATCTTGGTAAAGGATATGAAGTTGTTGCGTCAATGGGACATGTAAGGGATCTTAACCCGAACAGACTCAGCGTTGATATAAAAAAGAAATTTGCACCGAAATATGAAATAATAAAAGGCAAAGAAAAACTTGCAGACGAACTTGTTAAACTCGCCGAAAAAAGCGACTATGTTTATCTTGCAACCGACCCCGATAGAGAGGGAGAGGCTATTTCGTGGCATCTTGCTTATCTTCTTAATCTTGACCTTAACGACAGCAACAGAGTAACCTTTAACGAAATTACACAAACCGGCGTAACAAACGGAATGAGTTCGCCGAGAAAGATTGATATGGATTTGGTGAACGCACAGCAGGCAAGAAGAATTCTTGACCGACTTGTAGGTTATAAGCTCAGTCCGTTCCTTTCACAGAAAATAAGAAAAGGTCTGTCGGCAGGTCGTGTTCAGTCGGTTGCCGTGAGAATTATCGTTGACAGGGAAGAACAGATAAGAGCGTTTGTGCCTGAGGAATATTGGAGCATTGACGCAAAATTTATTCCAAAGGGTGAACGCAAGGCTTTTCCTGCGGCTTTTTACGGCGACAGAAAAGGAAAAATAAAAATTACAAGTTCGGAACAGGCACATCAGATTCTTGATTCCATAAAAGACGCACAACCTGTTGTCGAAAAGGTAAAGCACGGCACAAGAAAGCGTCAGCCTGCATCGCCTTTTATCACCTCAACTTTACAGCAGGAGGCGTCAAGAAAACTCGGTTTTCAGTCAAAGCGTACAATGAAAGTTGCACAGGAACTTTATGAAGGCGTTGACATCAAGGATATGGGTGCCGTCGGTCTTATAACATATATGAGAACCGACTCTTTAAGACTATCTGAGGACGCTCTCAATGCCGCCGAATCATTTATCAGGGCAAAATGGGGCGACAAATATGTTCCGGCACAGCACAGACATTTCAAGTCAAGGGCTAACGCACAGGACGGACACGAGGCTATCCGTCCGACAATGATTGACCTTGAACCGTCACAGATAAAAGACAGCCTTACAAACGACCAGTACAAGCTCTACAAACTTATATGGGAGCGTTTTATTGCGTGTCAGATGGCTGAGTGTATTCAGAAAACAACACAGGCTGACATAGCTGTCAATGATTATATTTTTAAAGCATCAGGCTACCGTGTAAGTTTTGACGGCTATACAGTCCTTTATGTTGAAAGCAAGGACACAGCCGACGACGAAAAGGAATCCGAACTTCCGACGCTTGAATCGGGAACAATCCTCAGAGTAAAGGAAATGACACCCAATCAGCATTTCACACAGCCGCCTGCACGATATACCGAGGCATCACTCATCAAAGCACTTGAAGAATACGGAATAGGCAGACCGTCAACCTATGCGGCAACAATCAGCACGATTACTTCAAGAGAATATGTCAAGCGTGAGGGCAAAACCCTTATCCCGACGGAACTCGGCGAGGTTTCAACAAAGCTGATGGAGGAGCGTTTCCCGAAGATAGTAAATGTAAAATTCACCGCTCAGATGGAGCAAAATCTTGATACGGTTGAAGAGGGCAAATGCGAATGGGTACAGTTACTGACTGATTTTTACGGCGATTTTGACAAAACGCTCAAAAAGGCAAAGGAAGAAATGAAAGGCGTCAAAATCGAGCTTGAAGAGGACAAAACCGACCTTATCTGCGACAAATGCGGAAAGCCTATGGTTGTAAAATTCGGACGATACGGAAAATTTATTGCTTGTTCGGGTTATCCTGACTGTAAAAATATCGTTAAGATTGTCAATAAGACTGGTGTTCCATGTCCGAAGTGTAACGGTGATGTTATCGTCAAAAAGACGAAAAAGGGCAGAGTATTTTACGGCTGTTCAAACTATCCGAACTGCGACTTTGTTTCGTGGTATGAACCTGTAAACGAAAAATGCCCACAATGCAACGCCATACTTTTCAAGAAAAAAGGCAAAAAGCCAAAACTTTTCTGTCAGACAGAGGGCTGCGGTTTTGAAAAAGATGCAGCCGAAAGCAACGAATAATCATACTATATTGTAAAAACCGCTAATATATGGTAAAATATAATGCGTAATTCGTAATGCGTAATGCGTAATTATTATTGCGGACATTAAGTTTGTGCGTTGAATTTTGGTTTGATGCAAAATTCAGTTGTTGCGTGTAAAAATACAATACACTGATTTTGCGGAAAATGACTTAACGGTAAAAATAACTTTGAACGCAATTCGGGTGCGGCAGCTTGCCGCTGGAGGTGGAGTTGTTGTGTATATAAATGTGCTTGGTGCAGGTCTTGCAGGTTGCGAGGCGGCATATCAGATTGCAAAGCGTGGAATAAATGTAAAACTGTATGAAATGAAGCCGTCAAAGAAAACAGCGGCTCATAAAAGTAATAATTTTTGTGAACTTATATGTTCAAATTCGCTGAAAGCGGCGAGAATTGAAAGTGCCGCCGGACTTCTCAAAGAGGAAATGCGTAGAATAGGCTCACTGCTTATGGAATGTGCCGATAAATGTGCCGTTCCGGCAGGTGGTGCATTGGCGGTTGACAGGGACGAATTTTCGTCAATGGTAACAAATGCAATACGCAATAATCCGCTGATTGAAGTTATCGAAAGCGAGATTACGGAAATTCCGCACGATGCAATTACAGTTGTTGCGACAGGACCGCTTACAAGCGACAAACTTGCCGACAGAATTATTGAAATGTGCGGAGGTTCACTGCACTTTTTTGATGCTGCTGCACCTATCGTTACCGCTGAAAGCATTGATATGAATTGTGCATTTACCGCCTCACGCTATGACAAAGGCGGAGATGATGCATACATCAACTGCCCTATGAACAAAGAGGAATACGAAAATTTCCACAGGGAGCTTGTTTCGGCTGAGCGTGCAGAACTGCACGATGTTGATGTGCAAAATCCGAAAGTTTATGAGGGTTGTATGCCTGTTGAAATTCTTGCACAGCGTGGACTTGACACCTTGCGTTTCGGACCTATGAAACCTGTCGGACTGCGTGACCCACGAACAAACCACAGACCGTGGGCAGTTTTACAGCTCAGAACCGAAAATTCCGACAAAACAATGTACAATCTTGTAGGCTTTCAGACAAACCTCAAATTCCCAGAACAAAAGCGTGTTTTCGGAATGATACCGGCACTGAAAAATGCCGAATATGTCCGTTTCGGAGTAATGCACAGAAATACATTCCTCGATTCGCCACGGGTTCTTAATTCCGATTATTCGATGAAGTCAAATCCGAAAATATTTTTTGCCGGTCAGATGACAGGTGTTGAGGGATATATGGAGTCGGCGTCGTCGGGAATGATGGCAGGCATAAATGCCGTAAAACGACTGAAAAATGAAGAAACGGTAACGCTGTCAGATATGAATATGATTGGTGCATTGTCAAGATATATAAGCAATCCTACTGTAACCGATTTTCAGCCTATGGGTGCAAATATGGGAATACTTCCACCGCTTTCAGAACATATAAGAGATAAAAGAGAGAGAGCGGCGGCATATTCACACAGGGCATTGGCTGAACTTGAAAATATAAAAACTTTGCTTAAATGAGAAAGGATTTTTTTATGAAAATTTTAGTTGACGCATTCGGCGGAGATAATGCTCCACTTGAAATATTAAAGGGTTGTTCACAGGCAAAGGAACTTTACACGGATACCGATATTGCCCTTGTCGGTAATGAGGAAATAATCAGAAAAACCGCAAAAGACAACAGTATCAATATAGACAATATGCAGATTTATGACGCACCCGATGTCATAACAATGGAAGATGACGCAGGCGAAATAATGAAGTCAAAGAATAATTCGTCAATGGCAGTAGGACTTAAACTTCTTGCAAACGGTGAGGGTGACGCATTCCTTTCAGCCGGAAACAGCGGTGCTTTGATTATGGGTGCAACACTCATAGTAAAACGCATTAAGGGAGTAAAGCGACCGGCTTTTTCTCCTGTTATGCCTACATCAAAAGGTCCTGTACTTCTCATTGACAGCGGTGCAAATATTGAGGTTCGCCCCGAAATGTTACAGCAGTTCGGAATAATGGGTTCAATATATATGGAAAATGTCCTTAAAATTAAAAATCCCCGTGTTGCACTTGCAAATGTCGGCACAGAGGAACACAAGGGCGGCGAATTACAGCATCAGGCATTTAAACTCCTCAAAGACACAAAGCTGAATTTTATCGGCAATATCGAGTCAAGGGATATTCCTGCGGGAGCAGCTGATGTTGTTGTTGCTGACGGCTTTACGGGTAATATTATCGTCAAGATGTACGAGGGTGTTGCCGCCGAGCTGTTCAAGAAAATCAAGGGCGTATTTTTCAAGAACCTTAAAACAAAAATTGCCGCACTCATCATCAAAAAGGACCTTAACGAACTCAAACAGTATTTTGACTATAACCAGTACGGAGCTGCTCCCGTTATGGGCGTTTCAAAGCCTGTTCTCAAAACTCACGGCAGTGCAAAGGCAACAGCAATAGTTACCGCAATAAAGTCCGTAATTGATTTTACAAACACTGATGTTATCGGAAAAATCGAAGAAAATATCGTTTCGCTGAAATCAAAGAATGAATAAAAGGAATGAAATTCAGATGAAAAGTCTTGAAAAAAAAATAGGCTATACCTACAAAAACATATCATATCTTGAAACGGCACTTACACATTCGTCTTATGCAAACGAAGTCAGACACGGCACAAAAAGCAACGAACGCCTTGAATTTCTCGGTGACGCCGTACTCAGCATAGTTGTTTCGGACTATATTTTCAATCACTGTCCGAATCTACCTGAGGGAGAGCTTTCAAAACTGCGTGCGTCACTTGTCTGCGAAAAAAGCCTTTGCCGCTTTTCAAAGGCACTTGGCGTAGGCGACTACCTTAAACTCAGCAAGGGCGAAAGAAACCTTAAAGGACAGGAAAGACCGTCAATTCTTGCCGACGCATTTGAGGCGATTATTGCGTCAATTTATCTTGACGGCGGCATTGAGGAGGCAAGGAGATTTATCTTATCGTTCGTAGAGCCTGAAATAAAAAATCCGAAACCGAGGGCATTTAAGGACTATAAGACAAATCTTCAGGAGATTATTCAGAAAAATCCTGAGGAACATCTTGAATATGTATTAACAGGGGAAGAAGGTCCCGACCACGATAAACATTTCTTTGTTGAGGTTCATCTTAACAGTAATGTAATCGGCAGGGGCGGCGGAAGAAGTAAGAAAGAGGCAGAACAGCAGGCGGCAAGAGAAGCTTTGGAGTTGATGGGATATTGAAACATTCAAATGTAGCACTTTTTGTACCTCATAACGGCTGTCCTCATCAGTGCAGTTTCTGCAATCAGCGAACAATCACAGGAAAAAACGAACAGCCGACAGCACAAGATGTAAAAAATGCAATAGAAACAGCCGAGAACAGTCTTGGTGAAAATACAAAAAATGCCGAAATAGCTTTTTTTGGCGGCAGCTTTACGGCAATAGACAGAAATTATATGATTGAACTTCTTGAAGCGGCTGCACCGTCAGTGCATAGCGGAAGATTTTACGGCATAAGAATTTCAACCCGACCTGACGCAATCGACAGCGAAATCCTCGATATTCTTCAAAAATACGGCGTTACCGCTGTTGAACTCGGGGCTCAGAGTATGAGTGACGAGGTGCTTTATGCAAACCACAGAGGACATACTTCGGCTGATATTGTAAATGCGTCAACGATGATAAAAGAGCGTGGTATGTCGCTCGGCTTGCAGATGATGACGGGACTTTATAAAAGTGATGACGAAAAAGACACGGAAACAGCGGAAAAAATTGCCGCCTTAAAGCCTGATACAGTACGCATTTATCCTACAATAGTCCTTAAAGGAACGGAACTTTACGACCTCTATGTCAGCGGAAAATATCAGCCGCAAACGCTTGACGAGGGTGTAAGATTGTGTTCAAAGCTGCTTAAATACTTTGAGGACAGAAACATAAATGTTATCCGTCTTGGACTTCACGACAGCGACAGTCTGCGTGAAAATATGGCGGCAGGTGCATATCACCCTGCGTTCCGTGAACTCTGCGAAAGCGAGATTATGTACAACAACGCTCTTGAAGAACTCGAAAAAATGAACATAAAATTCGGCGTTGTCGAATTTTTCATAAATCCGAAATCGGTTTCACGCTTTATCGGTCAGAAACGAAAAAATCTTGACCGCCTTTCAAAGCTGGGTATAACGGCGGTTGTGCGTCAGGACTCACGGCTCTCAAAATATCAGACCGTATGCCGATATGTACCGCAAATTTGAGAGTGGAGTGTGGAGAGTGGAGTGTGGAGTTGTGCAAAAGGTCAGCTTATTCGCTAAAATCAGGACGGTGAGAAAGTGAGATTAAAATCTCTTGAAGTACAGGGTTTCAAAACATTTCCCGATAAAACAAAACTTGACTTTACAAACGGCATTACTGCGGTTGTAGGGCCTAACGGCAGCGGAAAAAGTAACATAAGCGACGCTATACGCTGGGTGCTTGGTGAACAGTCGGCAAAGGCACTACGCTGTTCAAAAATGGAAGATGTAATCTTTAACGGTACACAGCAGAGAAAGCGTACAGGCTATGCACAGGTTACTCTGTCAATCGACAACAGCGACAGAACCTTGCAGTTTGACGGTGACGAGGTTGCCGTTACAAGACGCTTTTACCGTTCAGGCAACAGCGAATATCTCATAAATAATGCCGCCGTAAGATTACAGGATATACACGAACTTTTTATGGACACGGGTCTTGGCCGTGACGGATATTCTATGATAGGTCAGGGCAAAATCGACTCAATCGTTTCATCAAAGGGCGAGGACAGGCGTGAAATTTTTGAGGAGGCGGCGGGAATTTCCCGTTTCAGATACAAAAAAGCTGAGGCTGAACGCCGTCTTGACAAAACCGAAGATAACCTTGTCCGTCTGCGTGACATTATGTCGGAACTTGAAGGCAGGGTTGAACCCTTGCGTATTCAGTCCGAAAAGGCTAAAACCTATCTTGCCTGTGCAGAAGAAAAGCGTGGACTTGAAATTGCATTATGGCTTAAAACTCTCGAAAAATCCGCACTTGTAATTCGTGAACAGGAGGATAAAATTTCGGTTGCAAGAAGTCAGTATAACGACGCCGAAAATGCACTTGAAAAAATACAGACCGAAAGCGAAAAAATCTTTTTGGAACAAAGCACATTTTCTTCCCGTGTTGACGAGATAAGGCGTGAAATTTCAGCGTATGAAGAACAGGCATCAGAAAAGAAGTCACAGGTTTCAGTTCTGAAAAATGATATTCTGCACAACCGTCAGACAATAGACCGCATTACAGCCGATATTGCCACAATGCAGGATTCGGGAAAGCAGATAAAACTTGAAATAGAAGAAAAACAAAAGCTGATTTTGCAGCATTCGGAAAAACTATCGGAAAAACAGTCCGAACTTGAAAAATGCACCTCCGAACTCGGTTCTCTTAAATCGGGCGAAAGTGAGTCGGGTGAAAAACTCGACAAAATCAACACTCTTATTGCCGAACTTACCGCAAAATCATCTGATTCCAAAATTAAATATATGACATCATCATCGTCAATAAATGAAATTACGGGAAGAATGGATGTTGTCGAAAATACCATAAAAGCCCGTAATTCACAGATTAAAACACTCAAAAATATAATTGACGATTATGACAAAATGCTTAACGACTGTCTTGACAGGATTACATATCTCAAAAATCGTGCAGACGGTCAGGAGCTTATCCTCAGAAATAAAAACAACAGCTGTAATGAACTGAAAAAACAGGCAGATAAGCTCTCCCTCGACAGTGAACAGCTTTTCCGCAAGGCAAAAATGCTTGAAGAACTTGAACGCAATCTTGAAGGCTTTACTAACAGCGTAAAAACCGTTATGCGTGAGGCAAAAAGAGGAACGCTCACGGGTATTCACGGACCTGTTTCAAGGGTAATAAAGGTGCCGTCAGAATACAGTATCGCTATTGAAACCGCACTCGGTGCCGCTATGCAGAATATCGTCACGACTGACGACAATGACGCAAAGCGTGCTATTGCATTTCTCAAAAAACACGACGGCGGTCGTGCAACATTTCTTCCTATGTCAACCATAAAAGGTCGTGAACTCAGCGAAAACGGACTTGAACAGTGCGACGGTTTTATCGGTATTGCGTCACAGCTTTGTTCGTGCGACGACTGCTACAAGGGAATACTGAGTTCACTTCTGGGAAGAATTGTAATTGCAGAAAATCTTGACTGTGCAACGGTAATTGCGAGAAAATACAGCTATCGTTTCCGCATTGTTACTCTTGACGGTCAGGTTGTAAATGCCGGCGGTTCGCTTACAGGCGGTTCTCTTGCGAAAAATACGGGACTTCTCGGTCGTGCGGCAGAAATTGAAAAAATTCGCACTGAGGCTCAGAAAATTTCCGGACAGGCAGATATTGCCCGTCAGAACTTTGAAAAGGCAGAAAAACAGGCACAGCAGGCTCAGAACGAACTTTCAAAGCTGCGTGATGAACTGACAGCAGTAGGCGAGGATAAAATAAAAATTGAGGCTGAAATAAAAAGCCGTAATTCAGAAATTCAGTCAACCGAAAAATCACTTCTTGAAGTGCAGAATGAACGCAAAAATTCTGTTGAAAGACTTTCTCAGCTTACGAAAATTATGGAAACATCAAAGGCGGAGTTTGACGAATATAACAGACAGATTGCCGAAAAGGAACAGAGTGCATTACTCTTGTCGGGAAACAAAGCCGAATATGTCCGCAAGCGTGAAAGCATTACCGACAGAATGCAGGAAATCCGTCTTGAAATTCTTACAATCGAAAAGGATATTTCATCGGCAAAAAACGATATTGAAAACGCAAATATGCGTTTCGGTTCATCAGATGAAAAGATAAAGCAGTACAAAGCCGAAAGTGCTGAAATTCTCGAAAAGAATAATTCAATAAGAACGGAAATTGAAGAACTCACAAAGCAGTCAGAAGAACTGACAGAAAAGGCAAAGCAGTCGGAAAAATCAATCGAACAGCTTAACGCCGACAGAATGAACCTCGAAAAGCGTTCAACCGAACTAAGACAGATGGAGCGTGAGAAAACCTCAGAGCGTGAAAATGTCAGCGGCGAGCTTGCACGACTTGAAGAAAGACGGGATAATTTACAGAAAGAATATGACGAAATTATCCGCAAACTGTGGGACGAATACGAGCTGACAAAGCGTGAGGCGGAAAAAACTGCAATAAAAATTGAGGATACGGGCAAGGCACAAAGAAGACTTGCCGAACTCAAACAGAAAATACGCTCACTCGGTTCTGTCAATGTTTCTGCGATTGAAGAATATAAGGAAGTCAGCGAGCGTTACGAATTTCTGAAAATTCAGATAGGTGATGTCGAAAAATCAAAATCCGAACTCACTAAACTTATAGGTGAACTGACAAAGCAAATGCGTGAAATTTTCATAGACAGGTTTAATCTTATCAATAAGAACTTTTCCGAAACATTTGTTGAACTTTTTGGCGGAGGAAAAGCGTCACTGTCGCTTTCTGACCCTGAAAATGTACTTACAACGGGCATTGACATTTCCGTTGAACCGCCGGGAAAAATTGTATCTCATATTGAACTTCTTTCCGGTGGCGAAAAAGCTCTTGTTGCAATCGCTCTGTATTTTGCTATAATGAAAGTAAGTCCTGCACCGTTCTGCGTAATGGACGAAATCGAGGCGGCACTTGATGATGTAAATGTTTACCGTTTTGCGTCATACTTACGCCGTATGAATGACAATACTCAGTTTATATGCATTACTCACAGACGAGGTACAATGGAAGAGGCTGATGTCCTTTATGGCGTTACAATGCAGGACAGAGGTATTTCAAAACTGCTTGAACTCCGTGCAAGCGAAGTTGAGCAGAAACTCGGAATAAAAGCGTAATTTCTTATTTATGAGCGGAGGGAATTAAATGGGATTTTTTGCGAAAATTAAAGAGGGTCTGAAAAAGACCAGAGATTCTATTGTCGGAAAAATCGACAGTGTGCTGAAATCTTTTACCAAGATTGATGAAAATCTTTTTGAAGAACTTGAAGAAATTCTGATAATGGGCGATGTCGGAATGACAACGGCTGAAAAAATCTGTACGGAACTTCGTGCAAGAGTCAAAAAAGAGGGAATAACAGACCCTGAGAAAATTCACGACCTGCTTGCCGATATAATCAGCGAAATGCTTTCAGGCGGACAGGAACTTGACATAAGCACAAAGCCGTCAGTTATTCTTGTAATCGGCGTAAACGGTGTAGGCAAAACCACAACAATCGGCAAAATGGCTGCAAATTTTGTCCGTCAGGGCAAAAAGGTTACGCTTGCCGCCGCAGATACATTCCGTGCCGCCGCTATCGAACAGTTACAGATATGGGCTGACCGTTCGGGTGCCGATATAGTAAAACAGGGCGAGGGTGCCGACGCCGCCGCAGTTGTTTTTGATTCAATATCGTCGGCAAAGGCAAAGGGCAGCGATATAATTATTGTTGATACGGCAGGCAGACTGCACAACAAGAGAAATCTTATGGGCGAGCTTGAAAAAATCAACAGAATTATCGACCGTGAACTTCCCGGTGCTGCAAAAGAGGTACTTCTCGTACTTGACGCAACAACAGGACAGAATGCGGTGAATCAGACAAAAGAATTCAAAACTGCGGCAGGAATTACGGGTATCGTTCTTACAAAGCTTGACGGAACAGCTAAGGGCGGCGTTGTCCTTGCGATAAAGGAAGAACTTGATGTGCCTGTAAAATATATAGGCGTAGGTGAACAGATTGACGACTTACAGCCGTTCAATCCCGATGAATTTGCAAAGGCACTTTTTGCGGTAGATAATAAATAAAAAATAAAGGGGAAAATTATTGACGGATTTTATCCGTTTGATTATGAGGAGTTGGCGGAGTTATTTTTGCACTTGAAAATAAAGAATAATGTTCAGACCTTAAAGGGAGGATGAAGTTTATGAGATTTATTATAGCTTCAAATAATGAAAAGAAAGTAGAAGAACTTGACAGAATATTACTTCCGCTCGGAATAGAGGTTAAAACCGCCAGACAACTCGGAATATCACTTGATGATGTCGAGGAAACAGGCACAACATTTGAAGAAAATGCTGAGCTTAAAGCAAAAGCCGCCTGTGAAAAAACAGGTATGCCTGCCATAGCCGACGATTCGGGACTTATGGTTGACGCACTCGACGGCAGACCGGGAGTTTTTTCGGCAAGATATGCGGGAGAAAACTCAACAGACGAAGAAAAAATCGGCAAACTGCTTGAAGAAATGTGCAACGCCGAAAACAAAAGCCGTGACGCTCATTTTGTATGCGTTATATGCTGTTATTTTCCTGACGGCGAAAAGATTTTTGCCCGTGGCACCTGTGACGGCAAAATAGGCTATGCACCGAGAGGAACCGGCGGCTTTGGATATGACCCGATTTTCTTTACAACAGGAAACAAAACCTTTGCCGAACTCTCAAAAACTCAGAAAGACGCAATCAGTCACAGGGGCAAGGCTCTTAAAGAATTGGCGGAGCTTTTAAGAGTAAAACTTAATAAATAAAACACCGTAAATTTATCGGGAGAGGATTAAGTGTAAATGTATGAATGATACGAATAATAACAAGCGTCTGTTCATTTATGATGTAGATAAAAAGTATGAGGACATATTTTTAAAATTAAGTGATGATTTTCTGTTTCCGGCTTCACCGTCGGTAAAGGGTTGTATAGGCTGTTTTGGCTGCTGGATAAAAACACCCGGACAATGTGTGTTGAAAGACAGATGTAATATTATTCAGAACTATATTTTAAAAAGCAGTGAGGTTGTTATTGTCAGTCCTGTATTATACGGCGGATATTCACCGGATATTAAATCCGTGCTTGACCGTTCTATCGGATACATATTGCCGTATTTTCGGATTGTTGACGGCGAAATGCACCATCAGCTGAGGTATAAACATTCCTTTAAACTCAGCGTGTATTTTTACGGAAAATGCGGTGATGATGAAAAAAATATTGCTAAGCGTCTTGTAAAAGCAAATGCAATCAATCTTGGTGCAGAAAGTTATGAAGTTAAATTTTTTGATTCTGTGGATTCATTAGGAAAGGTAATCGGTGAAAAATGAAAATTCTTATGCTGTGCGGAAGTCCACGACCACAAAAAAGTACATCACACTATTTACTCAATGTACTGAAAGAAAGATTGTGTAATGAAAATGAAATTCTGATGTGCAATATTGCGGGAAAAAATCCGGATATTGAACGGACTGTTCTGGAAAATGCGGAAGATGTTGATGTAATTGTTGCTGCATTTCCGCTGTATGTTGACAGTATTCCGGGAAGTTTTCTGAGAGTGCTTGAAAATATTGAAAAACAGATTAAGGAGCATAAAGTCGATTGCAAGTTGTATGTTATTGTCAATAACGGATTTTATGATGCAAAACAAAACAGTATTGCTATTGATATTATGTGGAACTGGTGTGAAAAATGCGGTATGACAAAGGGCAGAGCAATAGCTGTTGGTGCAGGAGAAATGGTACAGGGCATACCGCTCGGAGCAGGACCGATGAAAAATCTTGGAAACGCTATAAATCAGTTTACTGATGATATACAACACAGAAATACCGGCGAAACAATTTTTGTTGAACCGAATTTCCCGAGATTTTTATATAAAACAGCGGCACATATGGGTTGGCACAGAAATGCAAAAAAGAACGGTCTTAAAATTTCAGATATTAAGAAAACAGATATAAAATAATTCGTAATGCGTAATTCGTAATGCGTAATTATTGTGAGTGACGCAAGTTTGATGTGCTGAGAGAATTTATTTATGAAAGGAAACAATAAATGCTTACAAGTAAACAAAGGGCGTTTTTACGCTCTCTTGCAAATGATATTGATACAATAGTTATGGTCGGAAAGGGCGGCATAAGTCAGCAGATTGTCAAACAGGCTGACGACGCCCTTACCGCAAGGGAACTCATCAAGGGTAAAGTCCTTGAAACAGCGGGAGTTGACGCACGGGAAATTGCCGAACAGATTGCCGCTCAGACACAGTGCGATGTTGTACAGGTAATAGGCTCAAAATTCGTGCTTTTCAGAAGAAATCCGAAAGCACCGAAAATTGAACTGCCCAAAGCCAGAAGAAAATAATAAATTTTCAACTTTCCATTTTCCATTTTCAATTTACTCGACTGGGGTGTTTTGTGTGAGAACAGCTATGTTCGGCGGCAGTTTTAATCCGATACATATCGGTCACATTCAGCTTGCACAGGCTTTTGTTAAAAAACTGAGCCTTGACAGAGTGCTGATTATTCCGACTTATATTCCGCCGCATAAACAGTGTGATAATTCGGTGTCGCCGCAGGACAGACTGCAAATGTGTCGTCTTGCAGTAAAAGACCTGCCGTTTGCACAGGTCAGCGACATTGAAATACAAAGAAAAGGTGCAAGCTATACTTATATTACACTGCAAGAACTTGCACAGCAGTATAAAAATGACGAACTGTTTCTGATAACAGGTGCTGATATGTTTATGTCAATTCAGGACTGGAAACACCCCGAGATTATTTTTTCTCTTGCGACGGTGTGCGGTGTGCCGAGAAATGACGATGATATAAACCGTCTTGAAAAACAGTCGGAATATCTCAGAACTCTCGGAGCAAAAACAGAAATCCTTGACGCAGGTGTTATCACGGTTTCATCAACTGAAATCCGCAGAAAAATACACAACGGCGAAAGCACAAACGGACTTCTTACAAATGAAGTAAGAGAATATATAGATAAAAATAAGCTGTATATCTGAAAGAATAATTTATGCTTGAAAGACAAATTATATGTTGGTATAATCTATTTGTATAATTTTTATGGAGTTGATAAAAGTGACAGTTAAGGATTATGACAAAATCATCAAGGAAAGACTTTCATCAAAGCGTTATGAACATTCAAAAAATGTTGCAAAAGAGGCTGTGCGTCTTGCAAAAAAATATGGTGCTGATGTTGAAAAGGCGGAAATTGCCGGAATTCTGCATGATATTACAAAAGAGGCACAGCAGGAAGAACAGTTCGATTTAATCAGAAAAGCCGGAATTGAACTCACGGAATTTGAAAGCTCAACTCCAAAGCTATGGCACGCTATTTCGGGCAGTGCTTATTTAAAGGTTATTCTCGGAATTGAAGATGAGGATATTATAAATGCAATAAGATTCCATACAACAGGAAGATGCGGAATGTCACTTCTTGAAAAGGTGATTTTTATTGCGGATTTTACATCTGACGACCGTGACTATGACGGCGTTGAAAAAATGCGTAAAGCCGCTGACAAAAGTCTTGAAGATGCTATGATTGAGGGAATGTCGTTTACAATATGCGACCTTTCCGAAAGAAAACTTCCGATTGCACCCGATACATTCCGGGGATATAACGAAGTGGTTTTTTCAAAATCAAAGAAAAAGAAATAATTTGACGGAGGGAATTAAATGACTTCACTTGAAACAGCTGAACTTGCTGTCAAAGCACTTGACGGCAAAAAAGGACTTGATATAAAACTTATTAAAATTGATGATGTATCGTCAATCGCAGATTATTTTGTAATTGCAACGGGTACATCAAATACTCATGTTAAGGCACTCGCAGACGAGGTTGAATTCAAACTCGACCAGAGCGGAATAAGCGTAAGTCACATTGAGGGCTATCGTTCGGATTCGTGGATATTGCTTGATTATGTTGATGTTATCGTTCATGTATTTTCTGAGGAGGCAAGAGAATACTACGACCTCGAAAGATTGTGGCAGGACGGCACTCAGATTGATATATCGCATATAATCGACAAAGAAACAAATCTCGACGAACAGAAAAAAGGAGAGGAATAATTTTGAAGTACGAGCCGAAAAAGATTGAACCAAAATGGCAGGCAGAATGGGAAAAGGCAGGAGTTTTCCACGCTGAACAAAAAAGTCCGAAGCCAAAATATTATGCACTTGTTGAGTTTCCTTATCCGTCGGGACAGGGACTCCATGTAGGACACCCACGCTCATATACAGCTCTTGACATTGTTGCAAGAAAACGCAGAATGCAGGGCTATAATGTGCTTTATCCTATCGGCTGGGACGCATTCGGACTGCCGAC
This sequence comes from Acutalibacteraceae bacterium, assembly GCA_051894195.1. GTDB lineage: Bacteria > Bacillota > Clostridia > Oscillospirales > Acutalibacteraceae > UBA1213. The sequence goes on from JBJFIB010000135.1 coordinate 29,936, forward strand.
AGAAAACTATGCAATAAAAAATCATATTCACCCGAAAGAAGTAACAAAGAAAAATGTTGCACGCTTTAAAAGTCAGCTGCAATCTCTCGGAATTTCTTTCGATTGGAGCAGAGAAATAAACACAACAGACCCAAGCTACTACAAATGGACGCAGTGGATTTTCCTTCAACTCTACAAACACGGTCTTGCCTACAAAAAGGAAATGGCTGTAAACTGGTGTACTTCCTGTAAATGCGTTCTTGCAAATGAGGAAGTTGTAAACGGCGTATGCGAACGCTGTGGCAGTGAGGTAGTCAGAAAGGTAAAATCTCAGTGGATGCTGAAAATTACCGCTTATGCCGACAGACTTATTGAGGACCTTGAACTTGTTGATTATCCCGACAGAGTAAAGGCACAGCAGAAAAACTGGATTGGCCGTTCAACAGGTGCAGAGGTTGACTTTACAACAACAACAGGCGATACACTTACGGTTTATACAACACGACCTGATACGCTTTTCGGTGCTACATATATGGTAATTTCACCCGAGCACCCGATTATCGAAAAGCTGTCGTCAGTAATCAGAAATATGGACGAAGTAAGAGCATATCAGGAGGCTGCATCAAGAAAATCTGACTTTGAACGCACAGAGGTTGCAAAGGATAAAACAGGTGTCCGTCTTGACGGCGTTGAGGCAATAAACCCCGTAAATCAAAAACAAATTCCGATATTTATTTCAGACTATGTACTTGTTTCATACGGTACAGGTGCAATTATGGCTGTTCCTGCACACGATACTCGTGACTGGGATTTTGCAAAGAAATTCAATCTTCCAATAGTAGAAGTCGTAAAAGGCGGAGAAGATGTTCAGAAAGAACCGTTCACAGACTGTGCAACAGGCGTTATGGTGAATTCGGATTTCCTTGACGGACTTTCCGTTGAGGACGCAAAGAAGAAAATTATCGAAAAACTCACCGAAACAGGCAAGGGTCACGCAAAAGTAAACTTCAAGCTGCGTGACTGGGTATTCTCCCGTCAGCGTTACTGGGGCGAGCCTATTCCGATTGTTCACTGCGAGTGCTGTGGTGCTGTTCCGCTGCCTGAAAGCGAACTTCCGCTTGAACTGCCTGATGTTGAGTCATACGAGCCTACCGATAACGGCGAATCACCGCTTGCAAAGATGACTGACTGGGTAAACACAACCTGTCCGAAATGCGGCGGTGCTGCAAAGCGTGAAACCGACACAATGCCACAGTGGGCAGGTTCATCGTGGTATTTCCTCAGATATATGGATCCGCACAACGACGAGGCTCTTGCAAGTCCTGAGGCACTTGAATACTGGTCACCTGTTGACTGGTACAACGGCGGTATGGAGCATACAACACTTCACCTGCTTTACAGCCGTTTCTGGCATAAATTCCTTTATGACATCGGCGTTGTTTCTACTCCTGAACCATACGCAAAACGCACAAGTCACGGTATGATTCTCGGCGAGAACGGCGAAAAAATGAGTAAGTCAAGAGGAAATGTAATAAATCCTGATGATATAGTAAACGAATATGGTGCAGACACACTGCGTCTGTTTGAAATGTTCATCGGCGACTTTGAAAAGGCTGCTCCATGGAGTTCGGCAGGCATTAAGGGCAGCAGAAGATTTATCGAACGCTATTTCAATATGATGTCATTTATGACTGACAGTGAGGAAATCCGTCCTGAACTTGAAGGTTCGTTCCACAAGGCAATCAAAAAGGTTACGGACGATATTGAAACACTTAAATTCAACACGGCTATTGCGGCACTTATGTCGCTTATCAACGATATTTATGCGACAGGTTCAATCACAAAGGGCGAGCTTAAAGTCTTTACACTCCTGCTCAATCCGTTTGCACCACATGTTACGGAAGAAGTATGGGCAGAAAAGAAACTCGGCACAGGCTTTGCGTCAGCAGCAGAGTGGCCTGAGTATGACGAGAGCAAATGTAAAGAGGAAACCGTTGAAATCGCCGTACAGGTAAACGGCAAGGTTAAGGACAAGATTGTTGTTTCTGTTGACATCAGCAACGACGACGCAGTAGCACAGGCAAAACAGAGTGAGAAAATTGCCGCACTCATTGACGGCAAGAATATCATCAAGGAAATTTATGTCAAGGGCAAACTTGTTAATATCGTTGCGAAATAATCCTTGATTTGTTTTCGTGATTTAATGAAAAAGATTTTTTGGGATTTTCTATAACTCTTATGCAAAATTACTATACTTTTGTATGTAAATTTATTGCATTTTTGGTGTTGACAAAATAAGGTGCTTTAAGGTATAATACATAAGTATCGTAATGACACAAACCCCTGCCTTACGGCGGATGGGAGGGAAGATAAATGGCTGAAATCAGAATCAAGGATAACGAATCTCTTGAAAGTGCATTGAGAAGATTCAAAAAACAGTGTGCAAGAGCCGGAGTTATTGCTGAGGTTCGTAAAAGAGAAGCTTACGAAAAGCCTTCTGTAAAGCGTAAAAAGAAGTCTGAAGCTGCTCGTAAACGTAAATATAAATAATTTATAATTTGCAGTTTACACAAGAAAATTTAAGGGATATTTCCAAGCGTTGTCGGTTGCCTGCGTTTGCTATGGCAGATTATGCAGCCGTACAATATGGAAATATCCTTTTTTGCGTTTATTGAGTAACAGATGTCGTGGCTTTGCTACAACTCCACTCTCCACTCTCCACACTCCACACTGAAAAAAGGGGGTTAATATATTTGCCGATTTTAAAACCGACAGTCGCTTTGAGAAATGTTACGGATATTACTCCCGAACTGCTGAAATCTCTCGGAACAGACGCTATTCTGCTTGATGTTGACAATACGCTTGCTCCGCCTACATCAAAAATTGCCTATGACGGTGTACAGGAATGGATTGACAAAATCAAAGCCTGCGGAATTTCGATTGTAATATGTTCAAATAACTACAAAAAGCGTGTAAAACCGTTTTCCGACAGCGTTGGACTCGACTGCGTTGCTATGAGCCTGAAACCTACTCCAATCGGCTTTAACAGGGCGAAAAGACTGTTAAAGGAAAAGCCTGAATCTGTGCTTGTTGTCGGCGACCAGATTTATACGGATATTCTCGGTGCAAATCTTGCAGGAATGAAGTCCGTACTTCTTGTGCCACGCTCTGAGGAACACGGATTTTCAATATATATAAGGCGAAAACTCGAAAAAAATATAAGAAAAAAATTGAGAATTATGAACAAGGGTGAACTTTATGTCAGTAATGGAAAAAGATAAAATCGACGGCGTCGGAATAGACGAAAAGACAAACACGCTTGTGTTTCTTGTAGTTGACCATCTGCCGTGGATTATTGAAGAATACAGTCATCTCAAAACTTTACAGGCAAAGCTTAACACTTATATAGCCTATATCGAAACAAAACAGTATAAGTCCGTTTACCGCAACAAAGAGTTTGACAGGTTCAGAATTGAAATTGCGTTCAAGTATCAGTTTACGGAAAACTGCGAGAAATTTCTCGGAGCGGCTCGTGCAGAGCTGAAAAGCCATAATATTGATATAAAATATTCTGTTGTGCAAAACGATTAAAGGAGTTATGACAATGAAAAAGGTGCTTTTTATTCTCGGTCCTAATCTTAATATGGTTGGTATTCGTGACAAGGCTGTCTATGGCACGGAAACCGCCGAAAGCATAAACGAACAGGTGAAAAAATGGGCTGACGAACTGAATATTGACCTCGAAATTTTTCAGTCAAATCACGAGGGTGACATTATCGACAAGATACATTCAGCATACGGAAACAAGGACGGAATAATGATAAATGCCGGTGCATTGACGCATTATAGCTATGCACTCCATGACGCAATAGAGGCGGTACATATTCCGACGGTTGAAACTCATATGTCGAATGTTTATGCAAGGGAAGAATTCCGGCATAAATCGGTAATTTCTGCGGTTTGTGCAGGAACTATTGCAGGATTCGGAAAAAACAGCTATTATCTCGGACTTGTGTCGCTCAAAGATTTGATGAAATAATCATAAAAAGTCAAAAGAAAGGAAAAATAAATATGGAGTCAAGATTAAAAATGCTTTCTGCTCTTTTGCCTGAATATGCGGACTCGGCACTTATCGTTTCAAACGAGAACAGAAGATATTTTACGGATTTTGTGTCATCTCTCGGATATCTGCTTGTCACGAGAAAAGAGGCATATTTGCTTGTCGATTTTCGCTACGGCGAGGCGGCAAAGAAATATGCAAAAAACTGTCAGGTTATTACTTTTACAAATCTCGGAAATACCCTGAGAGATATTATATATAAACATTCACTGCACGATATTATGCTTGAAGGTTCGGCTTTTACACTCAATCAGGCGGCGTCAATCGAGGAGATTGTAAAGTCTGCATGTGCAAGCACGATAAAATCCCCTGAGCTTGACAAAATCATAAGCCGTATGAGAATTGTCAAGACCGCTGAGGAGGTTGACAAAATCCGTCACGCACAGCTTATCACGGAAGAGGCTTTCAACGAAACGCTTAAATTCATAAAAGAAGGCGTTACTGAGAGTGACATAGCACTTGAACTTGAATACAGAATGAGAAAAATGGGTGCTGACGGTGTTTCGTTTGACCTTATTGTAATAGCCGGAAAAAAGACATCAATGCCGCACGGCGTGCCTGACAACAACAAAATTCAGGCAGGAGATTTCATTACATTCGACATAGGTGCAACAGTTGACGGCTATCACAGCGATATGACAAGAACCGTTGCACTCGGCGGTGTTGACGAGTATCAGATGAGAGTTTACAATACCGTTTTACAGGCACAGCTTAACGCACTTGACGCCGTAAAAGACTGTGCAACCTGTAATTTTGTTGACAATGCCGCACGGTCGTATATATATCAGGCTGGCTTTGAGGGCTGTTTCGGTCACTCGACAGGTCACGGAGTAGGATTGGAAATTCACGAGGCACCGTCGGTATCACCGAAAAACAGCTTTGTTCTTCACAGCGGAATGGTTATCACAATCGAACCCGGAATTTATATTCCCGACAGGTTCGGCGTAAGAATTGAGGATATGGTCGTTGTCACAAAAGAAGGCTGTATCAATCTTGCACAGCTGCCAAAAGAACTTATTGTACTTTGAGTTTTTATTTATAATAAAAATCTTGCAATTTTTTGAGGCATATAGTATAATTAAACGAGCATATACAGCTTTTTTCTTGAATTTTGTTTTTTCAAGAATGATTAACTTTTTACACATACACAAACAGGAGGATTTTTTATGATTACAGCAGGCGATTTCAGAAACGGCGTTACTTTTGAAATGGACGGACAGGTTGTTACAATCCTTGAATTCCAGCATGTAAAGCCGGGTAAGGGTGCAGCTTTCGTTCGTACAAAGATTAAAAATGTTATTACAGGTGCGGTTGTTGAAAAGACTTTCAACCCTAACGATAAGTATCCGACAGCTTTCATTGAGAGAAAGGATATGGAATATCTCTATAATGACGGCGACCTTTACTACTTTATGGATAACGAAACCTACGAACAGCTCCCGATTAACAAGAGCGTTCTCGGCGACAACTTCAAGTTCGTAAAAGAAAATATGACATGTAAGATTCTTGCTTACAAGGGCAATGTTTTCGGAGTTGAGCCGCCGAACTTTGTAGTTCTCACAGTAACACAGACAGACCCTGGCTTTAAGGGTGATACAGCTACAAATGTAACAAAGCCTGCAACACTTGAAACAGGTGCTGAAATCAAAGTGCCGCTCTTTATCAACGAAGGCGACGCAATCCAGATTGATACAAGAACAGGCGAATATATGGCAAGAGCTTAATTCCGTATATATGTAATTTTTTATGGGGGACAATATTATGGAACTTACAGAAAAAGCAGCATACATCAAGGGACTTGTTGACGGTCTTAATCTTGACGCAAACGACAAGCAGACAAAGGTTATAAAGGCTCTTGTTGAACTTGTGAATGAAATGGCTGAGGAAATTTCTAATCTCGAACAGTGTTATGACGATGTATGTGATCAGATTGACGCTATTGATGAGGATCTTTCAGGAGTAGAAGACATAATCTATGATGAGGATTATGACGATGATATGTGCAACTGTTCATCATGCAATGACCTTGACGATGATATGCAATATGAGGTTACTTGTCCTACATGCGGAACAACCATAGGTCTTGACGAAGATTCTTTGAATGACGGCAGTATTGTTTGTCCGTGTTGCAACGAAGAACTCGAATTTGATTATGACAAAGACGAACTCGACGACGAGGAAGACGACGACGAAACACCGACTGTCGAAGAATAATTTTTCTGACTTAAAAAGGCGGAATCTTACTGCATTAGCAGGATTCCGCTTTTTGTTTTATTTTTGACTGTATAATTTTTAAGCAGTCTGATATGCGGAAATTATCTTGCTGTTATATAATAAGTCTGAACGCAATTCGGGTGCGGCAGCTTGCCGCCGAATTACGCATTAGTTATGTTGGGAGATGTGTTTATGTTATTAAGTCTGATTTTATCGGGTAATTTTAATTTTAATACAGCAATTACCTGTATTCTGGCGTCACTTATTGTAATATTCCTTGTACTGCCGTTTCACGAATATGCACACGGCTTTGTTGCATATAAGCTCGGCGACAATACAGCAAAAAGAATGGGAAGACTCTCGCTCAATCCGCTTGAACATCTGGATTATGCGGGTGCATTACTGCTTATATTTATCGGTTTCGGCTGGGCAAAGCCTGTTCCGATTGACGACAGAAATTTCAAAAATCCAAAAGCCGGAATGGCTATAACTGCCCTTGCCGGTCCTGTTGCTAACCTTATCGCAGCTATTGTTGCAGGTTTGATTTATAATGCGATTATTGCTTTTGTGGGTATGATTACAATACTTACAAATCAGTTCTGGTTTTATGTGCTTATGTTCTTTCAGTATCTTATGATAATAAATATTGGTCTTGCGGTGTTTAACCTTATACCTATTCCGCCGCTTGACGGTTCAAAGATACTTATGGCTTTTCTGCCCGACAGAATTGTTGATAAGATTTATCAGTATCAGCAGTTTTTCTCAATGGGACTTTTTATACTTGTTATGATGGGCGGACTCAGCGGCGGATTTATCACATCAATTCAGAACTGGCTGTTTAACGGTATTAACTGGCTGACTGCATTACCGTTTTCATTTATGCATTAAACGATTGAGGAGAGTTTTCGTTGGACAAAATATCATATAAGCTTGATGTTTTTGAGGGTCCTCTCGACCTTTTGTTACATCTTATCGAAAAAAATAAACTTAATATATATGATATACAGATTTCCGAATTGTGTGAGCAGTATGTGGAGCATATCAGGACTATGCAGGAAGAAAACCTCGACATAGCAGGTGAATTTCTTGATATGGCATCAAGGCTTATACAGATTAAATCGGCAATGCTACTCCCGAAATACGACGAGGGAGAGGAAATGAAAAAAGAACTTACAGGACAGCTTATCGAATACCGCAAGTGCAAGCAAATGGCGAAAATTTTGTCTGAGAAAATCAGCTTTGACAGCTTTTGCCGTGAGCCTGAGAAGATTAAATGCGATATGAAATACAAGCGTAAGCACGAACCTGTTGTTCTCGTCAATGCATATATGGCGGCAGTCGGCAGAGGAAAACAGAAAATTCCGCCGTCAGAGGACGCTTTTTCGGGAATCGTAAAAAGACGGATTGTGTCCGTAAGCTCAAAAATCATAGGCGTTATGAAAAAGCTGTGGGGCGGACGAAGTGTTCGTTATGAAAAGATTTTTGAAGACTCGGCGGACAAAAGCGAACTTGTTGCAACATTTCTTGCCGTTCTCGAACTCATCAAGGGCAAGCGTGTCCGTGCTGACGGCGAGGGCGAGGATTTAACCTTAAAAATGATTAGCGGTGGTGGAAAGCATTGGAAGAAAGAGAACTGAAAAATGCGGCAGAGGCAATAATATTTGCCTGCGGAACACCCGTTGAGTCTGAAAGAATTGCACAGGCTCTCGGTATAAAAAAACAACACGCAGTTGTTATATGCGATAATCTCGTGAAAGAATATTCCGATGCAAAGCGTGGAATACGGATTGTAAAGCTGAACGAAAGCTATCAGATGTGTACGGTTGAAGCTTATGCGGAATATATCCGTGAGGTTATGGACTTACGCAGAAACACACCGCTTTCACAGGCGGCGTCTGAGGTTCTTGCGGTTATCGCATACAATCAGCCTGTGACAAAGGCGTTTATCGAACAGGTAAGAGGCGTTGACTGTTCGGGAGTTGTTTCGAGCCTTGTTGCCCGTCAGCTTATCGAGGAAAAGGGCAGACTTGAACTTCCGGGCAGACCGCTGATTTACGGAACAACCGAGCATTTTCTGAGATGTTTTAATATTTCTTCACTTGACGAGCTTCCGCCGCTCCCGACGGAAGAAGATGAAGAAAACAAAGACGAAAATTCTCAGGAAAATTCCGGAACTCCTGTTGAACACTCATCAGAAAACAATCAGAGCGGTGATGATGAAAAATGACGGCACTTTGGATTATTCTCGGAATAATTGCGTTTATTTTTGTTTTGCTGATATGTCCTTTGTCGGTGTCGGTTGTTTATGACGGCGAACTCGAACTGAAAATAAGGTATCTGTTTTTGTGCTTTAAGATTTTGCCGAAAAAAGAGAAAAAGCCGAAAAAACCTAAACCGCAAAAAACTGAAAAGACAGAAGAATCAGACAACAAGCCGCAGGACAAAAATAAAAATTCAATAAAGGATTTCGTTAAGAAAAAGGGAATAGACGGTCTTATTGAACTCCTGAAAAAATTTGTTGATATAGTTCTGAAAGCCGCAAAGACCGTTACATCACATCTTGTGATTTCAAAACTGGATATAAATGTTCTTGTTGTCGGTGATGATGCGGCTGACACGGCGATGAAATTCGGATATTTGTGTTCGGCGGTTTATCCGCTTGTTTCAATCGTTGAAAGCCACATAAAAAAATGTAAGCATAACGAAAATATCGTTGCAGGCTTTAACGACAGCGAAACAAAGATTTATCTTGTGTTAAAAGCAAGAATAAAACCGCTGTTTCTGGTCGGTGCGGCTTTGAGGGCATTATTCAGCGGGATTAAAGCTATTGCAAAATGATAATAATTATATTATAATATTTACCAATAAAGGCGGTGGAATTTATGAGCGATACTCCAATAGAAGGTCTTATGGACACAACTCTTGAAAAAATTCGTCAGATGGTTGATGTCAATACTGTTATAGGCACACCGATTACAACTCCTGACGGCACAACAATTATTCCCGTTTCAAAGGTTGTTTACGGCTTTGCGTCGGGCGGTTCGGAATTCGGCAGTAAAAAGACGGATAATAAGCCGCTTTTCGGCGGCGGTACCGGTGCAGGTGTTACGATTAACCCTATTGCTTTTATTTCAATCTGCAACGGTGATGTAAAACTGCTGAATATTGCCGACTATCAGGATTCTCAGGACAGAGCGGTAGGTATGATTCCGGAAATGTTTGATAAGATTGTCGGACTTTTCAAAAAGGATAAGTCAAAGGAACTCAGCGAACAAAAACCGGAAACAAAAAAAGAGTCAGGACTTGACGACCCGCAGATATAAGACAATGAAATAATCACCTGTCCCTTGCATATAAATTTATATACTTTGAGCAAGGACGGGTGATTTTTTTGTATTTCCGAAAAATAACGGCATTTATGCTTTCAATTTTTACGGTGTTTCTTTGTGCTTTTTCGTCTGGAAATAAGACAACCGCTGTTTCAACCTCAGCGTCAGCGGCAATACTCTATTGTGCGGACAGCGGTGAAATTCTCTACGAAAAAAATCCGCACGAAAAACGAGCAATAGCAAGCATAACAAAAATTATGACAGCAATTATTGCACTGGAATATGCCGCAGTCAACAACAAAGAAGTGAAATTTACATCTGAAATGTCTGCAATAGGTTCGAGTATGTATCTCAAAGAGGGAGAAATACTCACACTTACCGAGCTTACAAAGGGAATGATGATGGTGTCGGGAAATGACGCCGCAAATGCTGTTGCAATTTCGGTTGCGGGCAGTACAGAAAAATTTGCGGAACTTATGAACCAAAAGGCACAGCAAATCGGAATGAAAGACACACACTTTGTCACGCCGTCGGGACTTGACGACGAAAATCACTATTCGACGGCGTATGATATGGCACTTTTGTGTTCGTATGCGATGGATAACGAGCAGTTCAGAAATATCGTTTCTCAAAAAAGCATAAAGGTTTCATACATTTATCCCGAGAACAAAACTCAGATATGCACAAATCACAACAGACTTCTGTCAATTTATGATGACTGCGTAGGAATTAAAACAGGTTTTACCGAAAAAGCAGGTAGAACGCTGACCTCAGCCGCCGAGCGTGACGGAATAAGGCTTATTGCCGTGACACTGAATGACGGAAACGACTGGAATGACCATTCGGCATTGTATGACTACGGCTTTTCGCTTGTCGAGCGTGTTCAGCTTTCAACAAAATATAAAAGCATTGATGTTGCACTTGTCGGTGCTGAACAGAACAGCGTTACTGTTGTGCCTTATTCACAGGCAGAGGCAACCGTTATGAAAAACGATATAAGCAAAATAGAAGAAAAAATCTATCTTCCACGATTTGTTTATGCACCTGTAAAAAAGGGCAGTACAGTCGGAAAAATTGTTTATACCTTAAACGGAAAAGTGATTTCCGAAACAAAACTTATTGCATCGTCTGATGTACAGGCACAGACAGCGGAAAAACACTGGTACGATTTTTTGAAACTAAGATTATTTTAATTATGCATTATGAATTATAAAAGATGGTGAAGATATGGCAAATGAGGAAAAAATAAGAGTACAGAAAATTATAGCTGACGCAGGAATTGCGTCAAGAAGAAAAGCTGAGGAACTTATCACAAGAGGGGCAGTAACAGTAAACGGCAGAAAGGCAAAACTCGGCGATAAGGCTGACCCATACAAAGACCGCATTACCGTTGCAGGTCGTGAAATAAAACTCAGCAAAAACGCAAAAAAATATTATATTATGCTCCACAAGCCGAGAGGATTTATCACTACAATGAATGACGAGGGAGGCAGAAAATGCGTTGCTGAGCTTGTTGATGATGTTCCGGCAAGACTGTTCCCTGTCGGCAGACTTGACAAGGAGTCGGAGGGCTTGCTGTTTATGACAAATGACGGCGATTTTGCGAATATGATAAGTCACCCGTCAACGCATTTTGCAAAGACCTATCGTGTAACCGTAAGACCGAGAATAAGCGAAGAACAGCTTACTTCACTTACAACAGGTGTGCTGGTTGACGGGCGTATGTCGTCGCCTGCGGCAATTCGTGTAATCAAAAATGAACAGGACAGAACAGTCCTCGAAATTATACTCGAAGAAGGTCGCAACAGACAGATAAGAAAAATGTGCGAGGCGGTTAATCTTGAAGTTGCAAGGCTGAAAAGGGTTGCAATAGGTCCTGTGAAACTCGGAATGTTACAGCCTGGAAAATGGCGTGAGCTTACACCCGACGAAATGCGTAAAATCTCAAATCTGCACAAAAAACTTGTCGCACAGAATCAGCACGAGCAAGAGATGAAAAAACACGACAGAAAATCCGGCAACAGATGATAATTAAATGAAAGTACTGATTTATACAGGATTTTTCAGGCGGCTGTTTTTGAAAAAGCGTCTGAAATCAATGAAATTTTTTTGGAAAAAAGACGAAAAACACTGGCAAAGGCATATTGACGACAGCAACAAAGACGAACTGAAAAAAGTCAGAAAATTCTGTCGCAGAAAATTTCTCAGATACGATTTTGTCGATGACAGTATGGACAGGAGTACAAACTACCGGAATTATTTTTTCAAAATGAGAAAGGGAATTTTCGGCAGTGATATATATGTTTGTGCATACTGCGGCAAGTTTCTCACAAAAAAGCGTGTATGCGTTGACCACATCATACCTGTTTACAGGGCAAAAAATGACGATTTTTACAGAAAAGTTCTGTCGTTCCGACATATAAAAAATGTAAATGATATACGCAATCTTGCACCAAGCTGCAATAAATGCAACAGCAAAAAAAGTGCAAACTGCGGTTTTTGGGTAATTCGGGGATGCTTTGGCAGGTCGGCAGGGCGTGTTGTATTTAAGGAAATTG
>JBJFIB010000136.1:0-1938 GCA_051894195.1 Acutalibacteraceae bacterium
TATCCGGCAGAATTTCAACATCAATCTTTGTGCAGTAGCCTGCCAGCGCTTCATCGATAGAGTTATCAACAATTTCATAAACAAGATGATGAAGACCTCTTGAGCCTGTTGAACCGATATACATACCGGGACGCTTTCTTACAGCCTCAAGACCCTCTAAAACCTGAATTTCATCGGCACCGTATTCGTTTTCGGTTGCGGTGATTTCCATATTATCGACGACGTCATTATTTTTCTCAACATTATTGTTATCCATTTTTATCCTCCTGTACCGACTATTCATAAGAATCAGGGAAACACTGATTAAATTGTTTGTGCAAACAGCTTTCAGCGTGATTTATTCAGTGTTTCCTTAGTTATCCGACCGGTTATTCTTTCTTATTGCGTTTTTTTGTGACCTCTTCTTTTTTCTGTTATCACAATCAGCTTTTGGTGTTGTTTCCTGACCGTCAATTTTTTTGAATCTGACGGTAAACGGGAAAAGAATGACAGCAAGACTGATAAATAAAACCGAAATTATAAGACATCCTAAAATTGAAACATTGCTGACGAAATTAAACATCAGCACGTTAAGCGCTATCAAAAGCAATGCCGCAGCAGACAGAATGACTATTCTGCCTTTTTTGTATGAAACAGTAAATTTTTTATTGCAATGAAAGCATCTGCATACCTTGTCGTGAGTTATACTTTTAACATCTTTATATCTGTAAATTGCATTGCAATAAGGACAAACAGGTAATTTTAACAATATTCCACTTCCCTGAACAAAATATCAGCTGATAATTTATAATTTTGAAATATCGCTGAAATCTGTGCCTGAGTTTCTCTTGCCTTTGCCTTTTCTTTCCCTTATTTTCGGAATCATTCTTGTATATTCCGGGCTTCCCTTCGGGTCAACCACTCTTTCATTCCCTACAGGCTTCATAACCCGTGTTGTGCCGCTTGCACTTTTCGGTTCGGACATAATAAGTCCGTCGTCATCCGATTTTTTCGGCGGTTTCGCCTTAATTTTTATCGGCACAAAACGAATGAAAAGCGGAATACAGAAATAAAAAAGCAAAAACGGTATAAACATAAGAAAAATGCAGAAGAAATTACCCCTTAAAGGTGTAAAAATGAATATTGAAAGCATCGCAGCAGCAATAAGACATATCACAACAATAAACACCTTGATATTTTTTACAAAGTAAATTGTTGAGTTTCTTTTGCACTTATCGCACGAATGCTCGCCGTTTGCTCTTTCTCTTATCGCAGATAAATATGAAATTTTCTTTCCGCAGTACGGGCATTTCAAATTATCCATTTTGTTTCTCCTTTCAAATATTAAAAATCAATAAGAATCAATATCCTATACTCTTTCTTTTCTGAAGTGTTGACGGTGAAAGCTGGCACAGATATACCTTTTTTTCTCTGCTTTTTTTATCCATACAAACAATAAACGATTTCGGCAGCTCATAAGAAACATTTATTATCTGCCCGTTTTTTTCGCTTAAATTAAGAAATTTTCTTGTGTCCTTAGAAATTGTGGTGTTGTCGGCATCAAAAATACCGACGATATTCTTTGAGTTGATAACAATATCATTTCCAATATATAAATACATTATTTTTCCTCGACATTAATCTGACCGCCGTTTAAATAAAATATTTTTCCGCAGTCAAGATATTCCACGGCAGATTTGTCGCAGCAGCTGATAAAAACCTGCCTGTCCTTTGTTTTATTCAGCAAAAACTTCTGTCTTTCAACATCAAGCTCGCTTAATACATCATCAAGAATTATAACAGGCTTTTCGTCCTTTTCCTGCTGTAAAATGTCAGCCTCAGAAAGCTTAAGCGCAATAACCGCACTTCTTTGCTGACCCTGAGAGGCGAAAATCCTTGCACTTTTGCCGTTTATCATTATTTCAATATCATCCCTGTGAGGTCCGCAGGTTGTACATC
>JBJFIB010000137.1:0-5863 GCA_051894195.1 Acutalibacteraceae bacterium
CTCCTGCTCCCGACCTTTCTTTTATAAAATCTTCGGACAGCAATTTCTCAGGCTCAGAACAACCTGTTTATCCGAATATGACTCAGCCAACAACCAAAGGACAAGATGAGGTACAAAACTCTTACAGTAATGCTGAAAATAACGAGGAAGACGGCGGCTATTTCTTCAACTTTGATAATATGCCACCTCCTGCACCAATGCGTTTCAGTGATGCACCGCCTGCGTCAATGCACCTCAACATTGACAGCCCCAAGCCGATGTCCTATGAGGATATGAAAAATTCATCAGAATATTCCGATTATAATAATCCCGCTCAACAGTCTGAGCCTCAACCCAAGCAGTTTTCACATCTCGGAAAATCAGACAATCCTCAACAGCCTAAGCCTGAAAAAAAGCATTTATTCGGCAAGAAAGCAAAGGACGCTGACGCTCTGAAAAAAGCTGAAGAAATCGTAAATTCACGCAAAGATGTTCCTAACGACGGCACATGGACTTGTCCTAACTGCGGCAAAGTTATGCCAAAATATGTAGGCACCTGCGGCTGTGGCGAATCGCAACCCTTTGAATTTTAATTGAATGGATAGTCTGAAATAATTTATCATTCATCAGCAAAAATTTTGCCCGTGACAAAAAATTGTCACGGGCTTTTTTTATAACGGCTCCTGTTTAAAGCATTACAATGAACTTTGCCCATTTGCCGTACTCGCTTTTGGCATAAATTTTTCCGTTATGACGCTCTACCGTTGCTTTGGCGATTGCAAGTCCAAGACCATAGCCGCCACTTTTGCTGTTGCGTGCCTCGTCCTGCCGGTAAAAACGCTCGAACACTTTGTCGAGTTTATCCTGAGGAATACCGTCACCTGTGTTATAGACTTCTATGACTTTTTTGCCTGAATGGGTGTAGAGTTTTACGAATATTTCGCCATGTTCTGACGAATATTTTATTGCATTGTCGATAAGGATTGTCAGAACATGCTTGATTGAGCTTTCGTCGCCACGGTACATTATGTCGGGTTCGGCATCAACATCAAACTTCTTGCCCATTTCAAAGACCGTGCTTTCAAATGGGAGTGCCGTCTGCAAAACAACATCAGTAAGGTTGAATTCGGACACAATCAGCTTGTGACCACTTTTATCGTCAAGTCGTGCAAGACACAAAAGTTCATTTACAAGCTCACTCATACGGACAGACTCAGAGCGGATATATGACAGCCATTTATTGTCGCCGATTTCGCTTTCGAGAACATCAGCATTTGCACTTATTACAGCAAGCGGCGTTTTAAGCTCATGACTGGCATTTGAGATGAACAGCTTTTGTTTATCAATAGTTTCTTTGACGGGCTTTACCAGCCAAAAAGATAGTATCAATGCAATAACAAAAAATATAAATATCGAAATTAAGCCGATTGTTACTGTTGTTGCGATAAGATTTCTGTTTTGCTGCTGCTGAATGCTTATATCAAGAAAAACAACTATTTTTCCGTAACGCTTTTGCTGAACCATAAATGCATAAGTACCGATTACGCCTGTTTCCTGACCTGTTGCAAGAGCCGCATTGACATAAGAAATGATGTCCGTCTGCTGAACGATTATATTTCGGTTGAGTGAAATTTTCAGCACTTCGTTGTTGTAGTCAAGCAAGACGGAAAAGTTGTCGATATAGCCGATTTCGTTATTATAGGGGTTAATCTGAGTGGGTGACATTGTACCGTCACTGTCTGCGATGTTCTGCAAACGCTCCTGTGTCTGCTGTGCCGAGTTATTCTGTGAGATTATGTTTATTGCAAACATCAGTGCTGTTATCACGATTGTGAGCAAGAGAGTTATTACAACAACAATTTTTATTTGCAGTTTTCTTATCATTTTGCACCGTCCAGACAGTAGCCTATGCCACGCCGTGTTTTAATCTGAACACGGGAATGTAACATTTGCAGTTTCTTACGCAAAAATGATATATAGACCTCAACATTGTTATATTCGCTGTCGTCGTCATATCCCCAGACTTTTTTGACGAAAAGTTCTTTTGTGATAATCTGACCTGCGTTTGATATAAGCATTTCCATCATCTGAAATTCTTTTCTGCCGAGAATTACGGAATTTTCACCGCAAATAAGTTCTCCACGCTTGATGTCAAGTGTTATGTCGGCATATTTCGGATTGATGTCGGCAGTTGTTCCCTTCCGGCGTGTCAATGCACGGACTCTTGCAAGAAGTTCGCCTGTCGAAAACGGCTTTGTGAGATAATCGTCAGCACCACAGTCAAGTCCTTTTATCTTATCATCTGTTTCTGATTTTGCGGTAAGAAGTATAACAGGCGTTTCAATATTCTTAACACGAAGATATGTAAGCACATCAAGACCGTTCATCTTCGGCAGCATTATATCAAGTATAATACAGTCATAAACTCCTGTCAGGGCGTTTTCAAGACCGCTTTCACCGTCGTTTGAAATATCGACGGAATAGTTTTCTTTTCGCAGTATTGCCCCCAGTGCGTCGGCAAGACCACATTCATCTTCAACAACAAGTATTCGCATAGTTCAATACTCCTTTCACTGAATAAACTTTTCTTTAACACAAACTATATTTCAACGCAAAAACTTACCGTCACACTAATTACGCATTACGCATTACGAATTACGCATTAAAGTGCCGTTTGTAGAGTCTTGACGGACGGTGACCTGCGTCTTTGGTGAGTAGGTCGGTTTCTTCGGCAAGATAGCTGTATTTTCGCCTGAACGGTGCTTTGAGTAAGGTTTTGTTGAGGATAATCTCATAGACCTGTTGGAATTCGGTAAGTGTGAAATATTCAGGCATAAGATTGAGTGCAATATCGGTATATGTTATCTTTCCTCTGAGGCGTTCAATCGCAAAGGCGATAATCTGTGCATGGTCAAAGGCAAGACCATTGTTTTCGGAAATGGTGTAGGTGTTATCGACGCCTGTGTGATTTCGTGTCTTGGTGTGATGTATTTTTGCCGAGAGAACAATATCACCGTTTGTGAGTTTAAGAAGATAGTCCTTTTCGTTGATAAATCCGTCGTCTGTGTTCTGAGTATTTTCGCTGACGGTTTCAAAATCCACCGTGAACCACTCTGCCCTCTGTGCGTCGTCGCCTGCTGTGACATTAACCTGAGAACTGTCAATCAGTGCCATATACGAACAACTCATAACCCACATACGAGGGTCACGGTGCGGCGTACTGAATGTATAAAGCTGTTCAAGATAAATGTTGTCAACGCCTGTTTCTTCGATAAGTTCACGCTTTGCCGCCTGTTCGGTTGTTTCGTCGGGATTGACAAATCCACCCGGCAACGCCCAACAGCCAAGAAACGGATGTCCACCTCTTTTGATAAGCAGGATTTTGAGTTCTTTTTGCGGTATTCTGCGATAGTTATCTTCCTGTTTATTTGTCGCTGTAAAGATTACCATATCTGTTGCAACAGACGGACGCTCATAATCGTGCGGTTTATACTGTGCAAGATACTCTTTTTCGGTAAGTCCGTTTTTATCTCTTAATTCCATAAATAATCACCTGTTAGTAGTTAGTTGATAATATCATATTATGATTATAATACCCTTGCAAACTTTTGTCAAGAGTGGAATTATAATCAGAGTGGAGTTATTATCAGAGTGGAGTGTGGAGAGTGGAGAGTGGAGTTATTGTTCTGACGGTTAGTTTATGAATTGAGTTGAGTTTTTGATAAGATAACTCTGTTAAATAAAATTGCCCGTGAAATTTTCAGTCACAGGCAAAAAATTTTTATTAAGTTAATATTGTGGACAATAAGTCTGAACGCAAATCAAGAGTGTTGACACGCCACTATAACTCCACACTCCACTCTCCACACTCCACACTCATTTAGTATCCGAGTACACCGTTGATTGATTCGTCGTTGAAAACCCAGTCGCTGACATTTACAACGGTATAGTGAGTTTTGTTGTTGCGGATAATAACCTGTTCTATTCCGGCGTTGATAATCATACGCTTGCACATTGAACAGGCTGAGGCGTTTTCGACATATTCGCCTGTTTTTGCGTCCTTGCCGACGAGATACAGCGTTGAACCTATCATATCGTCACGGGAAGCGTGAATAATTGCGTTTTGTTCGGCGTGAACCGAGCGGCACAATTCATAGCGTTCACCACGGGGGACTTTGAGATTTTCACGGACACACACACCAAGGTCTATGCAGTTTTTGCGTCCTCTGGGTGCACCGACATAGCCTGTTGAGATAATCTGGTCATTTTTTACGATTATTGCACCGAAATTTCTACGCAGACAAGTTCCCCTTTCAAGCACTGTTTCGGCAATATCGAGATAATAGTTGATTTTATCTGTACGCATTGTTTTCACTCCCGTTTTTAATTATTTTTATTGTTAAGTATATTATAACCTAATTATGCAACGCTTTTCAAGTGAATTTTATTCAACACGCAACTCCACACTCCACTCTCTAAATGCGGTAGTTTGTGTCGATGTCTTTGCCGGTGTAGTATATTGAGTCGTTTTGCTGTTTGAATTTTGTGTAATCGGCGGTTACATAGTCGGAAAAATCAAGAATGTCAAGACAGTCAAGAATGAATTTCGTGTCGTTCTGTGCAGAATTTACAACGGTTTCAGTGGAAAAAGAAGTCAATATTGATGTATCAGGTCTGAGGAGAGGTCTTCCGCAGTTAATTCCAACGGAAATTATACCGTCATTACAATATACAAGGACTGTACAGTGATGTTTATTTACGAGATGTTTAAGATTGTTTATCAGCTTTTCGGTGACGATATATTCCGGACTTTCAAGGTCGTATGAAAAAACGGCGAACATACTGTTGAATTCATCGTCAGGAGTTAATGTTTCCTGCAACGGTGAAATCTTCATTTTGTAGAGTAAATCGTTGTATGAACTGCTGTGTCTGCTGACAATAAACACACGGCTATTCATTTTGATATGACAGTCAAACACAAACCAACAGCCTATGAAAATACTGTTTTTTATGGCTCTTTCACTCTGTATCCTGCTGCCTTTTAAACGAACATTTGACATGACAATATTATAGTTGTACATTTCAAGCGTGCAAAATCGAAACGGAACGGAATTATGCACACCTTTTATATTATTATATATATCAAAGCCTGTTGCACCTTTTGGAATAAGCTCGGTTGAAGATATATCCGTTGATGTTATTGCATCAAAATCGTCTGACTTATAACTGTATTTGCAGTCCGGAAAAGCGTTTTTGACAGTATCGCTTATTATAGTGGCATAGCCCTCGTTGCGAAATTCTCTTTGTGCAGGTCGAATACAGGCAATATAAACCGCAAAAGCGTCAAACGCAATAACAAGTGCAAGCAGTTGGAATACCGATGCAAACTCCTGAGAAAAACTGTCTTCTCTATAATATAGTTTCCATACAACGCCTGTAACAGACAAAGCTAATGCAACAACGGCAAGAATAAAAATAATTATCTTAAAGTGTTTTACTCTGTTGTATTTGTTGATATATTTT
This sequence comes from Acutalibacteraceae bacterium, assembly GCA_051894195.1. Lineage (GTDB taxonomy): Bacteria > Bacillota > Clostridia > Oscillospirales > Acutalibacteraceae > UBA1213. The sequence goes on from JBJFIB010000137.1 coordinate 5,503, forward strand.
TCAGCGGATTGATTTTGTGCCATATAAAAATATCTCCTTTTATACAATAATGCCTGATTGATTATATCACAAACAAATAATATTTGCAAGGGCAGAAAATAAGCATTAAAAGCCGTGAATATTCAGACACAAAGCCGCATAATTTCCCGAAAAGCGTTGCCGAATTTTGTCGTATATGATATAATGTATTGTCATTAAACAGCTTATTGTAAAACAGTATTATGGCATTTCTGCATTAAGCTGTAAAATATTTTTAAAATTCGGAGGTTAGTAAAATGAAAAAGTTTTTTCAGGAATTCAAAGAGTTCGCAATGCGTGGAAATGTAATTGACCTTGCTGTCGGCGTTATCATCGGCGGTGC
>JBJFIB010000137.1:5963-9051 GCA_051894195.1 Acutalibacteraceae bacterium
CCTACAACAAAAAAATGCCCGTTCTGTCAGAGTGAAATCGACATCAAAGCTGTACGCTGTCCGCACTGCACATCTGTGATTGAAGACGCAAAAACCGAAACAGAAGAAAAATCCGAAAAAGAAACCGCCTCTGCTTCAAAGTAATTATATCTTAAAATCATCAGCGGTAAATTTCGGCAGTTCGGGGGCAGGCTTTGGTTCTCGTTTAAGCGGGTCATAGGTATATTTTCTGCACGGCTTTTCAAGCGACAGAACACCCATTCGGCATATCTTTTTGCCCTCATTGTTCAGCGTTACATACTGACAGTAATCACAAGACGGAGTTATTGAATTTCCAAAAAGTTTTTTTCTGTTCTGCATAACTGTTCCCCTTTACTTTTCAAGCATTTCATATTATTATAGCATTATCCGTTTTAATATGTAAAGAGCGTCATAATATTTATTACGAGGTAAAGTATGATTTTTAAAAGCAAAAACACAAACCTGAACTTTGTTGACGGAGTTGGTTTTCTGACTTTTCCGTCACTATCGGAGCTTGACTTTGTGAATCACGCCTTTTCGACAAGAATAGGCGGCGTAAGCACCGGCGAATTCAAGTCAATGAACCTTAACTTCAAGCGTGGCGATAATCCCGAAAATGTAACCGAAAATTATAAAATTTTCTGCAAGGCGGCAGGCTTTGACTACAACACCCTTGTAAGCTCGTCACAAGACCACAACACCTTTGTACGCTGTGTAACAAAAAAAGACTGTGGTATCGGAATTTACCGTGAACACGACATTCAGAGCGTTGACGCACTCGTAACAAATGAACCCGGTGTTACCCTTGTTACGCATTATGCCGACTGTACACCGCTGTTTTTTGCTGACCCCGTAAAGCGTGTAATTGCACTTGCACACGCAGGCTGGCGTGGAACGGTTGCCAAAATCGGCGAAATTACCGTTGACAAAATGGTTGAGGAATACGGCTGTGACCCTACGGATATTATCGCAGTAATCGGTCCTGCAATAGGATTTTGCTGTTATGAAGTTGACGCACCGGTCTTTGAAGAATTTGCGTCATTCACTGAGCTTAAACCTGCCTATTTCACAAAAACTCTCGGACACGGCAAGTATCTTATTGACCTCAAAGAAGCCAACCGCCGTATGCTGCTTGAAGCCGGACTTCTCAGCATTAACATAACAATAAGTGATGTCTGCACCAAGTGCAACAGCGGACTTCTCTACTCTCACCGTGCAAGCGGCGGCAAGCGTGGCGGTCTTGTCGCTATGATGAGCATTAAAGAGAGTGTGGAGTGTTGAGAGTGGAGTGTGGAGTTGTTTAAAGTTAGGAGTTGTGCGGACGGTTAGTTTTTTCGCTGATATAAGTTTATTTAACAAAAATTCTCGTGGCTGAATCAGTCACGAGAATTTTTTTGCAATAAATTGCTGTTGAATTATTTTGTTGATGATTTTTTGGTTGTTGTGGATTTTTTAGTTGATGTAGTTTTCTTTGCGGTTGTTTTTTTAGTTGCGGGAGTTTTTTCGACGGATTGAGTTTTTTTAGTTGAAGATGTTTTTTCTTCTGTCTGTACATTTTCTGCTGTTGGTGCTTTCTCTTTGTAGGTGTCAAGTCCCTTGCAGCTTTCGAGGAACGGAACAATCTTATTGTAGATTTTTTCAACGCCGCCTACGCTGTCGCTTTCGATATTGAGAGGCATAATCGGGTCGTGAACACTCAGTCTGAGCAGGAACCAGCCGTCACCGCTGCTTTTTCCGAATGATACTCTTATTCCCTCGTGGTTATCGTCGGCAACAACAAAGTCCTTATTTTTCTTTGCAAAGTCGAACATATCGGCAATAACCTTTTCGCCGTATTCCCTGAAATTCTTTTCGGTAATCTTAATTCTTATTTCACGGCTTTCAACAGGCTGACTGAGTTTTTCAGTAAGGCTTTCGAGGGTTTTGCCTGCCTTTTTGAGCTGTACCATTTTAATGATAATCTTTGTGACAAGATATGCACCGTCATCAAGGAAATAATTTTCTCTCATAGCTGCGTGACCTGAGGTTTCTATTGCAAGAGGACAATTCACACCGTTTGCATTTTGTCTGAGTGCCTCGTCAATGACATTCTTATATCCACGCTTAAAGCGGAGGTGCTTTCCGCCGAGTTCGTTCTCGATAAAGTCTTTAAGACCGCTTGATGTAATAGAGTCGGTAACAATCATTCCGCCCTTGTTGCCTTCGAGTGCGATTGCTGAGGCAAGAGCTACAAGACGATTGCGGTTTATTTCGTTTCCACTTGCGTCAACGGCACCGCCACGGTCAACATCAGTGTCAAAAATTACGCCGAGGTCGGCATTTGACTTCTTGACAGCGTTGCATATTGACGCCATAGCCTCTGCGTTTTCAGGGTTAGGAATATGATTCGGGAACATTCCGTCGGGGTCAAGGAACTGACTGCCGTTTATATTTGCACCGAGTGCTTCAAGAACATCGGTTGCATAAAATCCGCCTGCACCGTTTCCAGCGTCAACAACAATTTTAAAGCCTTTGAGCGGGTGGTTATAGTCGTCTGCTGAGTTTACACCTGCCTTAATCATTTCACGAAGATTTGCGGCATACTGGCTCATATAGTCAACTTCAATAAGTTCGCCCTCAGTGCTTTCCGCAGGCTTTTCGCCGCTTTGTGCATATTCGAGAATTGATACTATATCTTCACCTTCAAGACCGCCGTCACGGGTAAAGAATTTGAGTCCGTTTCTGTAATACGGGTGATGGCTTGCGGTAATCTGTAATGCACCGTCGCATTCAAGCTCAACCGTTGTCATAAACATTGACGGTGTTGAGGCAAGTCCGCAGCTTATTACCTGAACGCCTGCCTTTTTCATTGTAAGCATTGAAAGCGAAGAAATGTGCGGACCCGAAATTCTCGAATCACGACCTACGGAAATTTTGAGTTCATCGGGATTTTTTTCTGTCTTTTTTGAAAGCCAGAGGATAAATCCGTTCACCATAGCCGTTACAGCGTCGTTAGTAAGATTTACATCATAACCTGCACCTGCCGTTGCAACTCCACGAATATCCGTTCCGCTTTTGAATTGTTTCC
>JBJFIB010000138.1:0-9017 GCA_051894195.1 Acutalibacteraceae bacterium
CACGGAATGTCTTTTGCTTTTTCAGGTCATAGTGCCTTGAAAACAACGCCACAACAAGAAACACAAGCATACCAAGCAAGAACAAATGCGTATGCACTTTTCCTAAGGCTGTTGTGCCTGTAAAGCCGTTCCATTTTGTAAATTCACGGTAAAAAACTCCTCCTGCCATAGCGGCAATAGCATAAACCATAGAAATATTTATGTACTTTTTCATAATGATTTACTTCCTTTCGTTTTTAATAAAAATATATTTTTGAGTGTTTTTTTAAAGCAGCTTTGCGATTAAACCAAGCAGCTGACCTGTAAGCCGTGTTAAATCGTTACAGGCAATAAGCTGAGGATAAATTTCTTTCAGCTGTTCATAACATTCATAACAGCCGGCGTCATCAAGTGAAATTGCAATTATTTTTGTGCCACGCTTTAAGATTTTTCTTGCGGCATTTGCCGTATCCTTAGTCGATACAGGCGGATAATATTTATCATATTCGTGCAGAGGAATTCCGTCGGAAATTACAATAATCAGCTTGTTTTCACAGTCTGTATTTTTATTGATGTATTTTTCTGCCCAAAACAGTGCCAGTCCGTCACGGCTGTTCCCGTCTGCCTTGATTTGCATAAGATTGTATTTTTCTTCGTTACGGGAATTAAAGTCTACAAGCACATTTACATCAATTTCAGGTTCTACAAAGTTTGCCCTGTGTTCAACAATGGCGTGTTTTATTCCCTGTTTTTTCAGTACCTCGTGCAGTATGATTGAAGAATTTATTGCACTGTTCCTGCGTTCTCCACGCATAGAACCCGAACCGTCAATCAACAGCAGTACCGACATATCGGGAACATCAATTTCGTCACTGTTTCTGTACCAGTAGCGTTTATGCGGATCGCCGAGTCGTGAGGAATTTATGCCCGAACCGAACCTACGCTTTTCATCTCTTAATGTCCGGTGTGATTCAAGAATTTGTGCAAAGCGTGTGTTGTATGAATTTATGTTCACACGGTATTTTTGATATATATTCTGATAGGCTTTGCGTAAATTCAGGTTAATCTTCGGGTGTACTTCATTTATTTTTATATGATTGTGCAGAACTGAACAGTCAAAGTCACCGCCGCGTGACACCGACACAAAGCCGTTATCAAGAACAATACTAAGTGCCTCCTGTATGTGCCGTGCAGATATTCTTGCCGCCTCAATCAGCTTATCAAATGACTTTTCGTCCACTTTACGCATATTGCCGTCTTTGTCGGTAAACAGCCGTACAGTTACCGTCTGAGTTCTGCCCTTGTGTTTTTCACCGCCGATAGTGCTTGCGTCAGGGCTGTGTGTTTTCACTCCGCCGATAAGTTCTGACAGCCTTTCATCATCTAAATCATCTTCCGTATCGGGAATAAGCGGCAAAATAGTATCATAGATTTTCCTCGTATATTCATATCTTTCGTCGGGTGACGGTGCAAAACTTCCGTCAAGAAACAGTTGCTTTGTCTTTTCGACATATTCCGCAATTTCCGTCGGCGGTTCTTCCAGTTCAACCATAGGATAAAGCAAAAATACCGCCATATAGTCAAGATAACCAAGCAAGGTTTCTATTTGTTTCTTTAATTCGGGGTTATCCTTGTATTTTTCGTTTTCTTCTTTAAAAGACCTTTGTGCCGTTCCCTCTGAAATGTGTGTTAAAAACAGCCTTGAAATCCGTCCAAACTGCAAATAAAGCTCCATATTGTCATAAACACTGCAACCGACAGCCTCTATGTATGCGTCCTCAATAATGTTATCTATATCAGCCATTACCTTTTTCTTGATTTTGGTGTTACATATAGTGTCTGTGGCGGCTTTCGGCGGAAAATCCGAATACAGTATATGCAGACATTCATGAATTGTCTGCGACCTTGTAATGATATGCAGTGCATTGAATTGATTTGCAAGAAAATCCGGTTTCCAGTTCATATATTCTGATGTGCGTTGCAAGGCTGTTACATCATAAAAAAGTCCGTCAGACGCCGGGTCAACAACTATGTTTCTGCCGTCTGTAAACGCCCTGTTTTCATTTATAAAGAAAAGCCTGACATTCTCGTTTTCGGCAAGAGTCTGTGCGAAATTTTCTTCCAACATTCTTATGTAATCACACTGAAAACGCCGCAATATTCCTTCTGACAGTTTATTCAAATTATCACCGTCCTTATTATATGCCTATTATTCATCAAGTTCTCTCATAACCTCCAACCACTCTTGCGTTGCTATTTTCAGAACCTCGTCTGTGAAAATATTACCGCTGTCCTTTCTTTTTTTGAAAAATAGTTTTGCCTCAGCCAGAAATTTCTCGGCAATCTCTAAATTCTTGTCTGTTCCGATACCCTTATGATAGCATGTTCCAAGCCTGCGGCATACATCAGGATAACAGTCAAGCGGCTTATAGTCCTCTATCATATTATAGCATATTGAAAACAGTGAAAAGGCTGTTTTCGGATCCTTTTCAACATATTTACCGTCAAGGAACATATCGCCACATTTATAATATGCATTAGGAACACCAAGCATAGCGGCTTTTGAAAAATACTCATATGCCTTTTCCATATTAACTTCAAGGTCGCCACGACCGTAATAGTACATATAACCCATATGACCTATTGCCCAGATATTCCCACGGTCAGCCGCCTCTTTATACCAATGAACCGCTGTATTAAAATCCTGTGGCACTCCACGACCGTTGTAAAACACTGCACCGTATGATATCATCGCTTGTGTGTTTCCTGCCTCTATTGCTTTTTTAAGGTAATTGACAGCTTTTTCAAACATCTCAGGCTCAACAGGAACAGTTTCATCTTCCCACAAAATATAGTCAGCAACTTCAACCATAGCGTCAATATTGCCCTCATCTGCTGATTTTATCTTTTTCGCTAAATTGTCCATATCAATTCACCTGATTACTTCCATTTGTAAAGCATTAAAATTCCCCTTATTGTGTCCTCCAAAGCCCTGTCGCCCTTTGCTATCGGAATTATTGTCTTTTCGGCGGCTTTGATATAGCCGTCATATTTTGCAAGCTTTGCCCAGTTTTCAAGGTTACGGGGAGAAATGACAACATCAAGTTCTTCGGATTCAATCTTCTTTTTCAGCTTATGATAAACTCCCAGAATTCCCATAATTCTCGGTTTACATTCGGGTACTCTTGCTATAAGCATACGGGAAATTGCCTCATCTGAAAGTGCGGCAATTTCCACTATTGCATTAAAACGGTTATAAAGTGCCTGATTGAGTTCTTTTGTGCCGAAATATCCGATATTCATTGTTGCAAAAAAGCGGAAATTCGGATTACGCCTTACTGTTTCACCGTTGTCCAGCCGTACAAAGCCGTTATCGTCAAGCAGTGAATTAAGAAAAGCAAGATACTGCGGCTTTGCAAAGTTGATTTCTTCAAAGACAACAGCACCGCCGTCCCTTATCGCCTTTGTGACATAGCTTTCTCTGAAAATAATTTTGTCGTCCTGAGGAATGTATTTTCCAAGGACAAATTCGTCAAGATTTTCCGTACAGTTTATGGTTTCCATTATCGGCAGTCCTATTGCCTGAGAAACAAGTTTGCACGATATTGTTTTGCCTGTGCCTGACGGTCCGTGAAACAATACCGCCTGAATATCCCCTGCGGCAACGGCATTACACACACTTCTGAGATTTTTCGGCAGTACAAACTCTGCCGAAAGACGAGGTATATATTGTTTTTGTTCATCAGAAAAAGCGTCAGACGGAAACGGCACAATCGGAATATCGGTTTGTTTTTTTGCCTGTTCCCTGTTTTCACGGATAACCTTATAGCTTGATGAGTATGAAGTATAGCCGCTGACATCAATACCGGACAAATCCCTGTATTCAACCGTATATTGTTCAGTCTTGTGCAGTTGATAAAAATCCTCGTGCAGATTTACGAATACATCGGCAACAGGGTTATCGACAAAATTTTCCATAACCATTCGGTAGTCGGAATTATTCTCAATCTCGGCGGCAAGCAAAACCATAAATACAGGCAGCAGCTTATAGAGTGTATGCAGATGTTCCATATTGCCGTCAATCAGTTTTCCGTCCTTATCATAGGCGGCAACACTTATATCGTGGTAAGCAACATATGCACGATACTTAAAAACATTCGGTGCAACAACTCCGTTTTCACGGTAATCAGACGGAACATCAACCTCCATATATACTTCTTTAAGGTCATTACTTACATAATAATCACCGAAAACACTTCCCTTTGCAAGTCCTGCAAAAAGTATTATCGCCTCTCCGATAGGCTGACAAAGCGTTGTCGTACCTTTGTATGATTCGTTGTTCGGGTGTACATAATACTGAGTTGCGTCCGAAAGATGTTTAAAGCCAAAACCTTTATAAATTTCAGCAGAATTTTTACGCACAACTTTATATGATACCTTGAACAAATCAAGCGTAGCTGACATTTTTGTTTCCATATATGCACCGTCCTTTCAGTTATTTTTTCATTACTTATTCTTCCAATTTTATGCCCATACTGTCAAAATATTCCCTGAGTTCTTCATAGCTGACTTTTCCCTCAGCTATATGTCGCTTTATTTCAGGACCAAGTGAAACAGTTTTTACATCGGGAATACCTGTTTCCCGCAATAAATCAAGCGGTGTCCAGCCACGATTACACCAGTGGTTAATATGGTTGTTTACATTCATAAGAAGTTCAACAAGCCTTTCCGTCTGTTTATTATTAAGATTTACTCCTACTTCATCAAGTTCCTTGATAATATAATTTATATTTTCCGCACCTGACGAAAATCCAAGACTGCACTGTTCTTTGTATTTTCTTGCGAGTTTTTCCGCCTCAGTACCGCTTGTTTTCCGTAAAAAATTCTGCCGCATATTTTCATATTTTGCGGGACATTTCTCATACAAATCCATTATATATTTATATTCACTTTTTTCGGATACGGTCAAAAACGAAAATCTGCCGATTTTTTCGCCCGTATGTTCGTTAGGATATATCGTTCCCCAACCTGCATCACACACTTTTGATGTAACTTTCAGCGGACGAAGAAACGCAAGCAGTTCTTTTTCTTCTTTTGTCGGTACAGTCTTGACAAAACTCAGCAAGTCATCGGGAATAAAGTATGGCTTATCCCCCTGCAAGTTACACAACCAATGATACAGTCTTTTGTTATTCGGAAAAATCAAAGATTTCATAACAATTTCTCTGTCAAGGACTGTGCGTTTTTCTTCGGAATAAAGCTCATCAATTTCATAAACATAATACGGCACATCTTCCCGCCGTACAATAGATGAAAATGCAACTATTTCTTTTAACTTAATTCCTTTCATTCCGTACTGTTCGGCGACCACCTTATAAATTTCCCAGATGTCGTGCAGTATTACAATTCCGTACAAATTTGCCGACGCAAGAAACAGTTTATGTAAAAAATCGCTTTTCTTTTCGTCAATATTAGCCTCACGATACATTCTTGCAAGAGATTTTTCTGAAAGCGGCTTTGGATATGACATGTATTTCAGTCCTTTCAATATTTGACTTTATAATCGCAATTACTTTTATGTATATTATAAGAAATTTACTCTGTATTGTCAAAAAAATTTCATTTAAATTTAATATAAGGGTATTTTTTTGGACATTTTGTATGATATAATACAAATAACAAACATTAAACAAGGAGGACACAAAAATGGGCAAATTATCTATTGTAGGAAAGGCAACACACGAATATGATTATGACACTGTTGAAGTTACCGTCGGTTTTGAGGTACACGAACAATCTACTTCCGCCGCACTCGAAAAAGTGCTGAATCAGTGTGAGGATTTTCTTGCCGAAATGAACAAAGACGGCGTATCTATGGACAGCATAAGAATAGGTGATGACTCTGTAAGTCAGAGTTACAGTGATAAAAAATTTAATGTTCGTGCCAAAAGAAAAATCAAAATGCGTGTTCCGTTCAATATGGAATTCAAAAATCACATTATGACGCTTATTCAGGACAAGCACTACGATGTGGATATTGACACCGATTACAGCATTTCAAACATCACTGAAATTCATAACAATCTCATCAAAGAGGCAATAGAGGATTCGAGGCAAAAAGCCACATTTATTGCCGAGTCAATGGGGCAAAAACTTATCGGCGTTGATTCCGTAAAAATCGGTGAACACTATGACGACCGTATGGATTGGATGGTTTGCGAACAGGAGCGTAGTCTTTGTTCGTCAAAAGTACTGAACTACTCAAATATGATTCAGTCACCGGTAACAAAAGAGTCTGAATCCGTTGAGGTTGTATGGCTTATCGAGTAATTCAAAATTTCATATAAACAGCAAAAAAGATTGCCGTCTTTTCAGATGACAATCTTTTTATTTTTGTTTCAAATTTTATTCTTGCGAAACAGACTTTTGTTTACTCAGAATTTGCCGCCGCCTCCGCCGTGACTGCTGCCCGAAGAAGATATATGTGTGCTTGAACCGCCGCCTCCGCCGTGGCTGCTTTCAGTTGATCTTCTGATTTTGCTGACATGAGAATAGAGGAAAACATCTTGTTTGTTTGTAACCCTCATACCCCTTTTCGTCACATAATTTGACGCTTCATTCTGCATACGAACCGTTTTCAGCTTACCTTTCATACTGGAAGTAATAACAAATGCAACTATAAAACCTATTATCAGACCTACCACTATCGCAGTAACAGTCGGGAACGGTTCTTTCGGCATATTTCCGACATCATACGGTTCGCCTGTTTTTGCCTGAGTGATAAATTTATCGCACTGATTTGCGTATTCAACAAATGATTCGTAATAGTCGCCGTCACTCAGCTTTGGCAAAAACTGATCTGAAATATACTCTATGCCCTTATCCGTAAAAGCGGTAATACCATATCCCGTTGTTGTAATATACCAGTCACGATCCTCCATACTTACCAGCAGAAGAACACCATCTTTATTATCCCCAAAGCCGTAACCGTTATAGTCATAAAAATCATCGGCATAGTCCGCAGGAGTTTTGTGGTCAAGAGTATTAACCGTTACAACCACGACATCAAGTTTTTGTCTTTCGCTTATTTCGTCAAGTTTTGAAAGGAGGGTGGATTTTTCCGACTCGTCCATAAGTTCTGCCATATCAACAACTCTTGTACGGTTTTCAAGTATAAGCGTATCGTTTTTTCCTACGGTTGTGTTATATCCGCCTATATTTTGTACAGTGGAATTACTGTTTTCAACGACTGAACTTTCATCTTTGCCTGCTGCGGATTTTTCTCTTACGAGTTTGTCAGCTTTATACATATAAGCGGCAATACATTTAAAAAAGCTGTCCGCATTATTTGCATCGTCACCGTTTTCAAAGGCATCTCTCAGAGTGTCCACATCGTCGTCACTAAGATAAGACTGAGGTTCTCCGTAGGTATATACATCCCAGAAGTCTTCATTTTCAATCATCAGGATTCCGTTTTCATATTTGCCGAGGTCGGTATTCTGTGCAAATGTATCCATATCTTCATCGTTAATAAACGCATAAAGAATATCACAGCCGGTTGAATTTGCAAATGTTTCGCCAAGTCCGTTTAAATCTTTAAGTTCTTTGTCGGTCAGAGTACCCGATTGGTCAACAACATAGCTTGTTTCTGTTGCAAATGCCGGTACTGAAAAAGAAATGCATATAACTAAAACCATAATTATCGCAGAAATTCGTTTTTTCATCATATGCACCTCCTCATATCAGCCATATCAGAAATCGGAGCAAGACGCACAAAGCACCCACAACACCAGCAATACCAAGCAGCCATCTGAAATATGCACCCTTGTCAAGCGGCAGGTCACCGACCATTTTACCTGTCTGTCCGTTCATCGCAAATAAATAATTTTTGCCTTTCCAGCTCGTGTTAAGAATCCACACAGGATACAACGCATACTTTGCCTTACTGCCTTTCAGATTTATGCTTGAATGTTCGGTAGTAACAGACGCATAGCCGTTTACTGTGCTTGCAAAAGCCTGTTCGGTGCTTATTTTTATACGATGATTGGCACGACCTTTGCTCTCATCAGCGTTAACATCGTATTTATCCGCAAGATAACCCGAAAGATATGCCGTCTGGAACGGTACTGCCTGAGAAAAGTCAAAAGGTTCAACTGATTCCATAAGAGCATCCGGCATTTTTGACGAACCGTCAACCGGAACATTTTCAAACCCGATTGTTCCGCCACGAGAAACGGAATAATACTTGGTTTCTCTGTAATTATACTTGCTGTCGCTCCATGTGCGTACACGCGTTGCTCTGTACTGAATATCAGCGTCAGCCTCGGCATCAAAAAGCCAGAACGGTACATATATTCCTTTTACTTCGTCAATATGATTTTCGTCCTTGAATATCTTAGGTATAAGTCTTTTACCTTTATAATGATTGATCAGTGCATCTTTTGCGGCTTTTTTGTCCAGCTTGAACGGTATGACATAGTCCGGCTTTAAATCACCCGAAAATTGTCCCATAATGACAACAGGGTTGTTGCAGTAAGGACAAGATGTTGCTGCCATAGTTTCGTCGCCGATAATCTCACCGCCACAGGATTTGCAGGTATATATCCTGAGTCCGTCGGTTTCTCCCTCCTGCCACTCGGAACCGGCTGCACTTTCCCAGTTCATATTGTCCGGTTTGGACGCCTTGTTCAGATTTTCATCGTATTGTTTCAGTGCCTCCATGTCGAATTCCGAGCCGCAATATTCGCATTTCATTTTCTGCAATTTGCTGTCGAAAACAACAGTTCCGCCGCAGTTAAGACATTTGTATTCCTGTATTACTGCCAAATTCATCACCTCATATAGATTTCTCGTGACCTTTTGATATTTTGCTACTGTTTTGTTGTTTAAGTGATTGCTGCTTTTAATACAATCAAAAAGGCAAGTTCCACAGACACCATAAGTACAAGTTATGCTGAAATCATATTTTTGATATAATTTCTCTTTTACGCTATAAAAAATATTAAAAACAATAAAATTTATAAAAGATTTTATTAAAA
>JBJFIB010000139.1:0-1833 GCA_051894195.1 Acutalibacteraceae bacterium
AAGTTTTTTTCGTCTTGGTGATGCCGATGCAAGAATTATATCCATTATTTGCACTGCTACTCAAAATATGGACAAATATACCCATATTGAGAATTGAAAGTCCTCACGGATCTTTTCTTACTGCTTCATCGTGCATGTTTTGGAAAATACAGAATATTTTCTACTCACAAGTTCGTGTACACTCCGCAGTCGTAAATTCCCGATTAAGCCATCGGTACATATCTATATTTGCTTATTTTATGCAACAGTATAGATTTGACAATCTCTCAGATTAAGACTTGCATTATAATCTCTGTCTTCTGTATAACCACAATTGTTACAATGATAAACACGGTCTGACAGTTTTAAATCGTGTTTTATACAACCGCAATTATGACAGGTTTTGCTTGACGGATAAAATCCGCCTACAAGTCTTAACTCAATTCCCAAAGCCTTGCATTTTATTTGAAGTTTAGTTCTTATTTCATAAAATTTTTGTTGTGCCACGGCTTTGGCGAGATGTCTGTTCTTCATCATTCCTGATACATTCAGATCTTCTATTGTAATATATGACGGCTTGGTTTTCACCGTTTCAGATATAAACTTGTTGATGTAATCTGTCCGTATGCAGTTCAGTTTATAATGAAGTTTTTGTACTTTCAGCTTTTGTTTTCGGATATTTTGTCGGGTAGCTTTTCCTTTCGTAATATTTTTGGATTTTTTAAGACTTTCGTATTTCCTCGAAAGACTTCTTTGTTCTCGTTTAAGTTTTTTCTCAAGTTTTCTCACACGAGATGTTTTGTTTATATTTTTATAAATCTTTTTATCAGAACAAATAGCAAGTTCTTTGATACCTAAATCAATACCCAAACCTGACAATTTTAAATCAGGCTTTGGTTTCTCAGGCATATCTATAAGAACAGAGACATAATATCTTCCTGCTTTTATGGAAACTGCACCGCTTCTTATGATATAACCCTGTTTTGTTAAAGGGATATATCCTTTTTCTTTTATTTTCACCCAACCGAGCGTTGGTATCTTTATGCGGTGTCTTTCGCACTCGCAATCCTTTGGATTGTTTTTTACAAAATACATTTTGACATCTGATTTGGATTTTTTCTTGAATTTTGGAAATTTGCTTTTATGTTTGAAAAAATTCAAGAAAGCGACATTAGCATTCTCTATTGAATGTTTTACAGATTTGGAACTTACATCTTTTATCCACGCTTTTTCCTGATGCTCGGGAAGATATTCATTGTTGAGCCAGACGCTGAAAGTTTTACCGCTCATAAACAGTTTACCTTCATCATAGAGTTTTTTATTATAAGCAAGATAAAAATTATATATGAAACGGCATGTTCCTATTGTTCTGTTTATTTTGTCTTTTTTATAGGATTTGGGTCAATCTCCGTCTTGAAGCTCGTCAACAATGTCTTTATCCTCCTGTATTTGTTTGTAATGTGTTCATACAAATTTCTCCTTTCTTTTACATATTTTAACACATTCAAACATATTTATCAATGTATTTGATTACTTAACAATTGCTCCTGTTTATTATTTATTATTCCTGTGAAGAAATAAGTCGCTTGTATATTTCTCCTTTTTTAATGCCTGTTATCTTTGAACTTTCTTTTGCCGCCTCTGAAAGCGACATTCCACCCTCGCTCAGTTCTCTTGCAAGTGCGGCGGCGTCTTCAATAGTCATTTCCTTTTTTTCGGGTTCAGGTGCACCCTCGATTATAAGAACAATTTCGCCTTTTATACTGCCGTCGGTGTATTTTTCCGACGCCTCTTTCAGAGTTGTTCTTATGACTTCCTCGTGAATTTTCGTCAGCTCACGGACTATTGAAATTT
>JBJFIB010000140.1:0-8583 GCA_051894195.1 Acutalibacteraceae bacterium
CCGCAGGTATCACAGTTATGTGTACATTCTGACATTTTGTATTCCTCGCTTTATTTTTTGTATTTGGTGTTAGTTTTCCTCATCTGAGCCGTTATTATCAGCGTCATTTATATCGCTGAAACTGTCAGGCTGTTCTTCATCAGTTTCTGCATTTTCATCAATATCTTTTATATTGTTAAAGTCAACTGTTTCGTCTGTTTCATAATTTTCGGCTATATTATCCTCGATACCGTTTTCGGTTTTTTCTTCGTCATCAATCTGCTGTTCATAGCCGCTCAGGAATGTGTAAGGGATACCGTATCCGAGAGTAACAGCGGCAAGATAAATTATCGTCGGACAGTCGGCAATCTGTGCCGAAAAAGGAAGTCCCTGTGCCGCTGACGCAATAATTATGTACAGTGCAGGAATATCCATTATAATCAGCGTTGCAAGCGAAAAACGCTTTACCTGTCTGCCGTCGCCTATTCTTGTCGCATAGAAAAGGAAAAGTCCGAATATAACAAAAATCAATGCCATAAGCAAAGTTTTAACCGTATCGTTCATTCCTGTTGATGTTGTAACGATACCCGAAAAGAAATATGCACAAATTACAAACGCTATAACAAGAAACGCCGAAAATATCAGGTTGGAAGTATTTTTGTTCTTTTTGTCTTTCATAATATGACCTCCGAAAATAAAATTATATATATGCTATTTTATCACTCAGATAAACAAAATAATTCTTATCAGGAATTATTCATTACTTTTACATTATATACGGAATTTTTATGGTTTTTTTACAGCAACAAGGCACAGCCAGCCCTTGTCCTCATACCGTTCAACGACTTCAAGCGACTCTGGCAGTGCCGACAGAACATCATCAAGTCGTGTGTCAATAATTCCGCTCATAATATAGACGGTTTTTTCGTTCATATGCTTTTCTATGTCGCCCGAAAGCATAATTATTGCGTTGGCAACAATATTTGCAGTAATTACATCAAAAACTCCGTTTACTTCATCAGCAAGGTTGCCCTTTATTCCTGTGTATCTGTCCTGAACATTGTTGAGTTTTGCGTTTTCCTTTGACGCTTTAACCGCCATTTCGTCAATGTCAATTCCGATTGCGGATTCTGCACCCAAGAGCAATCCTGCAACGGAGAGTATTCCACTGCCACAGCCTACATCAAGCATTTTTGCCCCTTTGAATATATGCTTTTCGAGTGCTTCAAGGCAAAGTCTTGTTGTTTCGTGCGTTCCTGTACCAAAAGCAAGTCCCGGTTCAAGATTAAGCACGATTCTGTCCTCAGCGTCATAATCGTCACGCCATACAGGACGAATAAGGAGTTTTTCGCCAACTTTCATCGGATTAAAATATTTCTTCCAGTTTTCAAGACAGCTTTCAACATCACAGTCGTCAGAATAAATTTTATACTCTATGTTTTCCGCCTGAAAACGCTCTCTCAAAAACGAGATTGCCTCCGTCGGATTATCCTCAGGACTGATGTAAATATGAATTTTGCCCTTTGTTCTGTCCTGTTTGAGCAGTTCCTCGTCAATAAGGTCAATGTTTGCAATTTCAAGGACTTCCTGTTCAAGATTTGAATAGTCCTCGATATAAATTCCGTAAGGCACTGTCATCTGTGCAATATTTCCTGCGGTTTCAATATCCTTTGCAGGAACTTCGGCAACAATTTCTGTCCAGCTCATTGATATGTTCCTTTCATCTTTTATTTTGGTGTTACTATTATACATTAAATTATATATCAATGCAAACAGAGATTTAAAAAATATCGTCATTTATAATTAACGATTTCTTTCAGGTCATAAAGCCGTATATTGTCCGTACTTTCGGCTTCTTTGATAACCTTTTCATCAAAGCCTGATTCAGAAAACAGAGCATAGTAAAACTCTGCCTTGTCCTTTAACGGAGTGAGCTTTGCCTTTGTATCGAGATAATCGGAATAATCAAACAGTGTATTTTTGAATTTACATTCCCCGACAAGATATTTTTCTTCATTTCTCCCTATGCCGAGCAAATCAATTTCCGTTTCCGCAGTTCTTAGCCCGCTTGATGTATTTTTATCACGGACAGTCGTTTTTCCAGTCCAGCGACCCATTTTGTAATATCTGAACGGAAGTTTATCAGCCTTTTGCAGTTCTTTCACAAATTCTTTGCATACATCTTCAAAAGCAAATGACGCAAATTCGTGCAATGCCGGTTCAACAATATAATTATATACACCCTCTGCATCACCGTCTTCAAGCTGTGAAATATTTGTAAAACCGAATGAATACCAGAATCTGAAAAAGTTATCCGTAAGACGATATGTTCCTCTGTTTGCATTTGCCTTTTCCTTTGTTTTGGAGTCAACGGAAAATTCCCGTCTGACTATACCCAGTTCAATAAGATTTTTCAGATATACACTTGTCTTTGAAGTATCGTCAACAAGCGATTTCTGACTTATATCGTTTAGTTTTGTGCTGCCAAGTGCAACCGTTTCAATAATGGAATTATATATCGGCGTTTCCCTGAGTTCCTGATGAAGAAGGAAATCTACCTCGCTATATAAAACACAACCTTTACTGAGAATATTTTTCTTTATATTCTCAGCGAGAGAAAGTTTCGGGTTAAACTGTCTGAGATAATGCGGAATACCGCCAAGAATTGAATATGCCAGAACTTTATCCCTGTCCGTGTAGTCGGGGAAAAACTTTACTGCATCATAGAATCCCATCTCAGTCATTTTATAAATTCCTGTTGCCCTGCCGTAAAGAGGATTTTTTTCGGCAAGAAGATCTTTTTCTATAAAACTCATTGAACTTCCGCACAGAATTATCATAACATTCCGATCTTTGAACTCAGAGTCCCAAAGATATTGAAGAATTGACGGAATACTCTTATTGCCTTTACACATATAAGGAAATTCATCAATAACAATCAGTTTTTTCTTGTCACCATATGGCAAATCGAGAACAGAACGAAAAGCACTTTCCCAATCAGAAAATTCAGATATATACTGTTTTGCCGGTATGTTTTCTTTTAAAAGTTGTTTTGAAAATTTAGCAAGCTGTACTTTGTCTGTACTTTGTGTACAAGAATAAAAGATATGGGACTTGCCTTTGCAAAATTCTCTCAGAGTTTCTGTTTTACCTACCCGCCGTCTGCCATACAGAACAATAAGCTGACCTTGCGGGTCGTCGTATTTATCTTGAAGAAATCTGAGTTCTGTTTCTCTGCCTATAAACATAAAGCACCTCCGAATATCTAATCACGATTTACTAAATCAGGATTTGATATTATTATATCCGATAAATAATCAAAAATCAAGAAAAGGCAAATTGTTTTTCGGCATTTCTGACATACAAATAATTTGATTATTCCAATAAAAATATAAGTTATTCCAGTAAAAACCCCCGTAATTCCGAAATTTATTACATAAAGTAAAGTAAATAAAAGTAAATAAAAAAGTAAAGTGTATAAAGTAAAGCATTTCGGATTATACAGCTTACACACACATACAAACTGTACAAATATCTTTATAAAAATAAATTTTAAAAAAATATTATAAAGCCTATTGACAAAATAGGAATTGTAGTATATACTAAAAGCACATCAAAGCCATAGGAATTGTCAAATATACATTCAGACACAAGGAGGCACATTTTATGTATGTAATCTTTAAAGCATTAAGACATAATTTCAGGAACGGACGAATGTGCTGCTGTTCATAACATTTATACTTTTCAAAACAAAAAACTAAAACTTAAAAAAATTAAAAGAAAAAAGAGGTATTTTATTATGAGCAGAAATTATAAATTTGAAACACTCCAACTTCATGTAGGACAGGAACAGGCAGACCCGGCAACAGATTCAAGAGCTGTGCCGATTTATCAGACAACATCTTATGTTTTCAAGAACTCGCAGCATGCCGCTGACCGTTTTGCCCTCAAAGATGCAGGCAACATTTACGGCAGACTGACAAATACTACACAAGATGTTTTTGAAAAAAGAATTGCCGCTCTTGAAGGCGGTGTTGCGGCTCTTGCAGTTGCGTCAGGTGCAGCAGCTATTACTTATACAATCCTCAACCTTGCACATGCAGGCGACAACATTGTTTCCGCAAATACAATTTACGGCGGCAGCTACAATCTTTTTGAGCATACACTTCCGCAGTATGGCATTACAACAAAGTTTGTTACACCTGACAATCCGTCTGTTTTTGAGGACGCAATCGACGACAACACAAAGGCACTTTATATCGAAACTATCGGCAATCCTAACGCTAACCTTATTGATATTCAGGCTGTTGCCGATATTGCACACAAACACAATATTCCGCTTGTTGTTGACAACACATTTGCAACACCTTATCTTGTAAGACCGTTTGAATATGGTGCTGATATTGTTGTTCACTCGGCAACAAAGTTTATCGGCGGTCACGGTACGGCTATCGGTGGCGTAATCGTTGACAGCGGTAAATTCGACTGGGAAAAGAGCGGAAAATTCCCGTCACTCGTTGACCCTGACGCAAGCTATCACGGCGTAAGTTTCGCCAAAGATGTCGGAGCAGCCGCATTTGTAACAAGAATCCGTGCAACTCTTCTTCGTGACACAGGTGCAACACTTGCTCCTTTCCACGCATTCCTGTTCCTGCAAGGTCTTGAAACACTCTCGCTCAGAGTTGAACGCCATGTTGAAAACGCACTTAAAGTAGTTGATTACCTTTCAAAGAATCCGAATGTTGAAAAGGTAAATCACCCGTCACTGCCGACACACCCTGACCACGCACTTTACGAAAAATACTTCCCGAACGGCGGTGCATCAATCTTTACATTTGACATCAAAGGCGGTGCTGAGGAGGCAAAGAACTTCATTGACCACCTCGAAATATTCTCACTTCTTGCAAATGTTGCCGATGTAAAATCACTTGTAATTCACCCTGCATCAACAACACATTCACAGCTTAACGACAAGGAACTCGAAGAACAGGGCATACATCAAAGCACAATCCGTCTTTCAATCGGTACAGAACACATTGACGATATTATCGAAGATCTTGATAATGCTTTCAAAGCAATTCAGAAATAATTTATACACATACATTTGACCCATTCTCATACACCTGAACAATCCCTTCAAATACAAACCGCCCGGATTTATCATAAGTCCGGGCGGCTTTTTTGATATTTATTACATTTTTTTGCGTATTATCTGTATAGCCTGATGGTTATTACAGATTTCAACGGTTGTTTCCCCACGCATATGTTCGCCGTCAAGCGACCAGTCAAGCGGTTCTTCCGATATAACCTTTATATGCGATGCGTGAAACAACACTATATTTTCATTTTTAAAAGACCTGTTAATCATTGACATACATATTTTAAATGCTGTAATCAAATCTTTCGGCTTTTTAATCAGGAGAACCTCATATTTTCCGTCGGCAAAATCAACCATATTACTTTCAAACCTGAACAAACCTGCAACAGATGTTGAGTTTGTCACTGCACCAAAAATATAATCACCCTCGGCGTTTCTCTCGTCGGTTTCAACCCTGATATGATATGATTTTATCTTGTGCATACATTTCATAGCACTGAAAACATAAGCAGCGTGTCCGAAAATATTTTTTGCCTTTTGCGGCGTATTGTATGAAACCTCAGTAAATGCCCCGAATGACGCAATATATGCAAAATAGCTGTTGTCAAAAGTTCCGACATCAAACGGATACGGATTTTCGGAAATAATTGCTTTTGTTGCTCTTTTGATGTTCTTACTCAGTCCAAGACTTTTTGCAAGGTCGTTTGTAGTGCCTGCCGGAATATAACCCACAGGTGTGGAAAGACTTATCTCCATCATTCCTTTTATTATTTCGTTGACAGTTCCGTCGCCGCCGCAGCAGGCAATAATGTCAAACTTATGACCGTGTTCTTTTACAAGATACTCGGCACCGTATTCAAGGGAAGTAAAATATATGGCTACTTCAAACTTGTTTTTCGCAAACAAATCAGCAATATCCGAAACAGCAAACTTAGAAAGTCTGTTGCCTGCCTTTGGATTTACTATAAGCATAACACGCTTATTTGGTTTGATGTGTTTATTCGCCATATTTTACCTCCTCACTCAAAAGCCGTATTTGTACAATCGGCTTTTATAATATTTCTTTTTTTGAGTAATGAATATCGGGGCTTTGCCCCAAACCCCACAAGGGCTGCTCGCCCTTGACCTCGGCAGGGGTATGAACCCCTGCACCCGCAATTTTTATCCCCGACTTTAACAATAAAGCTTATTATTTATGATTATTTCAGGACATAACCGATTTTTTTCATCGCCTTGTCAAGAGTACGCTGTGAAATTTTGAGTGCAAACTCAGCACCCTTTCTGTACTGTTCTTCAAGGTAGTCCTTGTTGTTGATATAATCGTTGAATCTCTCCTGAATAGGACGAAGTTCCTCAATAACAGCCTCGCCGACAGCCTTTTTAAAGTCGCCGTAGCCTTTGCCCTCAAATTCAACAGTTATTTCGTCGGCTGTTTTGCCTGTTACGGAACTCATTATGCCGATAAGGTTGTTTATGCCGTCTTTACCCTCACCTACACGGACAACAGCCTCAGAGTCGGTAACAGCACGCTTGAATTTTTTCATTATTGTGTCAGGGTTGTCGAGAACCGCAACCCACGCATTGACATTTTCATCGGATTTTGACATCTTCTTTGTCGGGTCCTGCAAGGACATTATTCTTGAACCGACCTTTGAAATATAACCGTCAGGAATGGTAAATGTCTTGCCGTAAATTCCGTTGAATCTGTCGGCAATATTTCTTGCAAGTTCAAGGTGTTGTTTCTGGTCTGCTCCGACAGGCACAAGGTCAGCCTGATAAAGAAGAATATCTGCCGCCATAAGTGACGGATAAGTAAACAAGCCTGCATTTACATTATCAGCGTGTTTCTGTGATTTATCCTTAAACTGAGTCATTCTTGAAAGCTCACCAAACTGTGTGTAGCAGTTGAGAATCCACGCAAGTTCTGCGTGTGTGTGAACATGACTCTGGATAAAGAACGGACTTTTCTCGGGGTCAATTCCGCAAGCAAGAAGAAGTGCATAAGCGTTGAGGATATTCTGTCGGAATGTTTTCGGGTCTTGTCTTACGGTTATTGCGTGAAGGTCGGCAACCGCAAAAATACAGTTATAATCGTCCTGTAATTTCACCCAGTTTCTGAGTGCTCCGATATAGTTTCCGAGAGTTATTGTGCCGCTCGGCTGAATGGCACTGAATATTACTTTTTTCTTTTCCTGTTTTGTTTCCTGTGGCATATTTTCTGTCATAATTACAATATCTCCTTTGCAAGTTCTCCGAGAATACGGATACCTTTTTCAAGCTGTTCATCTGTCGGTGTAGAGAAGTTTATTCTGAAACACTGACTTTGTTCTTTTTCGTCCGTGAGGAATGCGTTGCCTGGAACGACGCAGACTTTTCTCTGTACTGCCTGTTTACAGAAATCAATCATATCGGCATTTTCGGGAAGTCTGCACCATATAAACAAGCCACCCTCAATTTTATCATAGGTGATTTTGTTCGGCACAAGATATTTGTCAAGCAAGTCCATACAGAACTCGGCTTTCTTTTTATAAATTATGCGTAACTTTGCAAGATGTCCGTCAAAATCATATTCGGTCATAAACTTATGTGCAACCATCTGTGCCCATATATTAGTATGAACATCTTGCCCCTGTTTGCAGACAATCATTTTTGAAACTATCTGCTTTGGTGCAACGACAAAGCCAAGACGCATACCCGGTGAAAGAATTTTTGAGAATGAACCGACATACGCAACAATTCCGTCATCGTCAAATGACTTGATTGACGGAACATTTTCGCCGCTTATTCTCAGTTCGCCGTAAGGATTGTCTTCAAGTATCATTACATTATATTTTTTTGCAAGTTCATAAATCTTTTTGCGTTTTTCAAGGCTTGTAGTAACGCCTGACGGATTCTGGAAATTGCTGATTATATATATGAAGCGGACATTTTTTTCGGTTTGAAGTGCTTTTTCAAGAGCCTCAATATTCATACCGTCTTTTTCAAGCGGTATTCCGCAGAGTCTTGTATTGTATGAACGGAAAGAATTGAGTGAACCGATAAAACTCGGTGCTTCGCATATAATAGTATCTCCCTCATTACAGGTTGATTTTGTAAAAAGGTCCATAACCTGCTGTGCACCCGAAGTGATTATGAGTTCGTCGTTTTCCCTGCCGATATTGTAGGTGTTTTTCATAAAACTGCGTACAGTTTCACGCAAAGGTGCATAACCCTCAGTAACGCTGTACTGTAATGCGGCTACGGGATTTGTCGTGAGTATTTCGTTTGAAATTTCTGCAATTTCTTTTACGGGGAACGCCTCAGGTGCAGGATTTCCTGCCGAAAGCGATACAACCGACGGGTCGGCGGCATACTTGAAAATTTCCCTTATTGCAGACGGCTTTAAGGTTTTTACTTTTTCAGAAAGTATATATTCCATTACTGTCATCTTCCTTAGCTTCAATATTTACGTTATAAAAAATATTAAAAACAATAAAATTTATAAAAGATTTTATTAAAAATATTTT
>JBJFIB010000141.1:0-8571 GCA_051894195.1 Acutalibacteraceae bacterium
TCATCATAAAACTTGCCGACAGACTGCACAATATGCGTACAATCGAATGTATGAAAGAACAGCACCGTCGTGACAAAGCACTTGAAGTTATGGAGGTTTATGCACCTATTGCACACCGACTCGGTATCCGTGCAATAAAAGAAGAACTTGAAGACCTTTCAATCCGTTACCTTGACCCTGTCGGATATGCCGAAATCGAAAAACAGCTTGCACTCAAAAGCAAGGACAGAATAAACTTTGTCGCAAACATAAAACAAATGCTTTACGACAGACTGAAAGATGAAATCAAAAATGTATATATCGAAGGTCGTGTCAAGAGTATTCACGGTATTTACAAAAAGACATTTATGAAAGGCAAAACAATGGATCAGATTTATGACATTTTTGCCGTTCGTGTAATTGTCGATACCGTTGCCGACTGTTATAATGTACTCGGCGTTGTACACGATTTGTTCAAGCCTCTGCCTAACAGATTCAAGGACTATATTTCCACTCCAAAGCCGAATATGTATCAGTCACTCCATACAACAGTTATCGGAAAAGAGGGCATACCCTTTGAAATCCAGATAAGAACATGGGAAATGCACTACACCGCCGAATACGGTATTGCTGCACACTGGAAGTACAAAGAGGGCATAACCAAAAAAGATTCACTTGATGAACGCCTTGCATGGATAAGAAAAATGCTTGAAAATCAAAGCGATAATGATTCCACAGATATTGTCCGCACAATAAAAATGGATCTTGCCCCCGAAGAAGTTTTTGTATTTACCCCGAAAGGAGATGTCATCAATCTTCCTGCCGGTGCAACCGTTATTGATGTCGCTTATGCAATCCACAGTGAAGTAGGCAACCGTATGATAGGTGCAAAGGTTGACAAGCGTATTGTTCCTATTGACTACAAAGTAAAAACCGGCGAAATAGTCGAAATAGTTACAACAAAGGAAAGTTCAGGACCAAAGCGTGACTGGCTTAATATTGTCCGCACAAGTGAAGCAAGAAGTAAAATCAGACTTTGGTTCAAGCGTGAAAAGCGTGACGAGAACATTCAGGAGGGCAAAGCACAGCTTGACTCCGAGTTTAAGCGTCTTAATATCAATGTTCCCGAAAAAGATATGGCTGAATTTCTTGCAAATGTTATGCACCGCCAGAACTGCAATACGCTTGAAGACTTTTATGCCTCAATCGGCTACGGCGGTGTCCAGTTATGGCGAATACTTCCGAAAATCAAAGAGGAATATTTCAAAAAATATACCGTTACCGAGCCTGCACCAGTCGTAATAACCGAACCTGTCCGCAAGAAAGTCAGCAGTGGCGTTCATATTGAGGGAATTGACGATTGTCTTGTAAAATATTCAAAATGCTGCAATCCGCTGCCTGGTGATGACATAATAGGCTTTATCACACGAGGCTACGGTGTTTCAATACATAAGCGTACCTGTTCAAATGTTCCGAAAGACATAGCAAATTGTGCCGAACCTGCACGCTGGGTAAAAGCGGAATGGGCAGGTCAGATTCACGACGAAACCTTCCAGTCCACTTTGCAGATTACCGCAACCGACAGAACAGGACTTCTTGCCGACATTACAAATCAGCTTTCCGCAATGCACATCTTTATCCATAACCTTAATTCAAGAGAATCCAAAAACGGTATGGCAGCTATTGAAGTCAGCATAACCGTCAACGGCATAAACCACCTCAAAACCGTTATAAGCAGACTCAGTGGCATAAACGGCATAGTCGCAATAGGCAGAAACTGATATTCAGAGTGGAGTGTGGAGAGTGGAGTGTGGAGTTATAAAACCGCAAGTTTTGTTCATCAATTTGATAAATTCAGAAAGGAAACAAGATGAAAGCAGTAATACAGCGTGTCGCTCATTGTGAAGTTGTTGTTGACGAAAAAATAGTCGGCAAAATTTCTCAGGGCTTTTTAATACTTTTAGGAGTTGAAAACGGAGATACCCAAAAAGATGCCGAAAAACTCAGTGCAAAAATTTCGGGACTTCGTATTTTCACCGATGAAAACGATAAAATGAATTTGTCGCTTGTCGATATAAACGGTGAAGTTCTTGTTGTATCCAATTTTACACTTTGTGCTGATTGCCGAAAGGGCAGACGACCAAATTTTGAAAATGCTGAACGCCCCGAAAAAGCCAAACCGCTGTATGAATACTTTTGTACCTGTATGAAAAACAACGGAATAAACAAAGTTGAAAAGGGCATTTTCGGTGCTGATATGAAAGTATCACTTCTTAACGACGGTCCCGTTACAATCATAATAAATTCCAAAGACTTAGCGTAAAATTTGATTTTGTATAAAATAACATTTAACAGGAGATAGATATAAAATGATAAAAATACAGTCTTTTCCGCTCGGAGAGTTACAGGCAAACTGTTATTTTGTAACAAATACCGACTCTGATGTTTCACTTCTTATTGACACTGGTGCAGCGTCATTTGAAGTAGAAAATAAAGTCAATGATTTCGGTTCGGAAAAACTTAAATATATACTTCTTACTCACGGTCACTATGACCATATCGGTAATGCCGCAGCGATGAAAAAAAGATACCCGAATGCACAGATTGTAATAGGCGAAAAAGAGGCGGATTTTACACACAAGGATACACTCAATCTGTCACTGTTTTTCGGCGGTACAATAGAACATTTTACACCCGATATACTGGTAACTGACGGAATGACGCTTGATTTCGGAAACGAAAAAATAAAAGTCATTGAAACACCCGGTCATACTGTCGGGGGAGTGTGCTATATTATCGGCGATAATATTTTTACAGGCGACACAATAATGAGCCAGACAACAGGAAGAATGGATTTTCCGACAGGCAGCAGCCGTGATATGTACGAATCTGTAAGGAAAATTGCAGCAATAAAAGAAAATCTGAATGTTTACTGCGGACACGGCGAAAGCTCGACACTTGACTACGAGCGTAAACATAATATATTTATGGGGAACTGTTCTTATGACGATTTATATTGATAATCACTCATTCCACTATGAAATGGAAAACCTTGTGCGGTTGTTTTTTCCTAACGACAAAATAAATGTGACAAACGAAATTCCGCAAGAAAAGGAAATGCCGTACATCATAACATCAATGAATATTGACGGCAATTCGGCAATGGTTAAAGCACAGGTTACAACTGAAAATTTTTCAGAAACAAACGAAAAAGCAGTTGAACCCTCGTCAGAAGATTTTGAAAAAAATGCCGAGCGTACAATGGCGGTGTGCCTGTATGAATTGCTTTGTAAATTAACAGGCAGAACACAGCCATGGGGCATACTAACAGGTGTAAGACCGATAAAACTTTTCCGCCGCCTTTGTGCAGAATACGGCGAGGACAGTGCGAAAAACTATTTTGAAAGTAAACTTCTTGTTTCAAAAGAAAAAACAGAACTCAGTGCGATAACCGAAAAATACGAACAAAAAATTCTTGCACTAAGTCAGCCTCGTTCATTCAGCCTTTATGTTTCGATACCGTTTTGCCCGACAAGATGTTCATACTGTTCTTTTGTTTCACAGTCAATCGAAAAGGCAAAAAAACTTATCGAACCTTATTTTGAACTGCTTTGCAAAGAGATAGAATATACAGCGGAACTTGCAAAAGAATGTAATTTGAAACTTGAAAGCGTTTATGTCGGCGGTGGTACACCTACGACTCTTAGTGCCGGACAGCTTAAAATTCTGATAGATACGATAAATTCAAATTTTGATATGAACTCCTGCCGTGAATTTACCGTCGAGGCAGGTCGTCCCGATACAATCGACAGAGAAAAACTCATTTCAATTTATGACGGCGGAGTTGACCGAATAAGCATAAATCCGCAGACGCTGAATGACAGTGTGCTTGAAGTCATAGGCAGAAAGCATACCGCCGCACAGACGATAGACGCTTTTAATCTTGCAAGGGAAACAGGCTTTAAGCATATCAATATGGACTTGATTGCAGGACTTCCGACAGATACGGTTGAAAGCTTTAATGATACACTTGATAAGATTATAGCTTTGAATCCCGAAAGTATTACGGTTCATACTCTTGCTATGAAGCGTTCCTCACGACTTACGGGACAGGGAACTGAACTTGAAACAGGCAAAGAAGTTCCCGCCGCAAAAATGCTGCGTCAGTGCGAAAAACAGCTTACGGCATACGGTTATCACCCATACTATCTTTACCGTCAGAGTCGTATGGAAGGCAATCTTGAAAATGTCGGCTGGTCAAAGGACGGCTATGACGGAATTTATAATGTCTATGTAATGGACGAAACCCATACAATCCTCGGTTGCGGTGCAGGTGCAGTCACAAAGCTGAAAAAGCCGCAGAGTGAGGAACTCACAAGAATATTCAACTACAAATATCCATATGAATATATTAACGGTTTTGACGAAATGTTAAACCGAAAAAAGCAGGTGAAAACATTTTATGATGAATTATCTGAATACCTATCGCAGATATGCCTGTGATCTGGACAGAATAAATTATGAGGCGAAAAATAACGCCGCCGATTTTGTCAAAATGACCGAAGGCGTTTTTCGCTATGATTTAAAACTCATTGTTGAGCAGATAATGAGTATGAACGGCGACAGACATGTTATTTTGCTTTCAGGACCTTCCGGCAGCGGCAAAACGACAACTGCAAAAAAGCTCGCCGATGAATTTAAAATGCACGATATTGATGTACAGCTTATATCAATGGACGATTTTTATCTCGGTATAGATTATGTGTGCAAAACACCCGACGGCAAGCCCGATTTTGAATGTGTTGAGGCACTTGATATTCCGCTTATACGCAAGACAATAGAACAGCTCGCCGAAACAGGCGAATGTACAATACCGAAATATGATTTCAAAATAAGCCAGCGTTCAACTGAAACAAGAGAAATAAAGCTGAGCCATAATTCTGTTATCATTATGGAGGGTATCCACGCATTAAATCCGATATTCAGCGACGGTATGCCGACTGATAAGGTTGTTAAAATTTATGTCAGTGTAAAGCAGGGAATAAAATCCGGCGAAGATTATGTCCTTACAAACCGTGATATACGCTTTTTAAGACGAGTTGTGCGTGATTACAGTTTTCGCAGAGTTGCACCGGAAAATATGCTTGAAATGTGGCCGACTGTGTGCGAGGGCGAAATAAAATATATTCGTCCCTACCGCTATACAAGCGACTTTACCGTAAATTCAATTCATATTTATGAACCGTGTATAATGAAGAATACGGCGTTGGAGCTCTTGCAGAAAATTGAAAAGAACAATCCGGACCGTGAATATACGGACAGACTTATACAGTCGCTTATGCGTTTTGAGAGCATAGATTTGTCGCTTGTACCTGAAAACTCTCTTATCCGTGAATTTATCGGCGGCGGCTGTTATATCTATTGAATTAACAGCCGATAATTTTTAAAAAATTTATGACAGATGTTAATTTTACCGCAAACTCCTTGAAGATTACATTCAAAGATGTTATAATCTTTTTAATATACAATTTTCAGAAAGGGAGATAAAAATTATGGGTATTCTTGAAGATTTACTTCTTAACGCAAGAACAGCAGTTGATGCCGTAGGTAAAAAAGCAGGTAAGGTTATTGATGTTTCAAAACTTACTCTTGCGGCGGCAGACCTTAAATCCGAAATATCAAGAAAATGCGAAATTCTCGGTCGTGTTATCTATGAAGCAAAAACAACAGGCAAAAACTATGATAAAACCATTGATGAACTGGTCGAAAAAATCAAAGAACTTAATTCACAGCTTGATTCCGTAAATGATGTAATTGCAAATTCAAAGCAAAAGCAGAAATGTTCAGTATGCGGAACTTATAACGCAAAGGGTGCTGTTTTCTGTAATAAGTGCGGAGAAAAACTTGCAACAAAGACCGACAATGATGTGTCATCTGATACAACATCTTCCGCTGAGAATATTGATTTTTCGGAAGACAGCTTTGATGACGAGGAAATCGGACTTTAATTTTAATCAGAAAGGCACTGAACCCAAAAATTCAGTGCCTGTTTTTCCGATTTAATACCATACCGAAAGGAAGTGTTTTATTGATAAAAAGAAAAAAGGAACGAAAAGCACAATCCTTTTTACAGGGTGCAGTAGTGCTTGGTGCAAGTATGGTCATCGTCAAAATTATGGGTATGGTGTACAAAATCCTGCTCTCAAATATGTACGGCGGTGTCGGTACAGGACTTTTTAACTCAGCATATGCACTCTACAATCCGCTTTTCACTCTTTCAACAGCAGGATTTCCTATCGCAATTTCACGAATGGTATCCGAAAGTGTAACAAAAAAGCGTTTTCGTGATGTAAAACAGATACATAGACTGTCTGTGCCAATATTTGTAGTATGTGGCTGTGTGTGTTTTCTTGCGATGGTACTTGGCAGCTTTGTTTATGTCAAAATCATAAATGCGGATAATGCCATATTTGCACTGCTGTGCTTGTCGCCGACAATATTCTTCGGCTGTCTTATGTCCATATACCGTGGATATTTTGAAGGTATGCGGAATATGGTTCCAACCGCAATATCCGAGATAATAGAGGCAGTCTGTAAGCTGTTTTTAGGCTTTACTGCGTCATTTGTCACAATGCAGTTATGTCTTAACAGCTACGAAAGTACAGGCTATGTACTCGGAATGAAGTGCGGCAGTATAACAGAAGCTGAGTCCGTCGCTATACCTATTGCAATAGGTGCCGCAATCACAGGAATTTCACTCGGCTCGTTTTTTGGATTTCTGTTTCTGTTTATACGCTACAAACACGGCGGTGACGGAATAACAAAAGAGGAACTAAGAAATTCACCTCCGCCACGCAAACCAAGTGCAACAATTCGCACAATGGTAAGAACTGCAATTCCTATTGGTCTTGGTTCAATCGTTATGAGCCTTGCTGATATGATAGACTCAACACTGGTTCAGGTAAGAATCAACAATATTATGGAAACAAACCCGCAGGCACTTCTTAATGTTTACGGTTCACTTATTCCTGATGAAATATATTATGCCAACGAAACCCACACTTATCTTTACGGCTGTTATGGAATAGCACTTACGCTGATGATGCTTGTAACGGCGGTAACACAAGTTTTCGGAACAACAGCACTACCGTCGGTAACTGCTGCGTGGACAAGCGGCAATAAAGCTCAGCTTAAAAAGAGTATGGAAACTGTTATGAGAGTAACGGTTCTTGTAACAATTCCGTCGGGTATTGGTATGTCTGTTCTTGCAGAGCCGCTCCTTTCACTTATTTACAGTGGCAGCAGTGTTGCAAACGAGGTTGAAATAGGCTCAAAGGTTCTTGCGGTTATGGGTATATCTGTAATATTTATTGCAACAAGTACGCCGCTGTGCAGTATGCTCCAAGCGGTAGGGCGTATGGATATTCCGCTTAAACTCTACACCATAGGAATGATAATCAAGATAATTGTCAATTATATTCTTGTTGGTATTCCGGAAATAAACATTCAGGGTGCAAATGTCGGTTCAATCGTTTGTTATGGTTTTGTAACGGTTATGGCGATGTTCTTCCTGTGCCGTGAAACAAAGGTAATACCTAACTTTATGTCGATATTGGTCAAGCCGCTTATGGCAGCAATAATGTGCGGTGTTGCGGCATATTTCTCGGAAATTCTTTTCGATGTATTTTTCAGACAGAAAATTGCAACTATTCTTGCAATCATTACAGCAGTAGTTGTATATCTGATTTTCCTGTTTGTTTTCAAGGCGTTTAAGCGGGAAGATATTTTACAAATGCCAAAAGGAAATAAAATTCTAAAAATACTTGAAAAAAGAAAACTAATAAGGTAAAATACTATATTGTACGGTAAAACTTATCGGTTCCGAAGGAGAGAGTATAATTGAACTTTGAAACAAAGGAAAAATACAATATTGATGACCTTGTTGAAATAGTAAAAATTCTGCGTTCACCCGATGGCTGTCCGTGGGATAAGGTTCAGACTCACGAATCAGTCCGTCAGGATTTTATCGAGGAAGTCTATGAGGCTGCGGAAGCTATTGATACAAAGGACACCGAACATCTCAGAGAGGAACTGGGAGATGTACTGTTTCAGGTTGTTTTTCACTGTGAGCTTGAAAGCGAGAAAAACAGCTTTAACCTTGACGATGTGGCAGACGAGATATGCAAAAAAATGATACTCCGCCACCCGCATGTTTTCAGCAGTGTAACTGCTGATACTACCGATGAAGTTCTCAAAAACTGGGACGCAATCAAGATGAACTCAAAATCACAGAAAACCCCGAGTGAAGCGATGGACAGCGTTTCAAAAACTCTGCCGTCACTTATGAGGGCTGAAAAACTGCAAAGCAAAGCTAAGCGTGCAGGAATTGATTTCAAAAATACCGATTGTGCGTTTCATGCTGTTTCGGAAAGCCTTGAATCATTAAAATCTGCAATAGACAACAATGATACCGAAGCTTACCAAAAGAAAATAGGAGAACTTCTCTTTTCAACAGTCCGCCTTTCAAGATTTATGGGTGTTGACTGCGAAAAATCGCTGTATGATGTCTGCGATGATTTCACAGATGGTTTC
>JBJFIB010000142.1:0-1817 GCA_051894195.1 Acutalibacteraceae bacterium
ATGAAAGTTTCCTACGCTTTTGGCTGAACGCGAATAATAGCGAATGCTTTTGTTTTACCCACAATGTCTTGGAAATCCTCTTTTGGAGCCTGCGGCTCACAAGAGTGGAAATCCGCCTCAAAGTTACGAATATTATCTGAAACAAGAAAGCTTCTTTGTGATATTTTGATTCGAAGAATTTGTTTTTGGGTTTTATCCCTTTGCCATTTCAAGGAAAAACAGTATATTTGCAGCGGATAAATACAATGATTATGATACAACAAAACAATCATAATAATGAAGCAGAAAAGGTGCATTTTGCAGTAATGGCTATAGGAGCTGCTGCTGACCTCATGGGCATTACGCCTTCGGAAATGCATAATCGCCTTGACAAGGTCGGTCTTGTCAAGAACTTACTCTTTGATTTATATGATGTAGAACATACCCAAAGTTTGGAGTATGTAGCAGAGGATGTTGTAGAGGCACTGAGGAATTGGGAAAAAACAGAATAAAACAAATATGAAACTCTTTCATGGTTCAACAATAATAATAGAACACCCTTTGGCTCATGTTGGCAGAGAGCATCTTGATTTTGGTAAAGGTTTCTACCTTACCAGAATTGAGGAGCAGGCTTTTGATTGGGCAAGGAAAGTCAAACTTATAAAGAAAGCCCCCACGGCGATAATTAACATTTTTGACTTTGACTATCAATCTACAATTAATGCCGGATACAACTATCTGTGTATGGGAGAATATAATAAAGAATGGCTGGATTTCATAATCAGAAGTCGCAAAGGGGAAAAGCCATGGTGTGGATATGGTTTTGTTGAGGGGGGAGTAGCTAATGATAGGGTTATTGATACTGTGGAAGACTACATGATCGGGAGAATTACGGCAGAACAGGCTTTAGGCCAACTAAAATACGCAAAACCAAATCATCAAATTTGTATTCTCAATCAGGAGATAATAGACCAATATCTCACTTTCGTCGATTATAAGGAACTATAGCAGGAGGGCAATACAATGAGAAAAGACGTTCTTTGGAGAAAAATAGGAAGAATTATCATGTTGCTGTCTGAGGAGCTTGACATTTCCCCATTGCGTGCGCTACATTTGTTTTACAGCACGGATACATGCAAGCAGCTTAACGATGACAGAATAGAACTGTACCTTATGAGCGACAAATACATTGTCGAGAATATTATTACTGAAATGAGAATGGGATTGTCACAGAAAAGCTTGTGATAATGCTTTTCTTGTCAGGATGCAGTTATGCTAAAGTTCGATTGTAAATATATGTACCTGATTTGAGTTGTGGGCACAAAAAAAGTGCGTCATACATGTGTATGACGCACCCTAACTCTCATTTTTTCATTCGAGCTTGCTACAATTACTGAGCGTTTGTTGTGTCAACAACAGCTGTGTCAACAGCAGCAGTGTCAGTTGTGTCAACAGCAGTTGTATCAACGTCAGCTGCAGGAGCCTCAGCCTTGTTACCACATGATGCGAAAGAGATTGCAGCCATAGCTACGAACATAAAAACTAATTTCTTCATTTTCTTTGCTTTTTAAATCTGTAAAACAATCATTTGTTTATTAAAACGATGCAAAGGTAATGCTTTTTTTGATAAGTCGTACACTTTTTATAGTTTTTTTTTAGGGGTTTTCTGTAACATTTTTATAAAGTATTGATATTTAATTAGTTGTGCATAGTGAATAAAAGTTAAATAATTGCCGTACTGCTCCGAAACCATAAAAAATGCTGTTTATTATGTGTTTTTGCATGCTGTTGTGAACGGACACAACTGGCGTTTTTCTTCTCTTTGGAACATGTCTTTT
>JBJFIB010000143.1:0-3114 GCA_051894195.1 Acutalibacteraceae bacterium
CAGTTAATTCAGGATGATAGGCATCCTTAACTAACCTAAATTTATTATACAAGGAAAAATATTATGGTAGTTATCTATGCAGAAAAATCAAGTCTTGCAAAGGCTATTGCAGAAGCTCTTGGTGCAGGAAAACGAATATCTCAACCGAAAGAAGCGACAATAGGACACTATGAGTTTACGCTGAACGGAGAAAAAGCTGTGCTTTGTCACGGTGTCGGACATCTGTGCGGACTTGCGGACGCTAAATCATACGGCGAACAGTACGCAAAATGGGACTTGAATGTTTATCCGTGTATTCCGCAGGAATACAATATCATTGTAAAAGATAAAACAAAGACCTGTTATAACTATGTTAAACAGTTTTTTGATAAAGCAGACTGGATAATCAATGCAACGGATCCTGACCGTGAGGGCGAATTGATATTTGCATACATATATCAATCAATGAAATGAACTAAATCGTGGAAACGGGTATGGATTGAGGACTTGACACCTCAGAAAATACGCTATGCTTTTAATAATCTGAAAAGCAGTAATGAGGTTATCAATATACAAAAGGCAGGTCGTGCAAGAGGTATTGCAGACTGGCTTTGCGGTATCAATCTGACTATTGCCGCAACAAAAAAGTTATCGTCAAAAGATATGCTGTCAGTCGGCAGAGTGCAGACACCTGTGCTTAATATGGTGGTGGAACGGGAAAAGAAGATTCTTAACCATACCAAAACTCCGTACTGGAAGCTGCTTGCCGAGTTTACAACATCAAACGGAAACTTTACAGCCGAATATGAAAAAGGACAGTTTGATGATGAACAGGAAGCTAAAAAAGTTTTATCAACCTGTACGGGCAACGGAACAGTAACATCAAAAACTGTAAAAAAGCGTACAATCGGACAGCCGCTTTTATACAATGCAACTCAGTTACAGGCAACAGCAGGTAAAAAGTTAGGTTGGGATTTGAAAAAGACGGTTGCCGTAATGCAGGAACTTTACGAGCATAAATATATGACATATCCCCGAACTTCATCGGAACACCTGACAGTTGCTATGCAACCTGAGGTTACTAAAACATTACAGAAGATTATGCAGTTGCCCGAATACAGCAAGTATGCAATATCGGAAGAAAAATGGCAAGCCTACACAAAAAGACATTTTGACGACAGCAAGGTTGACAGTCACCCGGCAATTATCCCGACAATGAATGTACCGTCTGCCCTATCTTCTTTATCCGATGATGAAAGGCAGCTTTATGATTTGCTTGTCAAGTCGCTCATCAGGATAATATATCCGAAAGCAGAAACGGAAGATACAACGGTTTTGCTTGATGTAAACGGTAATACTTTTAAAGCAAAAGGAAGCGTTATTACAGAACAAGGTTGGTATGCAGTTGACGCTATGCCCGATAAAACAGCAGTATTGCCGCCTGTAAACGAGGGCGAAAGCTATCCCGGAAAATGCGGACTTAAACAAGGCTTTACCGAACCGCCAAAGCGTTATACCGAGCCGGATTTGATAACGGCAATGGAAACGGCAGGAAAAAATCTTGAAGATGAAGAAGCAAGAACACTGATGAAACTTGAAAATAAAGGTCTTGGCACTGCTGCAACAAGGGCAGCTATCATAAACGGATTGTTTGCAAGAGAATATATTGCTAAAAAAGGTAAAACAATATATCCGACCGAAAAAGGAATATATCTTATTGACAATCTTCCTGTTAATGAAATCAAGAGTGCTGAAATGACAGGTACTTGGGAAAAACGACTGCACGATATATCAGTCGGTAAAGAAGATTATCATCATTTTATTGAGGATATGGAACAGACAGTCAGAAAATGGTACGGTATGATAGTACAGTCAAACGCTAAAACCTATACATCGACAGAAGAACAGCTTATATGCCCGTTTTGCAGTAAAAAAGTTATCAAAGGAAAGTTCGGATATTTTTGTTCAGGCAAAAAAGACACAGGCTGTAAATTCTCAATCGGCAAGGAAATTTGCGGTAAGCAAATAACCGACGCACAGGCTGTAAGGCTTATTCAAAAAGGCAAAACAACACTTATAAAAGGCTTTAAAGGTAAATCCGGCAAGGAATTTGACGCATATTTGGTTGTGGATAAGAAACAGCAGAAAATCGTCTTTGAATTTCCGCCAAAAAATAAGAAATAATTATAGTATAGGTCTTGACGATATAGGATATAACATATATAATAAATATAGGATATATCCTATATTAGAGGTGATGTAATGGAAAATTTTGAAGTTATGTTTTATGAAAAATCTGATGGTACAAAGCCGGTTGAAGAATTTCTTGATAGCCTTGATATAAAAATGAGGGCGAAAATGCTTAAAACTATTGTTATGTTAAAAAACAACGGGTACGAATTAAGAGAACCATATTCAAAAAGTTTATCTGATGGTATATTTGAATTACGAACACAAGTAGGAACGGACATAACACGGGTTTTATATTTTTTTGTGGTTGGTAAAAAGGCAATATTAACAAATGGTTTTATTAAAAAAACCAATAAAACACCGCCCAATGAAATAGAAAAAGCAAAACAATACCGGTCAGAATACCTTAGCAGAGAGGAGGAAAATCAGAATGACTAATTTTGATGATTATCTCAACGAACAGTTGAAAAATGACGAGTTCAGAGCCGAATATGAGGCTCTTGAACCTGAGTTTGCTATTATACAGGCAATGATTGACGCAAGGACAAAATCCGGTGTTACTCAAAAAGAGCTTTCTGAGAAAACCGGAATAGCTCAGGCTGACATCAGCAAAATTGAAAATGGCAATGCAAATCCGTCACTCAGAACACTGAAAAGACTTGCAAACGGTATGGGAATGAAACTGGAAATCAAGTTTAAACCTATAACATCATAAATTTTCGGGTATAACAAGGTGGAATGTATAGTGATAGAAAGCAAGCCTACATCTGATTTAATCAATCAGATTGAAGCTAAATTAGATGAAGCTGACAAACAAGCTGAAAATACAAGCAAAAGACTTACACACGATGAGGTTTTTTCAAATATCATCAGTAAATTAAATAATTAAAAAATTTAAAACTGAATATCAAAAAATATAAGCAATCAAAGCGTAAAAACTTTGGT
>JBJFIB010000143.1:3214-8523 GCA_051894195.1 Acutalibacteraceae bacterium
AAATTTAAAACTGAATATCAAAAAATATAAGCAATCAAAGCGTAAAAACTTTGGTTGCTTTTTTTATGCCCCAAAATAAGGAGTGAGTAATTATGGAGTATGTAAAGTTTTCTTCGGAAGAAATAGAGAAAGCAAGAAATACGGATATAATGGAGTTTTTAAGCCAGAATTACGGTTTTGAATTTCAGAAAGCCGGTAAAGATTACAGGTGCAAACAACACGACAGTCTGAATATCTTTTCCGACAGACACGGTTGGAAGTGGTATTCAAAAGACATTGGCGGAGCTAATGCAATAGATTTTATGATGAGGATTGAGCATAAGAGTTTTACCGAAAGCGTCGGTGATATTTTAGGTCAGAATCTTGCGGTGTATAACAATTCAGAAGCGGAAACACGAAAAGAAAAATCAGATGTTGTTTTGCCCGAAAAAACACACGATAAATTCGCAAGAGTATATGCCTACCTTTGTCAAACGAGAAAGCTCGACAAAGATGTTATTTCTGATATGATGAAAGAAAAGAAGATATATCAGGACACAAAAGGAAACTGCGTATTTGTCGGATACGATGATAACGGCAAAGCAAAATTCGGCTGCGTCAGAGGTACTCTGACAGGAAAAAAATATCGTGGTGACTGCCAGAATTCAGACAAACGCTATGCCTTTTCTCAGTCCGGAACTGAAAAAGACAGAATATACATATTTGAATCCCCTATTGACCTTTTGAGTCATTGCACAATGGCCAATATGATAAAGAACGATAAAAACGCATATAAGCAACAGACACGCATATCCCTTTGCGGAACATCAGATGTTGCTTTACAAGCTTATCTTGAAAGACACCCGGAAGTTAAGGTCTTGAATTTTCGTCTTGATAACGATGAAGCCGGACACCAGCAGACAGAAAAATATATTACTGAATATACGGCAAAAGGCTATAAAGTCAATGCCGTATTCAGTAAAGGCAAAGATGTAAATGATGATTTGGTAAATATGTCAGAGAACAAACAGACAAAAAATAAGCCTATGAAACGATAAAGGAGGAACAGCTTATGCAGGCATGCATAAAACTGAATAACAGCATACTTGACTGCGGATTAACCGTTAATGAGCTTAAAGTCGCAGTATTCCTGTATAGCTGTGCTTACAATAACAGCAATACCGTATGTGTTAAACAGTCGGTAATTGCCGGTAAATGCGGATTTAAACAGGTTCGCACAGTATCTGATATTATTTGCCGTTTACAGAGAAAAGGCATAATAGAAATAGTCAGACGACCATACAAGCGTAACGGTCATCTTGGAACATATATTTACACGCTGAAAAAAATCGTATCAAAAGGATATTTCAAAGTGAAAAGGTACATTCTCACAAAGCTTAATGCTGTACAGTTGAGAATGTACCTTTTTATTTGTCGTGCCGTAACAAAGAAAAACGATATGTGGAACAGCTTTAATGATATTTCCCGTGCTTTACAGATTGGCAGAAATAAGGTTATAGCTGTCATAAACGAACTTGTCAAAATGGGATTTATCCGTAAATTCAAAATCATAAAAAAAGACGGCAGTTATTCCGACAATCATTATTCGGTTACAGAACCGACCTTACAGGCAAAAAAGGAAAGTCCCCGACAATTTTGTGGCTTGTCAGGAACTTTTAAGATTAAGATAGGAAAAATATCATATCTTGATTATATGCGTTCCGAATCGGCTTGTCAAGGAAAATCAATAAATCTAATTAATTTTTTTAGTGGGGTAGTCCCCTGAAACATACATTCATTATTCTATACCCATTTTCTATCTATCCGAAAAAGAAAAAAGAAATATATACTTTAAGTATAATATTAACTTCAAGTATATAGGAAGATGTGATGACAGGATAATTGGCAGTATAGAGTACAGAAAAAACGGAAATGGGAAAACCGCAGTTTCGGAAGCGGCGTTAGTTGGCAATTTTTCTTTTTCCGTCAGATAAATGCCTAAAAAGTGTTTGTAAAGGTCTATGCAGGAAAAATTCCGTAAAAGTGTTTGTAAAGTCTTTAAAAACACGCATTTTTGAACGATTTTTTGAGTGTACATAAAGGTGTACCTTTACAGACAGAAAAATATAAACTTGGACAACTTGTCCGAGTTAGTGAGGATTTAAAAATGAGAAAATATAAAGTGTATGTGAGATTAAACAAAGAGGTTTTTGAAATATCAGAAGATGATGAAGTGGTTTACAGGTATGAACAGGATTCAGGATATGCCTTGTGTGACTTTATCAATATTGACATCAACAAGCTATCTTCGGAAATCGACAATGAGAAAAATTTGCTTGATTGCAGTCAAGTGTTTTTGTTTGCTCCCTGTAAAGCTGAATTTGAGTACATCAAAAATCTTTATGATGTTATAAAAGGCTTTATTTCTGAAAGCAACAAATTAGTCAATCACGCTTTCAAAAGACAATTATGCGTAAGCATTGAAAATATTGACGGTGAAATATGCAGAGTTATATATCCTACAAGCGTTAGTGACATATTGCTTTTCTTGTTTTATGAGATAATTGAAAAGAATATGATATTCAGGAAATGTAAACGCTGCGAAAGAATGTTTCCTGTTTATTATCATAGAAATATACAATTCTGTGAAAGAATTGATAAAAGGCTGAATAAGTCTTGCCGACAAATAAAATTCAAATATCTTAATGATGTGTATGATGAAAGCAATGATGATGTACGGCAGATTATATTGGATATTTTTGAACGGGCATATAAGCGTCAGCGTGGAAGAGTAGATTACGGCAGTCTTAATAAAACTAAATTTAAAAATTGGTCAAAAAAGGCTCGGAAGCAGCGTGACTTGTGCTTAAACAGAAAAATTACCATTCAGGAATTTCAAAGATGGATAATAGACAATGACAGGAACTATGATGAGGAAGATTAACAACTTGGACAACTTGTCCGAGTTGCAAAATGAAATCGGAGGAAAAGATAATGAGTGAAAGCAGAGTTTATTATTATGCCCGTGTCAGTACGGGCGAACAAAATTTAGACAGGCAGATTGAAGCATTTAAGGAACTTGGTGCAAACGATAAATACATAATCTGCGACAAGGCAAGCGGAAAAGATATTGACCGTCCGAATTATCAAATGCTCCGGAACAGTCTGTTGCGTTCAGGTGATACTTTGGTGGTTAAATCGCTTGACCGACTGAGCAGACGAAAAGCTGACATCAAAAATGAACTTGAATATTACAAGAGTATCGGTGTCAGAGTCAAGATAATGGATTTGCCGACAACAATGGTTGATATTGACGGACAGGAATGGATTGTTGAAATGGTAAACAACATAATTATTGAGGTTCTGTCATCAATCGCCGAACAGGAACGCAAAACAACAAAACAACGGCAAAAAGAGGGCATTGAAGCTGCACATAAAAAAGGAAAACATCTTGGCAGACCAAAGGTAATATTTCCTGACAACTGGCAAAAAAATTATGATGTATGGCGTTCCGGTCAGATAACAGCAACAGAAGCAATGCAGCGTATGGGACTTACAAGAAGCAGCTTTTACAAGTTAGTTAAAATTTATGAAAATAAATAAACTCGGACAAGTTGTCCGAGTTGCATACCAAAAACGAAAAGTTTTTAAAACTATGTTGACATAATTTTTGAAAATGTGTATAATAATATTAACGACAGGTTACTGTCAAGACACATTCCATTGAGTCTGTGTCCAAGCGATGATATACAAGGGTGTACCAGTAGCACTGTTGTATAGAGCTTTCCGGAGGGGTTGTGCAACGGTACCTCAAACTGGTGTAGGTGAAAACCGAAAGAAAATGCTCTAAAAACCATCTTGTATTATTGCAAGGTGGTTTTTATTTGTTGGAAAGGAAATAATAATTATATATGGATAAACTTCAAGAATGTTCAAAGGCATTTGAACAACTTTTAAATATAGAATACAATATTATAATCGGTAGAAAAAATAAAAATCAAAATATACATCTTGCATTTGATAAAAGCGATTTTTTCCATTTGATAGGCTTGCACAAATTGCTTGATTATCCCGATATAAAAACTCAAAGTAAAGAAAAGATATTTAATCGAATTTTAAACGGTAGCTTATCATACGATTTTATATCAAAAAGCATATATTTTGAAAAGATACAAAATCGATTTCAGCCCTTTTCTGATATTCAAAATATACTTGATAGTAATAAATTAGTTTTTAAATATAATACCCATATAAACAGTTTTTCTGTTATTCAAGCCGAATACCTGTTAAGTACACCTTGTTGCAATAACGATATATACATATTTTTGGATAAAAACAAGAATACAGGAAATTATTTTTGTCGTTCATTTTTTCCGAAAGATAAAAAAGACTATACCATAGGTCAGACAAGCTACACTTTACTTTATAAAGAAAAAATAAATACCGTTACAGGAAAAAGAGAAGTGCAGTATGACAAGTTATATAGTTACAGAACTATACTGACTCAGGATGCAGAGCTATTAAACCGTGCCGGTTTGAAATTTGATATAAAAAAGATAAATGACAATCAATCAATGATAAGATTTTATAAGTGTGATAATAAAATAATCAATTCCATAATTGGAGAACCTGAACACGAGCAGGAGCAACCGCCACATCAGCCGAAAATAAAAAGATAACAACAGAGCATAACCGTACCGACGGCGGCTATGCTCTGTTGTTGTTTTGTGCGTATAACTCGGACAAGTTGTCCGAGTTTGTCTATTTGTTTAGATTTTTTAACAAATTTTTACATACGCCTTGACTTTTTTGTTAAGTCGTGGTAACATTATCACAGTGGACAAAATAAAAAACGCCCACAGCCCGTCAGTTGATTGCAGTCAACTAACAGGCATTCGCCGTACAAGGTATATACAGTACCTGACAGCTTAGTGAACGCCATTACTGGGTTTCATTATAACCCATTGATGATACATTTGTCAAGTCTTATACCTTATGTTTAGCGACTGATGAGGTATGAGGCTTGATTTTTTACTTTGTACTACTTTTTGCACATTGAAAATTTCAAAAAACCGTCAAACACTTTCCGATAATAGCTGCTTGATGAAAACAGGTAGTAGCGGAGGACAACGCAAAGACTACGCTATAATACAATGAGTGTACGAGCGACAAATTGTTAAACTCTGCGATGACAATATTATCGGCATAATGATACTTCCGTATAGCCACAGACACAAGCAATGGGTACGGCTACGAGAGAACCTCGCAGAAGCTAACTTTGTTTTAGGCAACAAAGAGCTTATGTTTTAGCATACCACTAAAAATTTGAC
>JBJFIB010000144.1:0-1814 GCA_051894195.1 Acutalibacteraceae bacterium
CGCCTTGACCACGATGTGACGGCGACAATGGAGGACTGTGTTGAAGTAGGGAAAATTCTCGGAATTGAAATATGCAAAAATCTCTTTTTGTGCAACCGTCAGAAAACAGCGTTTTATCTTCTGATGATACCAGGCGGAAAAGAATTTCACACAAAAGACCTTTCAAAGCAAATCAACAGTGCAAGACTTTCGTTTGCTGACGCCGAATATATGGAAAAGTTTCTGAACATTACACCTGGTTCAGTCAGCGTTATGGGACTTATGAACGATACAGAAAATAATGTTCAGCTTTTGATTGACAGTGATGTGCTTAAACCGGAATTTTTCGGTTGTCATCCATGCATAAACACTTCAAGCCTTAAAATAAAAACAAAGGATTTGCTTGAAAAAATTTTGCCCGCAATTCATCATCAGCCAATTATTGTTGAACTTTGATATGAATGATTTTGACAGACTTCTTGCAGAAGTAATTGAACAGGCACGAAAAGTAAAAATTCCGGTTTCAAAAAATATTTCGCCAAAAGTGCTTGTAAATTCCCGTGCGACAAAACGGTTCGGACAGTGCATATTCAAAAACGGAATTTACACAATAGAACTTTCACAGCGGCTGAAAAATGCCCCCGAAAAATCCTGCCGTCAGACTATTGCACACGAACTTATACATACCTGTCGTGGCTGTAACAATCACGGAAAGACATTTTTGCGTTATGCCGAAATTATGAACCGTGAATACGGATATAACATAAAGCGTACAAGCAGCTGTGAGGAACTTGGCGTTGAGGATATTTCAAATGTACGGTATATTCTTGTATGCGAAAAATGCGGTTCTGAGATAAAGCGTTCACGCTACACAAAAGTTATAGCGAATCCGTCAGAATACAAATGTATATGCGGCGGAAAACTCAGAAGAATTCAGTGAAAATTTGATTTTGTGAGATGATAATTTTTGAATGATAAAATAAAACTTATTTGTCCGATTTGTGCGACACGACTTGAACAAAACGGAAAAACTCTTGTCTGTAAAAACAATCATAATTTTGATATTGCACGACAGGGATATGTAAATTTACTTCCCGTACAGAATAAACATTCGCTTAATCCCGGCGACACAAAGGAAATGCTTAATGCAAGACGAAATTTTTTAAACGGAAATAAATATATGCCGATATGCAACAGTGTCACTGACGCAATACAAAAATATTGTCACGCAAAAAATCCTGTCCTTGTTGATATAGGCTGTGGAGAGGGATATTATACTTCCGCATTTGAGCGTGAGTGCAACGCACAGTGTGTCGGCATTGACATTTCAAAAGACGGAGTAAAAATGGCGTGTTCACGCAGTAAGAATATAAAATGGCTTGTTGCGACAGCCTCACTTATACCTGTTGAAGATAATTCGGCTGATGTTGTTACGGCAATGTTTTCTTTGCTGTTACAGGACGAATACGCAAGAATACTCAAAAAAGGCGGTTTAGTTGTTGAAATAACCGTCGGCACAGACCACCTCAAAGAATTGAAACAAATCATATATGATGAGGTATTTGAACAGCACAAGCACCCGTCAGAATGTGGAGATAAATTTGAAGAACTTATGTGCGAGGAACACAGCTTTAAAATGTCGCTGAAAAATGATGAACTAAGAAATCTTCTTATGATGACGCCGCATTTCTGGCGTATTCACAAGGAACGCCGTGAAAAACTTGAATCACTTGAACAGCTTGAACTCACCGCAGACTACTGGGTTCGTGTATTGCAAAAAATATAGTAAGAAATATTATTAAAAATATTAAAACAGACATTTACACTTTATAAAA
>JBJFIB010000145.1:0-1769 GCA_051894195.1 Acutalibacteraceae bacterium
CGGTAAACGGAATGACGCTTCTCGGCAGAATGACAAAATCAGGCTGGTACA
This sequence comes from Acutalibacteraceae bacterium, assembly GCA_051894195.1. Taxonomy (GTDB): domain Bacteria; phylum Bacillota; class Clostridia; order Oscillospirales; family Acutalibacteraceae; genus UBA1213. The sequence goes on from JBJFIB010000145.1 coordinate 52, forward strand.
AAGGCTCCGTTCAGGATGCGGGCTGTTTCTATACATTCTATCGTGAGGATATTACAAAACGCATTAAAGATAAAGACAGTAAAACCAACCTTGTCGGAAATGCGGTTGAACTGAATTTTTCGGGAATGTATGTAGGCGGTGACGATGAAGAAGTCACAATAGAGAACATAAGGTTCTACAAACCGGGTACAGTAAAGCGTGGCAGTTACGAATATGATGCTCCTGATGAACAGAGAACAATAACAGCCGATAAAATAAATCCACGCTATCTGAGCGAAATAATAAATCAGATAGAAACAATTCTCAAATAATTTTTTATAAAGCAAACCTGATGCGGATTTTTTCGTATCAGGTTTGCTTTTGATTTTTTAAAAAATGTTGTTAATACTTGGATATTCAACGCTTTTAAAGTGGTCGAGGAGAGTTGACGCTCTTTGACATTCGGCGTAAAAAAGCGGTATTTCATCATACTGAATGTATGAGTTCGCAATACTTATTGCCTCTTCAATTTCGTCTAATTTTCCGTGAGAAACGAATAAAAGCATTATTTCGATTTTTCTTTCCCATTCATCAATGGCGGCGGAAAGTTCCTGTTTTGCACGGTCAATATTTCCGTCAAGGGCATATTTTTGTGATGCCTGAACCTTTTCCATAACATTATCCGCCGTTTTTGTGTTTATAAAAAATCCTGTTGCGGCAATACTGGCTATAATTAAAAATATTACGATTGTACCAATAAGTCTTTTCAAATTAAACAATCCTTTCTTTTTTTATTATCTGATAGGTTCTTCGCTTGTCGGCGGTCATAATAAATATTTCATTGAGTTTTATATTTTCGTTGCTGAGAATATTGTACAGCCATTCCTTGTTTAGACCGCAGAAGTCAAGCGACGACTGTGCAATTTCTCCGTCACTTATCACAACGGTTTGTAATCCCTTGTCGGTTGTTTTTATACCCATTTGCTTTGCAGTTACAGTTTCGTTTTCAGGCTTTTTCAGTACACTAAGGTTTCCGTTGGTTTCCATAACGGCAAACGCAACATCTTCAATATTGAACACATTTTTCTGACGCAGTTGTTCGTATAAATCCTCTGTACTCATACGCAGTCTTTTCATTTCCTTTTGGTCGATTTTTCCGTCATTTATTACGACAATCGGTTTTCCGCAGATAACTCTCCTGAAACCCGCTCTTTTCAGCATAAGAAATGAAATTACGACCTCACACACAACCAATACTAAAATAGGAATTATTCCGCTCAGCATTGACTGGTCTGTGTCCTGCATAGGAATTGACGCAATATTTGATATAAGCAGGGTGACAACAAGTTCACTTGTCTGTAATTCGCTTATCTGTCTTTTGCCCATCATTCTTACGGCGAAGATAATAAGTACATATAAAAGTAATGTTCTTATCGCAGAAATAATCATATTTTCAGGGATTTTTCCCTTACACCTCCAAAGAAATATTATCAATATTTTTATACAAATCAAAGCCGATTATACCGCAGAGAGTAATTTTTAAATCAAGTGAATAATTCCTTTAAAGATGAAACACATTATTACTGAGTAAAAGCAGGAGGTGAAATATTTGTATAAGTTTGTCAAAGAGTTAAAAGATATATACACTCATAAGGCAACTGGCGGCTTTAAAGAGAGTGAAACACCGCTTGATGTATCAATGGCGAAAAATCTTGAATATATAAAAAACCGTTTTGAAA
>JBJFIB010000145.1:1869-8509 GCA_051894195.1 Acutalibacteraceae bacterium
CCGCTTGATGTATCAATGGCGAAAAATCTTGAATATATAAAAAACCGTTTTGAAAACAGTGCTGACCTTACAATCCACGAAATGAAACTTTCAGGAATTGATACAGCCGTCATAACCATTGAGGGAATGGTAAATAAAGATATTCTTGCATTAGGCGTTATAAAACCGCTTTTTGAATATAAATTCAGCGGCACGCCTGACGAATGTTTTAATGCGATAAAATCAGAAATATTATATACAGCCGAACTTGTTGATATTGAAACATACGAAATGGCTGAAAAATTTGCAATGTCGGGTTTTGCAGTGCTTGCAGTCAACGGCTGTAAAAAAATGCTTGCAATAGGAATACAGGGTTTCAGTTTCAGAAGCGTTTCCGAGCCTGAATCCGATGTTGTTCAGAGAGGTTCAAAAGAGGGATTTGTTGAGGCACTGAGAATAAATATGTCGCTCATACGCAGAAGAATAAAAAATCCAAAGCTTAAATTTGAAACAATGACAGTCGGCAAGGTCAGCAAGACCGATATATGCCTGTGTTATCTTACAGATACGGTTTCAAAAAAAATTCTGAACAAATTAAAACAACGCATAAACAGTACCGACCTTGATACAGTATTCGCATCAGGCTATCTTGTGCCGTTTCTTGAAGAAAGAGGGGACTTTTCTTTTTTCAGCGGTGTAGGGGTATCTGAGCGACCTGACACTGTATGCGGAAAAATCACTGAGGGACGAATTGCTGTATTGATTGACGGTGCACCGTCAGCACTGATTGTGCCTTATCTTTTTGTTGAATATTTTCAGACGCTTGACGATTATTCAAATCGTGCATATTTTGCGACATTCACACGCTGGCTGAAATATTTTTCGTTTTTTATATCATTTCTTCTTCCCGGAATATACACAGCACTCGGCACATTTCACCCGGAGATGTTCCCGACGCTTTTGCTCAACAAAATTGCCGGAGCAATAGGGGATACACCATTATCGCTTATGGCGGAAACAATTCTTATTCATTTTGTGTATGAAATAATGCGTGAGGCAGGACTGCGTATGCCTCAGCCACTGGGATATGCCGTCAGTATAGTAGGCGGTCTTGTTGTCGGTGAAACGGCAGTAAACTCAGGACTTATCGGAGCTCCCACGCTTATGGTTGTGGCAATTACTGCAATATGTTCCTATGTTATTCCAAGCCTTTATGCACCGTCAGCGGTGCTAAGACTTATTTTTACGCTTGCGGGAGGAATACTCGGAATATGGGGAGTTGCGTTTCTTTTTTGTATGGTGCTTGTAAATATCTGCGGAAAAAACAGCTTTGGTGTGCCTTATACTTCCCCTGTAACACCATTCAGTGCTGCGGCAATGCGTGATGTAGCGGTAAGGGCAGGCTGGAAAATTCTTTCAAAAAAGCGTGAAAAAATTCAGGATATGCCGGGAGTTAATCTGAAAAGTGAGGATAATGAAGATGAACGATAAGGGAATCGTAACATCAGGACAGCTTTTTGTGCTGTTTTTTATCAGCAGAATTATTATTGCACTGTTTTGTTCGCCGAAAATTTCGGGAGTAAACACCTTGTGGGATTATTTTCTTCCTGTGATTATTTCGCTTTTTTTATCAATGCTTATGCTTGTTCCCGTGCTTGTTATGTACCGTCAGAACCGACAAATGTCCGTCAGTGAATATTCATACAGATATTTCGGAAAAGCAGGCAATATAATTACAATTTTGTATGCACTGTATTTTTTTGCCGGCTGTATCTATTCGCTGTCGGTATATTACGGGTTTTTGAAGTTTATTTCTCCCGACGGAATACAGATTTCGCTTATTTTAATTTTGCTTGTCATAGCCTGTGTTTATGCGTCGTTCAAAGGCTTGGAGGCTGTTTCACGGCTTTCGGGAATTGTACTTGTAATAATTATTATTGCGGCAGTTATCTTAATATCTTTTCTTTCACCTGAATTATCAAACCGCAATTATTTTCCGATGTATTATACAACACCGACTGCAACGACAGATACGGTTATCTTTATACTTTCACGAATGTGTGATATTGCCGTTCTTGCTATGCTTTATCCCGTAACAAAGGGCAATATAACAAAAGGTGCATTTATATGTAATATCTTTGTTTTTCTTGTATTTATTTCAATGATACTATTTCTGACAGGTTCACTCGGTGAATATCTCTACGGTCAGCTTTTTCCGATTTATCAGTCAATAGACGGTTCAGGAAAACTCCAACGGTTCAATCCTATGTTTTTAGGAGTATCGGGTGCAGGAATATTCTGTGAAGTGTCAATGCTTCTTTATGTTATTTCTCAATGTATAAAAAATGTGTCAAGCGAAAAAACAGGCAGAAAATTTACCGTTATCAGCGGTATTTTAGCATCGGCAATATCACTGTGCATATCGGGCAGTGATACAATATTGAATCTTCTTTTCAATAAATATTTATGCTTTGCTGTAACGCTGATTTTCGCTTTTGTTATTCCGCTTATAATTGTAATTGTCAATTCTGTTAAAAAACGAAAGAGAAAAAGCCGTAAATTCAAAAAAGTATTTCGTATTTTTTCTTTGATTATTGCAGTTTCTGTGTCAGCTTTAATTTTCAGCGGCTGTGGTGCAATTCAGCTTAATCAGCGAATAATCGTACAGGGTATAGGCATTGATAAAAATGAAAATAACTATAAACTTACTGTAATTATTCTTGATACCGAAAGCGAAGAACAGGAAAATGCAGTCAGACTTTTGTATTCAACAGGGGATACTGTCAGCGAGGCGGTAACATCACTTGAAGTTCAGCACGGCAGAAAGGTTCTGTTAAATCAGTGCCTTTTTATAATGATGAATGAAACCGCCGCAACAAATACCGCCGAAACGCTTTCGTATTTTACCGATAACAACGATATAATAAAAAGCCTTAATTTAATGGTTTCAAAAAACACCGCCGAACAGACAATAACAACAGCAGTAAACGATATGAATTATAAATCGGAGGATATAAATCTTCTGTCCGACAGCAGTGCGATAAATCAGACAACCGTTCAGTTTTCGCTTTTTGATTATATCTCGTCAGAAAAAAATCCGTACTCATCAATGATTTTTCCGTATATAGCAATAAACGATTCACTGTCAGCATTACAGTCGGACGGCAGTTGTATTGTCAACAAAAACAAACTCTCAATTCTCACCTCATACGAAACAACAGGAGTTCTTATCGCAAAAAACGAGGCACAAAACTATACTTCTTCCGTAACAAATTCAGACGGCACTAAAACAGTATATAAAATAAAAAGAGTTTCATCGGAAATTGACCCGCAGATAAAAAACGAAAATTTAACGCTGAATTTTAATATAAAAATTTTGCTTTCAGAAAATTATAATTCCGAAAAAAATCGGCTTATCCGTGAAGATTTATACAAAAAAATACAAAGCGGAATTTCAAAAACAGTTACAGAAAATGCCTGTGATGTCTTTTCGATAAATAAATATATCTGTCTTGAATTCCCTGAATTTTATTCAAAAATCAATAACTGGACAGATATTCTCAAAAATGCAGAAGTCATAATAAATCTTGAATTGAATTAAGCAAAAATTAAGGACAGCCGTTTCTGACTGTCCTTGATATGTTTATTTCAAATTTTCAATTATACGACAAATCCGCCGTTTACGCCAAGAACCTGACCTGTAATGAATGATGAATCATCAGACGCAAGAAACAATACTGCCCTTGCAACATCATAAGGTGTTCCGAGAGTTCCGGTCGGAGTTTCATTTTTCAGTGAGTTGAAGTCATCTTCTGAAAGGTTTGATGTCATATCGGTTTTAATAACTCCGGGTGCAATACAGTTTACTGTAATTCCGCTTAAACCCTCTTCCATCGCAAGACCTTTTGTAAGACCGATAACAGCGGCTTTTACAGCGGAATAATGCACTTCACACGAGCCGCCGACCTGACCCCACATTGACGAAATATTCACTATTCTTCCGAAATGATTATGCACCATATACGGTATTGCCCTGCGACAGCAGTAAAACACACCGTTAAGATTTATGCTGACCATTCTGTTCCAGTCGTCGTCTGTAATATCGGTGAAAAGCTTTGTCTGTGCAATTCCTGCATTATTTACAAGAACATCAATACCGCCGCAAAGCGTTTCAATTTCATCAAACATTTTTCCGACTTCCTCAGGAACAGAAACATCAGCTTTTACGGTATTTACACTGTAACCCTTTTCTTTAAGTTCGTTATAAAGTGCAAGGGCAGATTTTTCAGAACGGTTATAGTTTATAAAAACATTGTCGCCATTTTCCGCAAAAAGCCTTGCCGTTTCTGCACCGATTCCCCGTGACGCTCCCGTTATAAGTACATTCCTCATTTTATGCATTTTTAAGAACCTTTACAATTTCTCCGATAAAGGTGTGATGATATGCACCGTCGGGATAAATCCTTTCAGCCAGTTCCTTGTCAACGAATGATTCTCTGTTCATAGACTGTTTATAAAGCTTTTTGCATACAAAAACAAGGTCAGCCTGTTCAAAATAGGGAGCTTTTTCGTCAAATACAGGAACTAAGCCTGTTTCCTTTATTTTATCGACATCACGACCTGAATTTCTTCCGCAGAATGTCAGTTCTTCTTTCATCTTTCCGCCGAAGAATGAGAGAGTATAATACTCGTTGTGGTCAACAAAATCATAAGTATATCTTGACGGACGAATAAAAGTAATTGCTATGTTTTTATTCCAGAGAAAACCCGTGCCGCCCCAGCTTGCTGTCATTGTGTTGAAAGAGCTTTTGTTTCCTGCGGTAATAAGCATCCATTCCTTGCCTATTCTTGTAAAGAAATTGTCGCCAAGCGAGCTTACATCAATTTCAGTAAAATTACTCATAAAATAAAACCTCCGAAAAATCGTATTTTAATGAACAAATCCATTTCGGCAGTCAATGCTTCAAAATTTGCCCGATACATTTACATTATATCATATTAAATATGAATTTTACACTGTTTTTTGAAACGCAAAACTTAAAACAAATTATGAAAAGCGAAAAATATACATAATATACTGCAAAAATGTATATTATTTGCAAAATTAAGTATTGCCTTATATTGCTAAAATCTCTGAAAATAAACTATAAACATCAAAAATTAAAACAAATCATCAAATAATTTGAAAAATATCATAAAAAAAATCCCAATAATCTCTTGATAATGTAAAAACATACAAAAATTCTGATATTTGAATAAATATGCATAAAGTGCTTGATTTTATGTATAAAAAGTGTATAATAAAAGCATACTCAAACAAACAGATAACGGAGGTTCAATATAATGGGTGACATTAAAAAAGTAGTTCTTGCATATTCAGGCGGTCTTGATACATCAATCATCATTCCATGGCTCAAAGAAAACTATGACAACTGTGAAGTTATCGCAGTTTCAGGTGATGTCGGACAGGGAACAGAGCTTGAAGGTCTTGAAGAAAAGGCTAAAAAGACAGGTGCTTCAAAGCTTTATATCGAAGACCTCAACAAAGAATTTATTGAGGATTATGTATTCCCGACAGTAAAAGCCGGTGCAGTTTATGAAAATAAATATCTTCTCGGCACATCATTTGCTCGTCCTATTATCGCAAAGAGAATAGTTGAAATCGCTCTTAAAGAGGGTGCAGACGCAATCTGCCACGGCTGTACAGGTAAGGGTAACGACCAGGTTCGTTTTGAACTTGCAATCAAGGCATTTGCTCCGGATATGAAGATTATCGCTCCTTGGAGAGAGTGGAACCTCAAATCCCGTGAAGAAGAAATCGAATATGCTGAGGCACACAACATTCCTCTTAAAATAACAAGAGAAACAAACTACTCAAAAGATAAAAATATATGGCACATTTCACACGAAGGACTTGACCTTGAAGACCCTGCAAACGAACCGCAGTACAACAAGGAAGGTTTCCTCGAACTCGGCGTTTCACCTGAACAGGCTCCCGATAAGGCAACTTATGTTACAATATCATTTGAAAAGGGTATTCCTGTTGCAATCGACGGTGAAAAACTCGGTGCTGTTGAACTCGTAAAGAAACTCAACAAACTCGGCGGCGAAAACGGTATCGGTATTGTTGACCTCGTTGAAAACAGACTCGTAGGTATGAAGTCAAGAGGCGTTTATGAAACTCCGGGCGGAACAATCCTTTACCACGCACACAACAAGCTCGAAGAAATCACACTCGACAGAGATACATATCACTACAAGCAGAATGTTGCAAACCGTTTTGCTGAGCTTGTATATTTCGGTCAGTGGTACACACCTCTCCGCAAGGCTCTTTCTGCATTCGTTGATTCAACACAGGAAACCGTTACAGGCGATGTTAAACTCAAACTTTACAAAGGCAATATCATTGACGCAGGCGTTACATCACCATACTCACTCTATGATGAAGATATTGCAACATTTGATGAAGACGAAGTTTACAACCAGAAAGATTCAGCAGGATTTATCAACCTCTTTGGTTTGCCGATTAAGGTTCAGGCAAAGAAAGGCTTTATCAAGGAATAATAAAATTTCTGTTTAAACTCAGAAGTTCGTCAGGGCGAGCAGTGATAGTGAGTCATTGTCCGCCCGACTTCGTTTTTATAAAACACCTAATTTTTAA
>JBJFIB010000146.1:0-8438 GCA_051894195.1 Acutalibacteraceae bacterium
TGACACAGCCGAATGTTTTTGCAAACAAAACTTTTTGTTCCTCATTCGGATATATTCTGAATTTATAGGCTTTGTTCATTACTTTTCACTTCCCGAAAACTGCTTTTTATCACAATAGCACAAATTACTGATTATGTCAAATATTTGTCAGCCTTGCGGCTGACACGCTTACATCCCCGACCTTAGAGGTCGGGAACTTCCGCCCATTTTGTTAAAGACAGGCAACGATGTTTCAGAAACGGATAAATCAACCTGTACCTTTGAAATTGAAGTGAACAGCAGTTATGTAAAGGCTAACTCAGGAACAAGCCTGTATATTGCCTATAATGCTGTACTTAATGAAAACGCTGTAATATTCAACAGTAATGAAAACAATACCGCAAAAATTCAGTATTCAAACAATCCTTATGATACTTCCAGTACCGAAACAACACCCGAAAAGGAAGTTAAGGTTTACAGTTACAGTTTCAATGTTTTCAAATATTATTTGAATGAAGAAACCGAAACAGGTCTTGGTAATGCTAAATTCAGAATTTACAGTGACAACGGCTGCGAAAATGAAATTGCGGTAGTATCTTCCGGTACAAATTCTGACGGATATAATACATACCGTGTTGCAACAACAAATGAAACCGGCGTTGATATTGTATCAGCAGAAAACGGTTATATTACGGTCAGTGGACTGGATTCCTCAACCCAGTATTATTTAAAAGAAGTTGCCGCACCTGACGGATACCATCTTTTAGACAATCCTATTAAGGTTGAAATTATTGCTAATGCAAAATCAGATAATACTGCTGTTGAGTCAATAACCTTAAAGCAGGATAATACAGGTGTTGCTGTTGTTGAGGTTCTCAACCAGTCAGGAAGTATTTTACCTGTAACAGGCGGTATAGGCACGACAATTTTTTATATTGTCGGCGGAGTAATTATAGTTGTTGCCTTAGTTTTGCTTATTGTAAGAAAGCGTATATCTGATAAGAAAGATAAGGATTAAGTTAAAAACTGGTGTTAATCAGCCGTAATGCAGAAAAATCTGCGTTACGGCATCAGGGAGAGATCTATGAGAAAACATTTACCCACAATAGTTTTAATATTTTTGTTAATTATAGGTCTGTCCCTGGTGCTGTATCCAAGCATAAGCAATTATATAAATTCACTTCACCAAACTCAGTCAATAGCATCGTATGAAGACAAGGTTCTCGGTATGAATAAAGATGCCTATAACGAATATAAACAACAGGCAAGGGATTATAACGAAAAAATTACAGCTGCTCAACAGCATTTTGTCAGCGGTGAACCCAAAAATCCCGATTACAAAAAACTGTTGAATATATCCGGCAACGATATGATGGGATATATTACTATTGATAAAATAAATGTTCAACTGCCTGTATATCACGGTACATCTGAGTCGGTTCTTGCAAACGGAGCAGGTCATCTTGAAGGTTCGTCACTGCCAGTCGGCGGAAAAGGAACACATTGTGTTCTGACGGGACACAGGGGAATGGTCAGCTCAAAATTATTTACGGATATAAACAAACTTGATACAGGCGACACATTCACAATATCGGTTCTTGATGAAATGCTTACATATGAAGTTGATAATATTGCGATAGTTGAACCTGATGACGACAGATTGCTTAAAGTTGTTGAAGGTCAGGATTATGTTACACTTGTTACCTGTACGCCCTACGGAGTCAATACACACCGTATTCTTGTAAGAGGAAAAAGAATAGAAAATACATCATCGCTCAGAGTAACATCTGACGCCGTACAAATAGATACCAATATTACAGCATTGTTTTTTGCACTTCCTGCAATATTGCTGTTTGTTGTAATTATCACAATAAAAGGTCGCATACACAAAAAATAACAGAGAGTTGATAGATATGAAAACAAAAATGTACGAACAAATAAGCCGCTATATATACAATCATAAAAAAATGAGTGCTGTATTTCTGGTGACAGTATTGCTTTCTGTTGTTGTATTGATAACAGTGTTTATGTCAATGTCAAAACCTGCTGTCAGTATGACCGAAAGCAACCCGTATATTTCAGCGGAATATATGAGTACAGAATACGGAAACAGTCTTTCCGTAAATGTCAAAGCACAGGGAACAGCAGAGAAAAAATGCTTTACGCTTACTTTTAACGGCAAATGTGCAGGATTGTCGGATAAATATATTTTTAATGATGACCAAACCGAAATTACAGACCATAGTGGAAACAGTCTTATTCTTAACCGTGAAACCGGCGGTGACGGTGCTGTTAATTACTGGTTTGAGCTTTCTGAGGGTGAAACACACATTTTTACTCTTGATTGTGAGTCAGATGTTTATGTTGTAACTGACTTTGATATACAGGATTACAAATTGAATATGATAAGTTCCGAAAACAGTGAAGAATTGAGCGATAATGAAATAACGGATATTATCAAATCACAGAAAAAATCCGAAAATGCCGATAATAAAACCGCATCATTGACAATCGTCGGAGGCAGCGGAAAAGACCTTGACTCAGCAAAGGACGATACGGCAAGACAAAGCGAAACCGAGCTTAGCTGGATTGAAAAAAAAGATACTCAGACAACTGTAAAAAAACTCAGAGCGTCATCACAGGAAGAATATATTGACGGCGGCGAAATAGAAGGAACATCTTTAACATGGGCATATACTAAAAAAAGAATGGCAGATAAAGGTACTCTTACAATTTCGGGTTCGGGTGATTTGCCCAATGATACAAATTTATGGTCAAACTATGCAAAAGCAATAAGCACTATTGTTATAGGAGATGATGTTACTTCTATCGGAAGCAGTTGTTTCAGAAGTCTGGGTGCAACCAATTTGAAACTTGGAAAAAGTCTGACAACGATAGGCGGTTACAGCTTTGACTATAATAATTTCTCTGAGGTGGTTTTTCCTGAAAGCCTGAAAAGTATTGGTGCATGGGCTTTTCAGTTTTGTTCAACATTAACAAAGGTTACTTTTCATGAGGGTTTGGAAACAGTGAGCGGAGGAGCTTTCAGAAGTTGTAACATTAAAAGTGTATATATTCCGTCAACCGTAAAAAGTATATCATTTTCTTCCAATCCTATTGAAGAATATATTGTGAATGAAAACAATACAACTTATTATTCAGATGACGGTATTTTATTTAAATATCTGAGTGACGGAACAAGTGAACTGGCATCTTATCCGCCTTATAAAAAGGGCGATGAATATACCGTTCCCGAAAATGTATCATCTATCGGTGCCAGTGCGTTCTCATACCTCAAATATGCGAAAAGAATAACAGTACCGAATACTGTACCAACACTTTCTAAAGGTCAGGAGTTTTATGGTGCGTCAAGTCTTGAAGAGGTTATTTTTGGCGACAGCGTAAAAATAAATTCGAGCAGGGCGTTTGATAACGGCTGTACAAACCTGAAAAGAATTGTTCTCCACGAAAATAACGGTTCATCGTGCTTCTATCTTGCCGGTGCAAAATCCTTACAGGAGCTTTATATAGCTGTCGGTACAAACACAATAGTGGATTATGAGCTGTCATCATCTACACCTTCGCTTAAAAATCTTTATTTTGATGCTCAGCATGCATATTATTTTCAAAGACAGCCGGCAAGGACGGAAAAATATGAGCTTACCATCGGAAAAAATGTTGACCGTCTGCGTAATGAAAAATCAGCATGGGGAGGCAACGCAAATGGATTTCAGAGTGTTCTGAAAAATGCCGAAACGGTTAAGTTTGTCGGTCCTAATCAGATAACCATAGACGAACATGTTTTTAACGCTGTACCTATGCCTGCACCACTCGACGCACTTGTCGGCACTGTATATGTTGATGAACAGGGAGTTGTCTATAAATACGACGCAACCACTCTGACAGCGAGCGTTGCCTATGTTCCTTATGACGCTGAAAATATAGTCATTCCCGCTGAGATAACTCCTGAAAGTGATGTCACCTGTAAAATTAACACCGTGGATACCTATGCCTTTAAACTTGCAGAAAAACTCACATCAGTATCCTTTGAACAACCCGAAAATATAGAAAACATTTCGGTTTACGGATTTGCTTATGCTCAGAATCTTGCAAGCGTAAACGGTAAAACTACCGAAGAAGAGGCAGAAAGCAGCTTTACGAATGCAAAAATAGGCTACCGTGCTTTTGAATATACGGCTCTTGGCGGAATATCGGGCAGCGGAAGTTTCAGTGAGAATATGAACGGTCAGAAAAGCCTTGTAGTAGGCGATTTAAGACCTATGTATATTTCGTTTATCAATAATGATAAAGACGAAGGCATGCTTGAATGGGGAAACGGCGGCTACAAGACTTTGACAGGAAATAATATTTCCGTCAGCATTTCAGTCGGCAATATAGAACAGTCAACGGACAGTGTTTACCGTGTGTATTTTGAAACATCTGAGCTTGACAATTTACTCAGTATTTCTCCCGGAAACACAATCGAGATGAACGGAACTACCGTTACCTGTTATTCTACCGATGTACCGAACATAGTTTATATTGACTTTGTTCCGGCTATCGGACAAACAGCCACTATTTCGATTGAATCAACTTATCCGTCACCGTCATCAAAAGGCGGCGGTCTGACGGTATGGGGTACAATTCTTACACAGGAACAGGCAGAAGAAAATGCGAATAAAATAATCGAATGTCCGTCAAATGTTGATGAACAGACAGGAGCAACAACACTCTCAGCAATACAGGCTTACTGGACTACTGTTTCTGATGATTTTACATTAGCAAAATCCAGTACAGGCAGCACAAAAATCAATATTGTCGGTGACGGAAACGGTAATCTGGTTCTTGCGGATAATATTTCATACAAGATTGAACAAAAAAGAAGTTCCTCCACAACATCGGCATACGGCAAGGATTATGTCCGTTCCGTTGAATTTTATGACTACATAACACTTCCCGAACAGGTGCAGTGGAAGCCTGAGGTTATCGAGTGCATAAAGTCAGGCAACACACGGGCAGTATCGAATTATATTTATGCCGGTGATATAACCGTTGCGAGTGTTTCCTCATATAATGCAAATTCGTTCCGTGCCGAATGGAACGAAGAATTACAGAATATTGTTTTTTACTGGAAGTCCAGAAACAGCTCAACGACAGCTGAAATAGGCAATATTTCAGTAAGCTTAACTTTGCATAAGGGTTCATTCGATGTAAATTCCGATGTTCTGAACGACACCGCAGATACTTTATATACAGTACATAATGATGTCAGGTCGGTTACTCATTTTACATATTCATCAGATGTTGAAGATACAGCAGATGTTGATAAATACTTTTCACCGCTTGGTGCGTCTGTCGCCATTGCAAAGTCGGCAACCGCCGCAACATATTTCGGAGAAGATATACAATATACAATCCGTCTTTATAACAAAGGTGCGGCTGTTTATGAATCCGAAGAAGGAAATTACAGGATTTCGGACGCTATGCCTCAGACTATATATATAACTCCCGAAAATATGGATCGTATGTTTAATGATACCTACGGAAAGCGGCTGACACTTACAATCACTAACGCAATATTCGGTCAGTACCAGAATGTAACGGCAACGGACGGAACAGAGGCATACATAACTCCCGCAAATACAACTTATGATGACGCTGAAACAGACAGCCTTGTAATAAGCTGGAATGATGACCAGACAAAATTGCAGATAACAAAATCATCTGACGGAAGTATTGTTGAAGTCGATACATCACTTTCTGAAACACTTAAAAATATGGGTTACGCCATTGATTTGAATACAAATTTCAAAACCGAATGGGGTGTAGCTGACGACGACAATAAAATAAGACTTACAGGCGGACAAAACAATTATTATTATATTTATGCAACAATAAAAGATACATTTATGCTCCTCAATGATGATTATCCGGGAAGCTATCCGACAGCACAGATAGCAAACATAAAAAATAATGCATATCTTATGAACGGAAACAAGGGTATTTGCTATAATTATGTATTAAGAACATATAAGCGTGAGGCATATATAAGTAAAACTGCTTATCTGAATGAAACAGGCGAGGAACTCACAGACGGACTTAACGCACAGTTCGGTGATGTAGTGGATTATAATATTGAATTTGCACATTACGGAACAGGTAAATACGAAAACTTACCGTTGGTTGATGATATTTTCGGAATACAGGAACTTCTTGTGCCTGTTGAGGCTAATCCGTCGCTTGCCGATGAAGAATTAAAAACAACAACGGTGTCAGAAAACGGGCAGAATATCAAATACTATATTCTCTCAAAACCGGGTACTTACAGAAATATTTATGTAGGCATTGATGAAAGCGGAAACACTATGCTTGCCGATACAATAACGGTTAATTCCGCCGACTCAGAGGAAACCGTTTCGGCAGGCGGTGACAGTTATTCTTACTCAGGACTGCATACAAAAATATTATGGTATTATTCCTCTCTGGAACCGGAGGCTTATTACTTAGATGTCAGCTATCATACAATAGTCGATAAAGACCTTATTAAATCAAGTGCATACAGTATCGGAAATATTGCATGGATGAACAACAAAACAGGCGACCGTATTTATACGGCTTTGTGGGGTAACGGTTCACTGCTGACTTCAAACAAAGAAATAGTAACGCCGAATTCCGACGGAACATATACGGCAGATGATGACGGATATTCCGTTGTTTCAAAGGGTGAAAGTGTTTACTATCGGCTTACGCTTTCAAATCCGAATGATTATCCTTTCACAATTACCGGAAATGATATCAGTGATGAACTTCCGGTGACTATGAATGAATTTGACTGGACTAAGGAAAATGTTTCTCTGATTTATGACAGCACACAGGCTTTATCAGTAACAGGACTGGATAGTTGGGAAATAACCGATAAATTTCTTGGAATAACACGAGAGGGACATTATTATATGTCGTGGGATTCCTCTATGAAAATTGTAATACCGGCAAATGACAGCTTTGTTATGTATGTAAAGCTTGATTTTCCGGATAATGACGATTCTCTCGTGTGGAGTAAATATTGCGATGCCGTAAGAGGCAATAAAATATCAAATATATTCTATGTTTACAAAGAGGAACATACGGTATATCACAGTCTGAAAGAAACAGGCAATGTATTGATACAAAAGGGCGTTTATGGAACAGGCAGATATATATCCAACACCCATTCTGAAACACAAAGCAGAATTTATTATAATAACAACGATTCATCTTACCGTATGGTATCATATTATGTTGTACTTTATAACAACGGCAACAGCCGTCTGTATCTTGATGATATTTATGACTTGCTGCCCGAAGGATTTACATTCAAATCACTTATAAATAATGCGGTTTTTCCGGATAGAAGTGATATGGTATCGACAATAAAAACCTGCGACAATTCGGACATAAGCCGAAGTCCTTTGATTTCATTAAATGTACCGTCTGAAACAGAGGTTCGTTACCGCAACGCAAGTATAACCTGTACACCTGACGACCGCAATCTGACATTTACGGTTTCAGCAGGTACAGGAGAATATGCAATACAGTATGATGAAACAGAGAAAAAGTATTTTCTCGAAAAAAATGACGCACTGGTCTTTGGCTATATGTGCAATACAGGAAAAAGCTCTGAAAGTCTTGATTTTGCACGAAATACCGTAACTATGCATTATTATGATTATCTTGATTCAGGTGTAAACGCCGCTGACAGCAGTGATGTTTCGGTAAACGGCAGTTTTACATATATTCATACCGACCAGAACGACGGCTCTTGCAGTGTAAAAGAGTCCGAAGAAATTTCCACTCTTTTTCCGTCAGCAACAAGCGGAAAATGGCTGACATCAGATGTAACTGTTATTCGAGGAGGCATAATTCCGGGAGTTACAGCCTACACGGATTCCTACATCAATGACCAGGATACAACAGTAATACCCTACAAAACAAGCGTCGGTCCTTATGCAACAATAAACTGGCGGGCAAGACTGCACAATTCAGGTAAAATGTCAATAACCGATTATACTTTTGAAGATAAACTTCCTGCACCATACAGCCTGACAGGTAAAATATCCTTGAATATATATGAAAGCATTGACAATAATCTTGTAAATTCATTTGCTGATTTTGCATCTGTTTCACGCAAAGCCGATGATTTGTCATCAGTGACAGTTACAACTAATGTAGATTCATACACCTTGAATACAAACGGCGAGCCTGTTACAATTTCTTTCTTAAAGTCATCTGAGATATATAATTTAGGCATATCTCTTACACGCAGTGAAGACGGACAGGAAATACTCAGTATAAACTTCTCTGACCCGATATTCTCAATCCCTGAGGATAACGGATATGCTGAAATAACACTCTCATCAAAAAACTATTCGGGCAAATTCAAAAACACTGTATATACAAACTATGTATCGTTTATTCCGAAT
>JBJFIB010000147.1:0-8318 GCA_051894195.1 Acutalibacteraceae bacterium
CTTTCGGTAATGATTATTCCGCTGTCATCAAGAGATAACTGTTCGTGACTTTTACGGTCACGCAGTTCAAACATCTTTTTAAATGTTTTTTGGTCATCTCCGATTACGATTGAAAGACCTATGCTTTTGTCCTTGCTTTCACAATATACCGTTGATGAACCCTGATAACCGAGAAGTGTTGACGCAAACCTGTCGTCAGCGTGGAACTGCGACATAAGATACGCTTTTTCTGATGATGTTCCCGACTCGGACAGGGCAAAAACTTCATCATACTTTGTAATTTCACCGAACTGTCTGTCGGCAATTACGGAAATTGAACCTTTCAGTCCGAAACCTGCAACAATAAGTGCAGTACAACCCGCAACGCCGATAACGGTCATCAAAAATCTTGCCTTATACCTGAAAAGATTTCTCGCCGTTACTTTTGATGTAAAGTTCATATGTTTCCAGATTGGTGTGATATGTTCAAGCAAAATGCGTTTGCCGGGTTTTGGTGCTTTCGGACGCATAAGCGTTGCCGGCTTTATCCTGAGTTCCTTAAAGCAGGATACAAGTGCGACAACACAGGTACAGAGCAGTCCTGTCAGAGTTGAGTATATCACGCTGTCCCACGGAATGACAAGTTTTGTCTGCGGAAGTGTGTACATAATGCCGTATGTATCAACGATTATGAACGGCAGTGTCAAAAGTCCGAGAACAATACCGACAATACTGCCGGTTAATGACGCAACAGCCGCATAGATAAAATACTTTGCGGAAATAGCCATATCGGAATATCCGAGTGCTTTGAGAGTTCCTATCTCTGTACGCCTTTCTTCAACCATTCTTGTCATAGTTGTAAGGCACACAAGAACGGCAACAAGCAAAAAGAACAGCGGAAATGCCGTTGCAATCGAGTCAACACGCTGTGCGTCCTGAATAAGACCGGAATATCCGGGATTATTTTCACGGTCATTAACATACCACTTTGCGTCTTCAAGATTATCTATTGTTTTTTGTGCGTCATTCAGTTTTTCTTCGGCGGAAGAAAGCTGTAAATTTGCCTCATATTTTCCGTCTGTCAGCTTTTCACGGGCGGCTTTGAGTTCCTGCTGACCTTTTGTCTTTTGAGTTTCAAGCTCCTTTTTGCCCTGTTCAAGCTGTTTTTCTCCCTCGGTAATCTGTGCCTGTGCCGTCTGCAATTCAAGCATTCCGTTGTTCATTGCGTTTTCGTAGGTCAGTTTACCTATTTCAAGCTGACTTTGTGCCGAATCAAGCTGTGATTTTGCATCATTAAGCTGTGCTGCACCGTCTGCTTTTTTTGTTTCAAATTCTTCCTGTGCCGCTGTCAGCTTTGACTTTGCATCAGCAAGAAGCTTTTCACCCTCGGCAAGCTGTTTCATACCGTCGTCATACTGTTTTTGATAGTCGTCAAGTTTTTGTCTGTATTCTTGAAGTTTTTCCTTTAAATCATCAGACAATTCTATTTCAATATCAATAAAACCGCTTAAATCGTTTATTTTATTTTTGATTTTTTCAATTTCAGCATTACAGAAGTCGATAGCCGTTTTAAGAATTGTAAGCTGAGTTTCTGCCTGAGGCTTTGTTGTATTGTAAAACTGATTGTACTGTCTGTCGTATTCGCTTTGTGCGGAGTCGAGTTTACTCTGTGCCTGTGAAATCTGAGTATCATATTCCAGTTTTGCGTCATTATATTTTTTCAGACCGTCGTCGTACTGTTTCTGTGCGTCAACAAGCTGATTATATGCCTCGTTGATTTTTGTCTGATACTCTGCCTGTCCATCAGAAAGTTTGGTTTTTGCGTCTGCAAGCTGTTTTTCTGTATCCGAAATTTTTTGTTCAGCCTCAGTGATTTTATCGTTAAATTCTTTCTGAGCGTCATAGAGTTTTTTCTCACCGTCAGAAATTTCGTCCTCTGCCTCCTGCTTTTTCTCGGCATATTCTTTCTGTGCGTCAGAGAGTTTTTTCTTTGCATCAGAAAGCGTTGTACTGTTAAAGCGGTTAATACAGGAAGACGAAAGCTGCTCAAACTCGGTTGTTTCATCACCGATAATATCCTTGTATTCGTCCGAAAATCCCGACAATCCCTGCTGTGACGCTTTTGTCGTTACATAAACATTAGTATAGCGTTCATAGTTGAATTCCTCAGGTTTTATCATCATATAAAATGATATTGAACCGCTGCCGACATTTGTGTTACCTCTTGAAAAAGTCAGATAAAGCGGGGATTCAATCGTACCGACAATTTTATATGACAGATTTTTTACAAAGGTATCGGTTGATTTTCCGTTGACAGTGTCTTTGAGTGTTATTGTATCGCCGATTTTATAGCCTTCCATATCCATAAAATAGCTTTCAATAACACACTCACCGTCATTCCTCGGCATTCGCCCGTCAAGCAAAACAGGTTCGTTCAGAACCTTTGAATTTGTATCCGTTTTTTCCGGCACTGAATAAACCCTTGCGACCTTATCCACACTGTCCTTTGTTACAAGCAAGTCGGCACGATATGACGGCATAACATCAACAACACTGCTCAGCTTACTTATATCCTGTATATCGTCATCATCAAAACCGACGGTTGACATCAGGCTTATATCCATAAGATTCTGGTCAACAAAATATCTGTCTGCGGTTTCAATCATACTCGGACACGCCGCTTTTAAGCCTGAAAAAAATCCGACACTCAATCCTATTATTGCAAGAATCGAAATAAACCTTGATTTTGTATTATAAATTTCTCTTAATATATTTTTCCTTAGTGACTTCATTTCTTTCCTCCTTCCCTGAGCAAAAATTTTTTACCATTCAATCTGCTCAATCGGGAGCGGATTCGGGTTCACAACATTACTTACTACTTTTCCGCTTTTCATATTTATAACACGGTTTGCCATAGGAGTTATCGCCTGATTGTGAGTTATCAGAACAACAGTCATTCCGTCCTCAATGCATTTAGTTTGGAGAAGTTTAAGAATAGTTTTGCCTGTATTGTAATCAAGAGCACCTGTCGGTTCGTCACACAGGAGAAGTTTCGGCTTTTTCGCCAAAGCCCTTGCGATTGATACTCTCTGTTGTTCGCCGCCGGAAAGCTGTGACGGAAAATTATCCTTTCTTTCGGCAAGTCCGACGCTGTCAAGCACGGTGTCAGCGTCGAGTGATTCACGGCATATCTGTGTTGCAAGTTCAACATTTTCCCGTGCGGTAAGATTAGGTATAAGATTATAGAACTGAAACACAAAGCCTATGTCATAACGGCGGTAAGAGGCAAGTTCTTTTTCGTTAAGATGGCTTATGTCCTTTCCGCCGACTTTGATAAGTCCCTCGTCACAGCTGTCAATTCCACCAAGAATGTTAAGAACTGTTGTTTTTCCGGCACCGCTTAGTCCGACAACAACCGCAAATTCTCCCTCGTCAATAGAAAATGTTACACCGTCAGCCGCCGTTATCGTAACTTCACCCATTTTATATCTTTTATATACATTCTCAAACTGAACAAAATTTTTCATCATATATTCTTCATTCCTTTATCTGACTTTACGAAAAGTCGGAATTTTCTTCAAGCCATTTTTCACAAGCCTGTGATACTTCTTTCAGTGCTTCATCACCGAACGGAGTTTTTAAACCTGCGGTTTCAACAAGTTCATTAAAGGTCTGTGTGCCTGCCTTTTTTACAAGACGCATATATCTGTCCCATGCCTCGTTGTGATTTTTCTGCATAATCACCCAGAATTCAAGTGCAACGGTCTGTGCAAGGCAATAGTCAATATAATAGAACGGATTTTCGTAAATATGCATTTGTCTTTGCCAGCCTTTGCCCTCACCGTAAAACGCTGAACCGTCAAGTTTCATCCACGGCATATAAACTCCGAGCAGTTCACGCCATACATTATGACGCTGCTGCGGCGTCATTTCGGGGTTTTCATATACTATATGCTGAAAATGGTCAACCATAGTGCCATATGGAATAAATGTAATTGCACTGAAAAGATGTCCGTATCTGAACTTTTTGCTGTCTTTCCCGAAAAATTCATCACTGCACCGCCAGCCGAAAAACTCCATTGTCATCGAGTGAATTTCGCACGATTCAAGCGTCGGATTCTGATTGTCTGACGGAACAATATTCCTTGCCATATAATATGCAAAGGCATGACCTGCCTCGTGAGTGATTACTTCAACATCGTCAGCCGTACCGTTGAAATTCGAGAAGATAAACGGCACTTTATAGTCCGCAAACGATGTACAGTAGCCGCCGCCTGCCTTGCCCTTTTTGCTGAGTACATCAAGGAGTTCATCATTATACATCATATCAATAAATGCGGCTGTTTCGGGCGACAGTTCGTGATAGAGTTTCTTGCCGACCGCAAGAATATCCTCAGATGTTCCCTGTGGCTTAGGATTGCCGTCACGGAATTTCAGTGCCGCATCTGCAAAGGTCAGCGGATATTCAAGTCCTGTACGCTGTGCCTGCTGACGATAGAGCTTATCCGCAACGGGAACAATATATTTAATTACGGCTTTTCTGAATTTTGCAACATCTTCCGCATTATAGCAATTTCGTGTCATTTGGAGGTATCCGAGTTTTACAAAATTCCTGTAACCGAGTTTAACTGCTTTTTTGTGGCGAAGTTTAACCAGTTCATCGTAAATTCTGTCAAGTTCCTCGCCGTGTTCGTTATAAAAATTTCCCTCTGCAAGCCAAGCCGCACGCCTTACATCATCATCTGCCGACTGCTTATAAGGAAAAAGCTGTGAAATTGTCTTTTTGTCGCCGTCAAAGTCAATTTGTGCTGAGGCGATAAGTTTCTGATATGCCGTTTCGAGCTTGTTTGTTTCCTGTGTTTCGGGTATAATTTCAGGAGAAAAGGATTTTAAAAACATTTCGGTATTTTTGAACATCAGCTTTCCGTATTTTTCTTCAAGCTGAGGTCTGAACGGACTGCCTACAAGCAGCTTTGCAAAACTCTGCTGAATATCAGTAAAGATTGGTGACTGCTCGTCAATATATTCAACCTCTTTATCATAAAATTCATCTGTCGTATCTATTGAGTGTCTTGTATATGCAAGGCTCATCATTGTGTCAATATGACCTGTGAACTTATCCCATTCAAGAAATGCACTGTCGGCTTTTTCAAATGTATCTGCCGCATTGAATTTATCTTTTATTTTTTCCGCCTGTATTTTTGATTTTTCAACATCGGGTCTTTCGTATTTCATATCGGAAAATTTAGTCATAATTTCTCCTCTTTCGCTGTGTAATATTTTTGATTTCGGCTTTTGGGTTTATCATAACAAGTTGAAAACTTTTACTATAACAAACCATTCTCTATACAATAGTGCAAAAACAACAATATTACATTTATAAAATTATTGCAAATGCATAGGGCATAATTATTTTATAATAATTCTACAATATACAAATCAAAAAATCAATCAAATTTCTGTACAAACAAGGACAAAGTAAAAAATAAATACTCAATAAATCATATAGAATATGCATAATTTTCAATGTTTTCAAAAAAACAAACATAAAAAGTCAGTAATAACACAACTCAAAATCGCCATTAAATACAAAATCGCCGCCCGTTTGGACGGCGATACAGCAGTAGGTTCGACATCAGGATTATAAGCGTAGTGTGCAATATTTTCGAACAGCTCGTCAATGGAAATGTCAATCTGTGTCTGTGTTTTCATCGGGAAATCAAACTCTTAAAGCTGTTCATTGACAAAATTCAATAACCTTTTCGATATTTTCAACAGTTGCGTCAATCAATAATTCTTTCATCAGATGTTCCTCCGTTATATTTCAAATATAGCATGGTCATATCATCAAATTGAGGTGCATTACCGACAAATCTGTCCACATCTGCTTTAACTGCACCACAAACAGAGTCAGCAGGTACTCCGTTCAGCGTATTCATAAAATCAAGCAAGCGGTCATCGCCGTACAACTGATTATTTGCGTCAGTCGCCTCTGTTATACCGTCTGTGTACAGGAAAATTTCATCACCGGGGTTAAGCTGCAATTCATTCTTTTTGTAGAGGATTCCCTCCATTCCCGCCAGAACAAAGCCTCCACGGACTTTCAGATATTCAAATTTACCGTCCTTATGCCGTACAAGCGGCGGATTGTGTCCTGCGTTTGCAAATTCGACAAGACCGGTTTTTAAATCTATAATTCCCATCCATGCCGTTACAAACATACCTGCGTCATTGTTCTCGCACAGCTTTTCATTTGCTTTTGTAAGCACATCGTTCACTGTGTTTTCTGCTTCCGCAAAGCTTTTAATCAATGTTTTGGCTGTCATCATAAACATGGCGGCAGGAATTCCTTTACCCGAAACATCGGCAATCAGAAACGCCAGCTTATCTTCGCCGACAAAATAGAAGTCGTAAAAATCGCCGCCGACTTCCTTTGCGGTGTGCATTGTGGCGAAAATATCAAACTCCGTTTTATTCGGAAACGGTGGAAATACACCCGGCAGTGCAGAATGTTGGATAGTTCTTGCAAATTCAAGTTCTTTATCAATTCTTGCCGCTGCCTCGTCAATATAATGCTTTAAGGTTGTAACGGTAGAATTTATATCGTCGGAAAGAGATGCGAATTCTTCATTTGAACGCACATCGACAACCACATCCAGATCTCCGTCAGTGATTCTGGACAGCAGCATATTTATGCGTTCGATATTATCAACGATAAGTTTTTTAATCAGAAAATAGACAAGTACAAAAAGCATTCCGAAAACGACAAATTCCATAAATACCGTAACATATACGGAAACATCTCTTGAAAAGACCGCTTCGCTTTGCGGCATAACGCCGATTATATAATAGCCCTCGGAAACAACATACATACAGTATGAACCAGTACCATACACATCGGCAACAAACCGTTCATATTCAGCCGTCTTATTCGTGTCAAGCTCAATGCCGGTTACGGAAAGATTCTTTCCCTCGTCATTGTTTCTGCCGCTTACAATATTCAGGTTTTCGTCAGCTATAATGATACTGCCTCCCTCGCCGACATGACGGTTGTGGCTTGCACCGATAACCTGATCATCAATATCCCTCTGAAAGCGTTCCGCATCATACGCAACCTGAACAAAGCCACCCTGTTGGAGTACAACGCCAGCATATTTGCGTAAAATTTCCGAATTTGACGAGGTCGGCTGATAGCTTTGCACATATTCGGTTGTTTTACCGTCGAGCAAAACAAGAAATTCAGCAGACTGTTTGCCTCCACTCATATCGTAATTTAGAAAATCGGGAAAAGTTGATGCAGTGATTATCCCACGACGGTCAACAATATTGATTTCGGCAATATCGTATTTTTTTCCTAATTCAACAAGCTGTTGAGAATCAACCTTATTCTCCCTGTTGATTTCATCTGCAACAGCATGGGTTATTGACAGAAGATTCTTGTCGGAGGCATCTGTAATATCCTGTTTTACATCATCAATATTAAGTTTTATCAGACTTGTGGCATTACTTTCAGAAAGCTGAGTCTGTAATGTCCATGTAAACACCGTAGTGCAAAGAAATCCAATGACAACACATACTAACAGCCACCGCTGAAATGTCTGGGATATATTTTTAAGTTCACTGTGCTTTTTATTCTTTGATTTGCCGATAACCGACACGAAAAGAACCGACAGCATAACAGCAATACCGTTTATGATTATCATCGGTAAAGAACAAATCTTTACAAAGGAAAACGCCACACGAACATCGTACATATTTGTCAGGAAAATCATCAGCATATGGATAACTTCCATTATCATACCGATGGCAAGACCGTAGAACCATGATGGCTTTTTGTTATCAAACATAAACTTGCGTATCAGTGCCGCAATAATACCGGCAAGAACGGTTGAAACAGAACATGCCAGGCGTGTATATTCTCCTGCACCCCACAAAACTGCAAACCAGCGTTCCACACCACCGATAATGCCGGCAATAATACCTGCCGGACCTCCGAAAATAAGTCCTGCACAAATCGGAGCACTGTCACGCACATTTATTGTTGCACCGCCGACATTCACACCGAACTCGGTTGCACACACTGCAAGCAAGCCAAAAATGATTCCGAAAATCAACTGTTTCGGCACATATTTAATTTTTTTGAAAGCAGTCTTTTTGTCCAGTATGTAAAGCATTACAGATAATACAACGGGCACTGCCGCAATCGTAGCTAATTGTAAAAAAACAGTCATTTTCACTTCTCCGTTTCAGATATTGTCTATTCGATTGTCAACGCTATAAAAAATATTAAAAATATTTTTCTTTATTGTTCAACATAGTTTAAGCTATGTTTACTACAA
>JBJFIB010000148.1:0-1767 GCA_051894195.1 Acutalibacteraceae bacterium
CATTTTTGTGATCTCCTTTGAATTTTTGAATTTGGGTGAAATCAAAAATTCGGAGGATCACGGGTATTTCGCTAAATAACAGAGCCAGTAATCAAAAAACATAGCATCCTTTCCGCTTTTGGCTGAAAGGATGCAAAAAGGGCATGACAACACAGCTCAAAAGCTGTTTGTCATGCCCTAACTCGATAGTCCTTGTTCTCACCGCACAGGCGGTGGATATAGGCACTTATCCGGCTTGCTTTGCCATACTGCTATGGCGTGTCCGGCGGATGGATGCTATGTACAAACTTATTCTTTCAAATCATATAAATGGAGGAGATTGCCCCGCACTTGGGACATTTGAGGATTACCTGATTGCCGGGATTCGGAGGCGAATCGATCTGAACCGGCACAACCTTTACTTTCTCTTTCTTGGGTTTATCACATAATCTGCCTTTACAGCAGGCAGGACACAACACAGCATTTCTCTCAATGCTTCGTTGCTCGTTGATTTGTTTTACGGCAAGCATTTAACCACATCCCTTCGATGAATGATTCATTCCTTCGTCTATAAAAACAGATAAACTGAGTGAATACGCTCATATTATACACATTCACCCATGAATATTTTGCCGAAACTTGTTTCTGAATCCGACGCTTTTCACAGGCATTTGATGGTACAATTAGAATTTATATCGCATTTCCGTTCAGTAAAAACTGAACGGTTTGGGTAAAAAAGCCGACAAATCGGCTTCAGATGAGGCTATGCTCCGCAAGACGAATTTTCATAGCCTGCTTGAAAACATGAAATTTGGCAGCCACCGCCTTAATCTTGTTTGGGGCAGGCAATCGATAGAGTGATCTCTTGTTTGAACAGCCGGGGCTTATCTCACATCATTTCCGCCATTTGCACCGCGGATGATACCTTCGGTGAAATGGAAACGCACTATTTTTTCCGCAGACAGGCCCTCGCCACTGGCGGCAAGGGGTACGATTGTACGCATATTAGAAAGGATATCGCATCGGCAGAAGAAGCGGCGGTGTCCTTGCATGATAAATACGATGAAGGAAGTCGGGGTGACCTTCATTTTGAGAATTACCAGAGGAATACATCATCACCCTCTGCAAAATGAGTGTGATACGAAATCGGTCGTTGACAGTTTTGACAACTCATCACATGATGAGTATAAGATTTAGATGTATGCGCGAAAACAAGAGAAAACGGAGATTTCGAGAGATTTCTCCGTTTTTTGACTCTGAAGTTTTCGAAATTTTGTAGATGCCTTTAGCAATTGTTGGGATGTGTGTATTCAACAGATATTTTTGTTTCTAATCATATGCAAAGCAAAATTATTAAATCAGAACCGATTTGAATATGTATTTTTGCTCTATCTGTTCTTTATTTCTTGCATACTGGTCAGAAATATGATACAATGCAATTAAATACTTAATTATATTTATAAATGGAGAGATGTAAATGTATTAGATTAAGCGATTAAAAGCAGTATTTGATGCTTGCCTAAAAATTCCAATTACTTTTGGTGATGAGATTTATCAGCATCTTTTCTTGTTATGGTTACTGGAGATCATAATGGAGTAAAAGTTTCTGAAATTGCTGAGAAAACTAATCTGACATGTCTGGCAGTTTCTCATCATATGCAGATCTTGAAAGATGTGAGCATTGTTTCGCACTGACGAAATCAAGGTGAACGAATAGTCCGTTGCAAACTTTCATTAGATTTTATATGAGGGTGATTATATGGTAAAAATTATTTCGGACAGTACATG
>JBJFIB010000149.1:0-1762 GCA_051894195.1 Acutalibacteraceae bacterium
AACAAATCCACAACTGTTTTGCTTGTGTCATAGGATTTTTCTGTCTTGTTAAAGCCGTCAATAAGTGCCTTTGATTCGTCAGTAAGCACAGAAACATCTTTGAGATATGTCTTGCTGAGAAATTCCTCTGAAACCAACGACAAGCACTGTGCCATACCCATAATCGTGCTTTCTTCGTACATATCGGAACGATACTCACAATCAAATACTATTTTATTGTTCTTGATATATACATTTATTGTTATCGGTGCTTTCGCCGTGTCAAGACTCAATATCTGCATTTCGGTTTTTTCGCCTGCGATTGTGTCAAACACAAAGCTGTCGCCCTGATAAACAAACATTATGTCAGCCTTGATGTCATAGGCTCTTGAAATTTCCGCAAAGGAATAAAGGTCATTTGACATACTGTTCATAAGCTGATTTTTTGTTTCTGTCAGTAAATCAATAATCTTTTTCTCGCCGTTTGCGTTAAAAAGTACAGGGAAAGTTTTTACAAGCATTGTAACCGCTCTTGAAAGCCGTGAGTCGTTTCTGCCGTTATAAACAGTCGTGTATATTGCCTCGTCCTTACAGTTATACTTTGCAAGCACAAAGCCAAACACTCCGTTGAAAAATGCATTGAGCGTTATATTGTTTTCATCACAGAAGTGCTTTATGCTTTCAACAGACAGGTCACATTCAAGTTCACAGCTGTTGACTGACGGAACAGTGTCGTTTTTGTCCTTAATCGGCAAAAAGTCAGTATCACAGCCGCCGAATACCGAATCATAATATTTCTTTGCTTTTTCGTATGCGTATGTTTTGCGTGCCTTTTCCTCATAAAGTGCCGTTTCAAAGCCCGTATAGTTTTCTTTTTCAAGTGCTTTTCCGTCATAAGCGTTGTTGATGTCATCAATGATTACAGCCATAGAAGTACCGTCACCTATGATATGGTGAAGTTCGAGGAATAAGTAATTTGCCGTTTTTGTTTTATAGATTTTTGCCCTGTAAAGATTTCCGCCGAGTAATTCAAACGGCTTTACAAGTTCTGATGTTTCGGGAAGTTCGTCACATTCAACAGGTTCAACAAGCGGCTTTTCGCTGTCGTTTCTCTTGGCTCTTACATCGCCGCTGTCATTCATAAACAGCTTTGTTTTGATATATGGGTGAGCGTTTATTGTGTTTTCAACCGCTGTTTTCAGTCTGTCAACATCAACCTTATCACTCAGTTTAAAAAGTGACGGAATATTATACATTGTAGTATTCTCATTTGCTGAACATTCGATAAAAATTCCGTTCTGCGTCTGTGTAATCGGATAATCGGGAAGAATGTCATACTTTTCAGCCTGCTGAGAAGTCGAGAGGAATTTTTCGAGTTTCTCAACGGTATTGTTTTCTTTGAGTTCGTTGGTTTTTATTACAGTGTTGAACTCTTTTGAGAGAAGAACATTGAGTTTTATTGCACCGATTGAGGTTACGCCTGCATAGAAAATATCGGTTGTAATTCCAAAATTACCCGAACCTGTCACCTGACTTACGCAGTCAAAAATTCTCTGCTGAATTTCGTTTTGCGGCGGCACAATCTCACCTTCAAGCTGAATTTCGGATTCGGGCAGTGCCTTTTTATTGACCTTGCCGTTTACTGTCAGCGGAATTACATCAATCTGCATAGTTGACGCAGGAACCATATAGGGCGGCTTGCGGCTTGCAATAAATTCATTCAGCTTTGATATATCAATCTTTGTGTCGGC
The DNA here is from genome assembly GCA_051894195.1 of Acutalibacteraceae bacterium. Lineage (GTDB taxonomy): Bacteria > Bacillota > Clostridia > Oscillospirales > Acutalibacteraceae > UBA1213. The sequence continues at coordinate 1,731 of JBJFIB010000149.1, forward strand.
TGTGATATAGGCGTTTATCGACTGACCGCCTG
>JBJFIB010000150.1:0-5072 GCA_051894195.1 Acutalibacteraceae bacterium
GAATACAAGGAACTTGCTGAAAATGTAGTTGAGTACAATTACAACAACCTGTAAGACGAGTTTTGTTATCCACTCGTTCATACCCATAAGCGACACGCACACAAAGAGCAGTCCTGTTTCAACCGCAAGCGAAAACACCCTTGCACCATAAAACGACAGTATTTCTATGAAAATTGATTTCTTGCCCTTTGCCTCAGAATTGAACACCATTTTTCTGTTTGTAAGATAAGCAAAAAGCACAGCACCAACCCAAGCCGTTATATTTGATGTATATATATCAATTTTCAGGAGTACCATCAATGCATAAATCGCATAATTTATAACGGTTGTAAGTCCGCCGAAAATAACATACAAAATTATTTCCTTATACTTTATATATAATTCTTTTAATTTTTCCATTCTTATTCCTCGCTGACGGCACTTGATTCTTCACTGTTCAGCACGGCAAGTTCGGCATTTTTCGGAATATTCTCAACCTGTTCAAACACCTTTTCTGCATATTCGGTATCGGTATAACCCTCGATATTTCCGTTGAGAGTGACAATAAGCTGTTTGTCCTTTGCTTTGTATATTTCAAGCGTATCTGTCAGATTGTCGTCGCCGTCAAAGCTGTATTTTATGCTGAAAATCTTTTCACAGCCGTCAATGCTTTTCGGAACGGCATCACTTCTTGAAATTCCTGCAACATTATTTACAAAGATTGACAGGTTAAGGTATTTTATTTCTTTGCCGTTGTATGTCGCCGTTGTCGTCACAATATCCTCATACAAATCATTCTTTGATGTTGTGTGGGTAACATCATAGTGATAATTCTTGTCGCCGTAATAAATATCTGCCGAAAGAATATTGTTCATATTCGGTCTGATTATCGAATCATCAAGAAAATCCCTGTATGTAACGCCATACCATGAAAGCTCGTCCGTACTCATTTTGTATATTATCGTGCCGCCGGACTTCATAATATAGCAGTTTTTATCGCTGTCAGCCTTTGACGCAATAATATGTACGGAAGTATCATCACTTGCCGTAACCTCAACATCAATATACGGCTTATCAAGACCGTATTTTTTCATATCGTCTTCGGTTATGTCAACCGCAACAACCGTTGTACCGTTGAGTCCGTAAAGACTTTCGCCGAAAGTTTCAAGAAAATCATTATTGCATATTTCCCTGTAAGGCTTTGTGATAACGAAATTACAGAAATTTGCATTATTGTTTATTGGTTCTATTTCAATATTGCTGTCAAAGTTTGTTCCGCTGATTTTCACTGTCTGAATTTTGTAATCGGTATCAAAAGAATACGACATCGTTTTTGAGAACATCTGAAATTTATCAACAAGAAACATATTTATCATATTTTGCTGTACGAGATAAACATTGGCGTTGCCGTCAATTCTGAAATAAACTCCCTTGTTGTCGGGGGCATTATTTCCGACATACATAGTAACCTCTGAATCATCACTGAAAATAACGCTGACTGTTGAACGGGGTTTATCAAGTCCATATTCGGCATAGCGGTTACCCGATTTATCAACAATTTGTATTGCCGACATATAAAGACACTGTTCGGCAAGGCTGTCGGTCATAGTCTTTGAGAGTATCTGTGAACTGTAATCCTGCATAGTATAAACAATCTCGCTTTTCTGTTCGGAATTTTCCGCAGAATCACTCTCGTCAGAATATTCATATCCCAACAGCTGATACTTTCCGCTTTCGTTTGAAACGGTAATATCCTCAGCTTTAAGGTTTGTCTTGTCAAAAAGCAGTATTGCGTCCTGTGATGAAACCTCGTTTGTGCTTTCGTCTGTTGACGGCAGATTAAGCACAACAACAAGTGCCGCCACAAGCAAAGCAAGGATTATACCCGAAAAAATCAGAATTTTAATTTTTTTCTTCATTTTCGTTACCTCCGCTTATCTGTTGCGACGCATAAGGAACACAACAAAGCCTGCACCGAGTATCAACAGCGGAATTATTGCATAAAGTATAACTCCGACAATATTTGCCGTCTGTGAGCTGATTTGAAGGTCATAATCTGTAATAACCTTGTCTTCAAGGGTAAGTGTATCGTTGTCCCTGCCGTTAAGGTCGGCAAGCATATTCAGGAGATATGTCTGATTGCTGAACGATGAGCCGAGCATAGCTTTTTCAAACATACTGCTTGAACCCGCAACAATGAGTGTTGATTTTCCTGTATTATTTCCGAGCGTACCCTGTGCCATAACACCGACATTTCCTGTTACCGAGTCTGTCATAGACCACTCGCCGTCCTTTGCGTCAAACGGACAGTATCCCGATTGAGAAGAAAGCACCAGAAGATTTTCTGCAACATCTGAATTTGTTATTTCAACCGGTCTTGACAGAGAAACAATTACAGGATAAGCGTTTGATGAAATTGACGAGGTATATTGATCTGACGCAAAATTGCAGGCAATTCCGTCATAATAATTATTGCCGAATATCCTTGATGTATCCAAATCAAAAGCAAGTCCGTCGTCAAGCTTCATACCGAAATTTCTGATAAGTGCGTCTATATTAGGCGTGTCAGCCTCTTTGCAGTATGAAACATAAAGCATATTCTTGCCGTATCTGTTGTTGTTCACAAGAAATTTTTCTAACTTTTCAACAGCGTCATAGGTATAGTCCTTTGTCGGTGCATAGACAATCACCATATCGGTATCAGCCGGAATATCCTCCGTGAGCAGTGAAACCTCGGTTACTTCATAGTTGTTTGTGTTAAGAACGCTTTTGAAATATGAATAATCGTCAGTACAGTTATCCGTAACAAGTGCAACCTTTGTTGAAACATCGCTTGTAACGGTCAGAATTGCCGAGTCTATTTCCTGCTCTGCCTGTGAGGATTTTATGTACTGATATGTTTCGGAATAATTCTCAAAAGTGAAAAGGTCATCTTTTGTCAGAATTTTATACTTATCACCACAGCTTACAATTACATCAGTAGTGCTGAGGGTATCGTCAGGATATTTATTCTGAAACGACGGATTTTTCACAAGGTCAACATATTCAACGCTTATTTTTCCGTCGGAATTCTGTGCAAGCTGATTTGCGAGTGTTGATGTCTGCTTGCAGTAAGGGTCAAGCGACTCATAAGACGACTTTGAATTAAGGAAAGTAATCTTTGTATCTTTTTTTGTTTCCTGTGCAATTTTCAGCGACTGTTCTGTTATGTTGAACGACTGCATACCCGTAATATCTGCCGTAAATACCGAATATTTATCAGTCAGCGTTACCGATATTATATTTATGACTATAACGGCAACAACGACAAGACAGGTAACGGCGAGCGAAATTATACCGTGTTTTGCCTTTCGGCTCAAAGATTTTTTCTCTTTCATCAATTCCACCTCCGTTATGCCCATCTTCTTTTTTCAATTACCCTGTCCGTAAGGAAAAGGAAAAGCAGAGTAACTGTAACAAAGAATACAACATCAGACAATGAAATCATTCCGAGTGCAAAATTGCTGTACTTTGACTGGAATGAAACGGCATTGAGTATATCTTTGAGAAAAGTCCACGAAACCGTTGACGCAACAGTGTCAACAAGATTTATCATAACATTTATTGCAAATGACGCTATTGCCGCAATAATTACGCTTTCGGTCAGCGACGAAATGAAAATGCCGATTGAAATAAACGCCGAACCGAGCAGCAACATTCCAAAGACATTTCCGATAATTACACTCCAATCGGGCTGTGCCATAAACGACAGAACAATTCCCTCAATTATGTAAGAAGAAAGACAGATAAGAAATACAACAAGTGCTGAAAGATATTTTGCCGCAACGACTGACGGTATTCCGACAGGTGAAGTCAGAATTGCCTGATCTGTCCTCTGTTTTCTGTCATCGGAAAACAATTTCATTGTAAGCAGCGGAATTATAAAAAGTATGATGAAAAACATACTCTGAAACACAGCATACATATTCGTTGTGCCTGAATAAAGACACTGTACATAAAAGAACATACCGCTGAAAAACATAAATGCGGCAATTACAACATAGCCGACAGGTGAACTGAAATATGCCGACATTTCACGCTTGAATATTGCTGACATCAGTAATTTCCCCCTTTGCTTTCAGTCTTTCCCGAAATAATATCGAGGAATGTTTCTTCGAGTGAGCGTTCAACAGGACGCATAACAAGAATATTATAATCTGTTTTTGCGATAGCCCTGTAAATCACACGGCGTATATCATTGTTGCTTTCGACGATATATTCATAACAGCCACGCTCACACTCGCCGTTCTGAATAACCTTTTTCACTCCGTCAATCTTTGACAAAATCGGATATACGGCACTTTCCTTGCCCTCAATGACGAGTTTAACGCTCTTTGTGTCGGCACCCGACTGCATAAATTTTGAAGTAAAATCATCGGCGACTATTTTTCCGTTGTTTATCACAACGATTTTGTCGCATACCGCCTGAACCTCAGAGAGAACATGTGACGACAAAATTATCGTATGTTGTTTTCCGAGTTCTCTTATAAGTTTTCTTATTTCTATTATCTGTTTAGGGTCAAGTCCGACAGTAGGTTCATCAAGAATAAGTACAGGCGGATCTCCCAGAAGTGCCTGTGCAAGTCCGACACGCTGGCAGTAGCCTTTTGACAGGTGTTTGATTATTCTGTCCTGTACATCAGATATTTTTACCATCTGACATATCTTGTTGATGTGTTCTTTCATCGGCAGGCGTACCTTTTTCAGATTGAACATAAATTCAAGATACTTCTGAACCGTCATATCGTTATAAAGCGGCGGAATTTCCGGAAGATAGCCTATTTTTCGTTTTGCCGCCGCAGGATTTTCGAGTATGTCAATTCCGTCTATTTTTACTACTCCCGAATCACTTGAAATATATCCGGTAATGATATTCATAGTTGTTGATTTTCCGGCACCGTTCGGTCCCAGAAATCCGAGAATATCTCCCTCATCAAGTGAAAAACTGACATTATCGAGTGCGACATTTTTTCCGTATTTTTTCGTCAGGTTTTCTACCTGTATCATATTGTCATAGCTCCCTTCTTAACAATGCGTAATTCGTAATGCGTAAT
>JBJFIB010000150.1:5172-8194 GCA_051894195.1 Acutalibacteraceae bacterium
TTTTTAAGCCAAAAATACCTATAAAAATACAATTTTAAGTATAGCACAAAGTGCTAAATATAAGCAAGCAAAACAGAATATTCACGCAAAATATCCTCATAAGTGTAATGACGACAGTTAGCAGGACTTGTTGACGGCAGTGAAATTGCGTCTATGCCTGTTGATTGTCTGCAAAAACGGTTATAAAGACTGTACGCTTTTTTTCCTGTTGTGAATACAGTTTTAATCTGCGTCTGAGAAATAACAGAATTCAGGTCATTCGGAACGGGATTTTTTATTGTTGAGTCGTCTGCACCGTCAATAGTACAGGATTTCAACACATCCCACAGTGCTATTCCGTGCGACAGCATAAGCTCTTTTCGCTGTTGATTATTCTGCGGCAAAGGTTCGTTCAGAATATCCGACATAACTCTCCAAAAGCGATTTTGCGGATTGCCGTAATAAAAATTATTTTGTCTTGATTTTGGTGACGGCATTGTTCCGAGTATCAGAATTTTTGAATTGCCGTCAAAAATCGGTTTAAGCGTATGTTCTACAAAATTTCCGGACATAATATTTCTCCTGTTTAACGCTTTGTTGAAAAGCCGATAATAATACAGTATAATATTTTCATTAAACTCTGTTAAAGTTTATTATAACAGAAAAGTTTTAATATTTGATTAACTTATTACATAAATTTTTCAAGCATAAGAAAGATTGTATCACAAAACACGGAGGTACTCTATGACAAAAATTCTTCTTCTGCTGACAGGCGGCACAATAGGCAGTATTATGACAAACGGTGTTATCAGCACTGACAAAAACGAACAGTGCCGTTTGATTGAACTTTACAATCAAAAATACAATGACGATTGTGTTTTTGACATAAAACAGCCACTTAATATTCTCAGTGAGAATTTAGATAAATCCCACTGGGAAATTATTGTCAATACAATTCTTGAAACCGACATTTCCGCTTATGACGGAATTATTATAACTCACGGCAGTGACACGCTGTCCTATTCTTCGGCAATGCTCTCAATGTGCCTTTGTCACATTGAAATTCCCATAATAATTACCGCAAGCAATTATGTTCCCGACGACAGAAGAAGTAATGCACTGACAAATCTACATTCCGCTGTAATTCTCATCAAAACGCTTAAATGCGGAATTTTTACTGTTTTTGCAAACGAGGGCGACGATTTCTGTTCGGTATATCTACCCACAAGAATAAATGAGGCTGACAGATTTTCTGACAGATTTTCGTCATTTGACGGTATGTGTTTCGGAACAGTCAGAAATAATCAATTCATAAAAAATCCGCTGTCGCCGCCACTTGATGAAATATATGAAAAAAGACAGCCTGTAACAAACAGACTGTCCTTAAAAAAAGATGTTCTTATGATAAAACCTTATCCGTCAATGAATTATTCGTCAATCGGACTTGACGAAAACACTGCCGCTGTACTGCATATAACCTATCATTCGTCAACGGCAAAAACAGACGGAGAAAATTCCGCTCTTGAATTCCTCGAAAAATGCAAAAAAGCCGGTATTGATTTTTACTGTGCGTCATTCAAAAGCCAAAAATCCGCATTGTATGAAACAAGCAATATTCTCATAAAAAACGGTGCAATACCGCTTTATAATATATCGAATGAATCAGCATACGCAAAACTGCTTTTATGCTACAACTGCAATATTACAGATAAAAAAGCGTTTATGGAACAGGATATATATTTTGAACAAGTAAAACGACTACCAATATAATCCTGAAAAATTATACATTGACATCATTCATACACTTTCATAATGTCCGAAATATATTCCTTGTATTCATCTCTTAAATCTTTTGGTGATACAATCTCTATTCCGTCACCAAAACCGCTAATCCAGCCAAAAAACATATCACTACGCTGAATCTCAGTAGAAAACTGAAAGTGTTCGTCGTCGATTTTATGTACTCTTTTTATATTATTTCCGAAACGGTCAACTATAACTGACGCAAGTTTATTTTTTACACGGAGTTCAACTTCTGTCTTATCTCCGCTGAACATTGAAAAAGCTGTATTTGCGTATTTTTGAATATCTATTTTTTTAAATACAGCACTTCCGGCTCTTTCTTTATCAAGAACTTCCGCATCCTCCATTTTATCCACACGAAATGTCCTGACATCCTGCTTTTCATCGTCATATGACAGCATATAATAATTTTCATTCTTCCATACAAGTGCAAACGGACTCTGTTCGTATATTTTAATTTCTCCCTTATGTTCTCCCTCACCATAGGTACGGTATTTCTTTTTGAATTTAGAGCCGCCGGAAAAATCCACTTCAAAACTGAAATATTTGAATGTAATGCGTTTATCTTCGTTAATTGCCTGATGAATATGATCAATATTATAAGGAACAGAGTGGTTGTCGGATTTTACAGCATTTTCAACAAAGACCTCTCGGTAAAGCTTATCGGCATTTTTTTCTGTTGTCAGCTTGCCGAGTTTGTCTATTATCTCTTTTGTTTTATCACGGGATATAAATTTTGACGAACACAGAGCGTCAACAAGCATTTTCAGATCCGCAAGGTCAAATATTCTGGACAAAAGTTTGTATCCGTTTTTTCCTTCCCTGTCTATGTCCATTCCATATTGACCGGAAAGAAGATTGATATATCCATATATTGATTTTCTGTCAACTGAGAGTCCGTATCCTTCAATATACCTGGCAATATCAGTAGAGTTTATACTGTTATTTTCATCGCTTTTCCTGTATAATGCCTCAACTGTATATAAAATTTTTAAACTATTCGCACCTTTCATAACGCACACTTCCTTTTCCATATTTTTACATTATTTTATCACATATAAACAGCTTCGTCAATGTCAATATACAAAATTGTATCATTTATGTATCATTTTTTATAGATATTTCATAATCATTGACAACATCAGGAATATAGGATAATATAAAAAGGCAAATGCATTAAAAACAAAAATACATTCAAAGGAGGAATGTTGACTGTGGAACTCACAGTTAAATCCGTTGT
>JBJFIB010000151.1:0-8130 GCA_051894195.1 Acutalibacteraceae bacterium
TGAAAGACCTTTGACGCCGTTTTTTTCGGATAAATCCGTTGCACAGGCACCGATTACAGACCATATTATTACTCCTATAAGAAATGACGAATTGTCGGCTCTCTGTGAATAAATCTGCTTTGGAACCTGTTCATCTGTCGGTACAGGCGGTGCATTGAGAATGTTGTTTTCGGTTTTTGATACAACCGCTGCTGCTGAATTTTGGCTTTCCGTGCTGCTTTCAAAGTTGTCTTGCGAACTCTGAAATGAACTTTCAAGAGAACTTTCGGGTGGAATATAGTCCGGTCTGTCAACAGGAAGTACGGCGTCAAGATTATTCAGTGCCGAAAACGGACTTGTTATCGAAGTGTCCTCACTTTCTTGTAAACTTTCTTCATATGATGATTCAGGCTTACTGCTTTCATCTGGTGATGTTTCCTGAGGAACTGACGACTGTGCAAATGACGATTCAGGCGGTACTGAGGATTCAGGCACTGACTGAGGCTTTGAAACGGGTTCTGAACTTTCAGGTTTTTGGACTGAACTTTCCGGAAATGATGAACTCTGAACCGATGACTGTACCGCTGAACTCTCAGCAACAACAGAACTGAAATCCGTGCTTTCCGCTGATGTGATTTCCGATGATAATTCTGATGGCAAAGATGTATCTGACGATTCTTCAACGGCATAAGACGAAAAAGAAACAACCGATATTGACATCAATATTGTAACAACTACTGCAATAAATATTGTATAAGTATGTTTTTTCAAAAAAATTCACCCGCCATTTCAGTTTGGTGATGTATATAAAAAATGCATTATCAAAAGATATATATTATATTATAGCAGAATTATTTTTTAGATTATAGTGTAATTATGGCAGAAAAATTTTATTTAAATGCAAAAAATTCAGCACAGTATTACTACTGCATATTATTTTTAAGAACCTCAGCAAGAACATTTCCCAGAAGATAACCGGAATATCTCACTTCCTCCAATGTGTTTGAGTCAGAACCGACTTCAATAAGCAGTGAACCTGTGTTGACATTCATATTGTACATAAAATCGGCAAAATACAGCGGTCTTACCATATCGGGATACATTTTTTCAGCCGTATTCTGTATTTGCAGTGCAAAACGCAAGTTGTATTCCCAGTCCTTGAATTCGTCACTGTCATCATAATTATATCCCGAAAGTATCATTATCTGTGCCGCCTTTTTTCCGTTTACAGTAAAAACAGGCTTTGTTTTTTCCGTATCTGTGCCTATTCCGTCACGGTGTATGTCAAGCACAACCTTTATCGACGGATATTTTTTCAGATAGCTGTTGATTGTTTCAAGACTGCGGTCATAAGCACCGCTGTAACTCGGATTGTCGTGCTGAGTTGTGTCGTGAATTGTGACAATGCCTGCATTATTAAGCTGTTTTGCAATTTCATCACCGACGGCACAGACATTTTTGCTGTTATCGCTTGTGCGGGGATAAAAACTTTCATAAAAATATCCCGTATCATACATCATAAAGCTCTCACAGGTATGAGTGTGATAAATAAGTACCTGTGGCTTGTCAGTATCTTCTATTGTAAAACCAAGTTTGCTTTCAAGTTCGGATTTTATATCAATATCTGCTGAGGAAAGATTTTTTATCTGAACATTCTTGTAGCTTTGGTTTCCTTTTGTTACGGTCATTTCCTTTATCGGATATTTCTCTTCACCCTCGTGACTTTTTTCATATTTTTTTATTTCTTTTTCCGACGGATTTGACTCCTGAAAATCGGATTGTTCTTTTTTTGTGGTATCTGACGATTCTTTTTTTGATGTATCGGTACTGTTTTCGGCAGTGCTTTCGTCGGGATTATTACTGCTTTGTACAGATGTTTCCTCCGACGGCTCGGAATATTCGGCGTTCCCTGTCGGCATAGTAAGTTCAGCCGCAAGAATATCAAGCGGCAGTACGGTCTGTGTTTCATAAATCCGCACGATAACACAGAACACCGCTGTACACAACAGCATAAACGATATTATTGCAAGAAAAATGTGACGAAATTTAGTTTTATTTATCCTCACTGCTTATCCTCCCGCCAAAAAAATGTACAAACCTGTGTTTATAATTTTTATGAACGGTAAAATTATTTTATGATACAAGCGAAATCAGCTCGTCAAAGCTGAACTCCGACTGCAACGCACAATTTATTGCCATTCCGATAAGTTTTGATGCTCGCTCGATAAGCAAATCAATTTCGCTTGGAGTCACTATCATTTTTTCACCACGGGGAGAAACTGCACTTTTTAATTCCGAAAAATTTATGTTACTGCCCTCAAAAAGTTCTGACGCAAGCGTTGCCGCATCAACAACCGTCGGTATTCCTATTCCGATAACAGGTACACCCATTGTCTTTTGGTTAAGGCTGAGGCGGTTGTTGCCTACTCCTGTGCCGGGTGAAATTCCGCTGTCGCTTATCTGAACAGTACAGCCAAGCCGTGCAAGACTTCTTGACGCAAGTGCATCAACCGCAATAACCGCCGACGGTTCAAGGCGTTTTATAAGGCTTATAATAAGTTCGCCTGTTTCAATTCCTGTCTGTCCGAGAACTCCCGGCGACAATACCGCAACGGAACGCAGTCGGTCAAGCCCCGTTGAGCGTGCAAGCTCCCCTGTTATATGCCGTGTTGCAAGAACTGCCGACGCAGTTTTCGGTCCTAATGCATCGGGTGTTATGTTGACATTTCCAAGACCTATTACAAGTACCGTTCCGCTTTTGGGCAGAAGTGAACGGATTTCCTCCGACACAGCCTGAACCTGCTGCGGCACCTCACGAAAATTATCCGTCAGCGGAAGTCCGTCTATCGTTATATAGTTTCCGAGCGGCTTATGAAGTTTAAGCGACGCTTTTTCGGTTCGGATATTCATACGGTTTATTTTCAGCGTACCACACAGTCTTTCATATACATCTATTCCGTCTGTTATTTCACCCGATATTTTGTGTGCCTCGATTGCAAGGTCTGTTCTTAAAAGCATTTTTGTTTCCTCCGTTCATTGATAATAATAGTTTTTCTCAAAATTTACTCATTTATAATAAATACATCAAAAATCATTGTTGACAGTGAATTAGGATAGCCGTATAATTAAAAGTAATCTATAAATGATATAAACGAAATTCTTTGGAGGATTATAATGAAAAAGTTTATAGCAACTGCACTGATAGCTGCAACAGCAATTTCCGCCGTTTCTATGACTGCATGCAACAAAAACGACGACAATGCTAATCAGCAGTCAAGCACAGTCGAAAGCTCCGTAAACAGTGTTGAAGAAATCAGCGTTGAACCATCAAAGCCGGAAATTACATCTGCACAGCTCGCAAGTTTAAGCACAAGACTTGCGTCATATAAATCTGTTCCGAAATTCACCTGTAAATCCGAAACAATAGACGCAAAAAGCATTTCTGATAACGCTAAAATTGCCCTGATTACCGATAACATAAACAACTCCTACACATCACTCGTCAGCAAGCAGTTCTCAACTGCCGCAAAATCAGCAGGTTTCAAAAAGGTCACAATAGCCGACACCGACACAACACCTGCCTTATACAATGACGCACTTGCCGCCGCTGTAAACGACAAGGACAAAGTTGCCGTTATGTTTGGCAATATCAACAAAGACAGCATTTCCTCACAGATTGAACTTACTCAGGCTAACGGCATAAAAGTAATTTCAGGCGGAAACGCAGGTCTTGATGAATCCGAACATTTTGTTGACAATACTGTTCCGATAGATTTTCAGTCGGCAGGTCAGCTTCTTGCCGATTGGGCAATAGTTCAGCAAAAAGGCAAAGTCAATGCCCTCGCCCTGAACTGTTCCGACTCCGGTTCATCGAACGCTGTTTATAAAGGCTTTACAAAGGAATTTGAAACTTATGTTTCTTCGGGCTACTGTACAGCACTTAATGTTTCGTCAGCTGACATTGGCAACGGTCTTTCTTCAAAAATCAAAGACGCCGTTACAACCGATACAAACCTTAACTACATAATAGTCTTTGACGATTCACTGCTCAATGACACAATCAGTGCAGTGGAACAGTCAGGAAAATCAATAAAAGTTATCGCAACAGGCGGTTCTCCCGAAACATTCAAAGCCGCCGAAAACGGACAGGTTGAAATGCTTGTTGCACAAAGCTACGAATGGACAGCTTATGCAATAGTTGACTATACTCTGCGTGTTATGGCAAAAGCCGAACTTCCGAAAAAACAAGATGTACCGCTGAGAATTGTAACATCTGAATCAATCAAAAAAGACCTTGAAGATAACGACGATTACGATTTTCACGAAATATGCTTTGGTGCGGCATTTGTCGAGGGATATTCAAACCTCTGGGATTTATAAAAGCTTAAATTAAATAATCATTTCAAGCCGTTTATGCTGTTATTTCTGACAGTATAAGCGGCTTTTTTCAGTGTGGAGTGTGGAGAGTGGAGAGTGGAGTTAATGCGTAATTGCGTTCAAAGTTTATTTTGTGCGACAGTCTGTTTCCGCCCTATAAACAATTCCTAACTCCTAACTCCTAACTCCTAACTAAAATTGCTCTTGACAAACGGTAAAAAAAGGAATATTATATAATCAACATATGAACAATTATTCATATGTTGATGTAATAAAATAAAACGGAGGGTCAGCGTATGAACGAAACAAACAGTACAAATGCTAAGAACAGCACAGATTGTCATATAAAAAACAGTAAAGATATATGTGACGAATACTGTGTTCATAAGGATAATGTACAAGCCGCCGAACACGAAATGCCGCCGCTTGATACATTGTTTTCACTGGCTGAACTTTTTAAGATGTTCGGCGACTCAACACGAATACGAATAATGTGTGCATTGTTCGGTCGTGAACTCTGTGTATGCGATATTTGCGAGCTGCTGAATATGGGACAATCAGCTGTTTCACATCAGCTAAGACTTCTGCGGACAGCCTCTCTCGTAAAAGTAAGGCGTGAGGGCAAATCGGCATATTATTCACTTGATGACGAACATATACATATAATATTTAAACTTGGATTGGAACATATTCAAGAGCAAAAAACGAAAGGTGGACGGCTATGAACAGCTACAAATATACAATAGAGGGTCTTGACTGTGCCGCCTGTGCATTAAAGGTTGAAGACGCTATACGAAAATTGAAAGAAATTGAAAGCGTGACTTTGAATTTTTCAACTCAGACACTTATAATCAGGTCGTCAGCGGATTCCGACAGTCTTGTTCCTCTTATGGAAAAAGCCGCTTTAAGCGTTGAGGACGGCGTAAGTATTAAAAAATACACTAAACATCATCACACGGAGTCTGAACATCACAACCACGAACACTGCAACTGCGGCTGTGATGAACACGAACACTACCACGAACATAATCACGAACATTCCAACGATGAAAAGAAAAATTCAAAGATAAAATTTGAACTGATTGAAATAATTGCTGCTGTTGTTTTTCTCTTTGCAGGCTTGGTACTGAATTTTGTTAATATTCCGCAGTGGATTTCAAGCGTATTTTTTGCGGCGTCAGCAGCTGTTTCAGGATACCGTATAGTCATTAAAGGCATTAAATCTGTCATCAAACTGAAACTTGACGAAAATGTTCTGACTGCGGTAGCCGTTATTGCCGCAGCTATTATCGGGGAATTTTTTGAGGCTGCCGCTGTAACGGTGCTTTTCAGTATCGGCGAAATGCTTGAAGAAAAAGCCGTTGACACCTCACGACGCAGCATTAAGGAACTTTCAAGCATAAAGGCAGATACGGCACATATCATTATGGCTGACGGAACAGTCAGAACAACAAACTCGGAAGATGTTGAAGTCGGAACAGAAATTCTCGTAAAGCCGTATGAAAGAATTCCAATCGACGGAGTTATTTCCGAGGGTTCATCATCAATAGATACATCTGCAATTACGGGCGAAAGTATTCCGTCAAATGTTTCAGTCGGCGACAATGTTCTGTCGGGAATGATGAACATTGACGGAGTTCTGAAAATACGCACAACAAAAGCATGTGAAGAATCAGCCGCCGCAAGAATACTTCATCTTGTTGAAGAATCCGCCGCACAAAAAGGCAACGCCGAAAACTTCATCACCCGCTTTGCAAAGGTTTATACGCCTGTTGTATTTATTTTAGCCGTACTTGTATGTGTAGTTCCGCCGCTTATGAATCTCGGAACATTTATCGACTGGCTCAACAGGTCGTTGGTATTCCTTGTTGCCTCATGTCCGTGTGCATTGGTTATCAGCGTTCCGCTCGCATTTTATTCAGGAATCGGAGCTTGTTCAAAGGTCGGCGTACTTATCAAAGGCGGAAAATTCATTGAGGCAATAAGCAAGGCTCAGTCAATCGCATTCGACAAAACCGGCACTCTTACCAGTGGTGAACTGAATGTAACAAAAATAACTGCTGAAAATGGTTTTTCACAAAAAGATGTTATCCGTATTGCCGCCGCAGCCGAACAACATTCCTCACACCCTGCCGCACTTGCAATTAAAAACAAGGCTGTCGGTTATGAACTTCCAAAACTTGAAAATATCCGTGAAAAAGCCGGCTATGGAGTCAGTGCAGTATATGAGGGAAAAGAAATCCTCTGCGGAAACAAAAGACTGTTTAAAGACGACAGCCTTGAAAACGGCATAATTTATCTTTCTGTCGGAGGAAAAATGGCAGGAAAAATATATATTGAAGATACTGTACGCTCTGACACTTCAAAAACTCTTGGCAAACTTCACTCACTCGGTTTTAAGCATATAGTAATGCTTACAGGCGACGGCGAAAAAAACGCCTCTGCAATAGCAAAAAAATGCGGACTTACAGAGTATAAATCATCACTTCTTCCCGAAAACAAAGCCGACGAAGTTGACAAACTGCAAAAAAACGGCGGCGTAATATTTGTCGGTGACGGCATAAACGATGCACCCGTGCTTGCAAAGTCAAACTGCGGATTTGCTATGGGACTTGGCAGTGAGGCGGCAATCGAAAGTGCCGATGCGGTTCTTGTCGGCGGTACGCTTGCACAGCTTCCTGAGGCGGTAAAAATCAGCCGTCAGACAATGTCGGTTGTTCGTTTTAACATCATTTTTGCACTTGTCATAAAAGCTGTAATCCTTGTGCTTGCCGTACTTGGAATTGCACCTATGTGGCTTGCCGTATTTGCTGATACAGGCGTTTTAATTATAACCGTACTGAACACTGTACGCCTTTTACGCCGCAAAAACACAAATAAAAAACCCTGATATTCTAAACTTTATAAACGCAAAAACACCTTACAGCATTTCAGTTGTAAGGTGTTTTTTAGTTTGATTCAGTTCGATTTTCTGTCAGACAAATTGCCTGACTGTTACAGCAGAACTATTGATTGTAACAGTTGTTACGGCAGATACTGATGTTGCACTGATTTTTGAATATCAGTATCTGACTTAATTTACTTCAAGAGCAAAATCTCTCACAAGTTCTATACCTGTTGCGTCCTTTATTTTTGTGCGGACAATGTATGTACCTTTCTTTGTCGGCTTCCATACTCTTGTTGATGTTGTGCCGTATGAAGTAAGGGTTGTCCATGAGCTTGATGATGAATGTTTGCAAAGGAATGTGTACTTATATGGTGCTGTACCGCCTGTTGCCTTGCCTGTAATTGTTATTGAGTCACCATAATTGATTGATGTTTTGCTGATTGTTGAATTGTTTGCAAGAGATACACTGTTGACAGTCAGTGTAAAATCTTTTACAACTTCCTTGCCTGTTGAATCCTTTACTTTTGTACGAACAGTGTATGTTCCTGACTTTGTCGGTTTCCATACTCTTGTTGAAGTTGTGCCGTATGAAGTAAGGGTTGTCCATGAAGTTGATGATGAATGTTTGCAAAGGAATGAATACTTATACGGTGATGTACCGCCTGTTGCTTTGCCTGTAATTGTTATTGAGTCACCTTTGTTGATTGTTGTCTTGCTGAGTGTCGAGCTGTTTGCAAGAGAGGTTGCCTTAACAGTGAGGGTAAAGTCCTTTGTAACTTCTTTACCTGTTGAATCCTTAACTTTTGTACGAACGCTGTATGTACCTGATTTCGTCGGCTGCCATACTCTTGTTGTTGTTGAGCCGTATGAAGTAAGGGTTGTCCATG
>JBJFIB010000152.1:0-8107 GCA_051894195.1 Acutalibacteraceae bacterium
AATTCAGAGGTTATGAACCTCAAAAACGCAATTCGTGGTGCAAGAAACCCTTTGAACAGCTGGGACAGAATGGACAGCAGTTACGACGAACACGGGAAATATCAGCTCGGCGAAAATGACCTTTCACTCGCTATGCGTCTTAGCAGGGCAGGCAGTGACCACAGAAAATTTCTTCGTCAGGTGTTTGTGTCGGTTGATATAACGGCACCGCTGTACTGGTGGAAAGAATTCGACACCTACAAAGTCGGAACCGTTGCGAACTCTACAAGCACAATGCACAAGATAACATCTGCACCTTTTGATATGTCACAGTTCAGTTGTGACAAAATGACAGACGAAACAAAACAACATATGCAGGCTGTAATTGATTATCTTGAAGTCCTCCGCCTGAAATACCTCGAAACAAAGGACAAACAGGTATGGTACGACATTATTCAGTTTTTGCCGTCAAGCTACAATCAGATGAGAACCTGTACAATGAATTACGAAAACCTTATCAACATCTATCACGCACGAAAAAACCACAAATTAGACGAATGGCATGTTTTCTGCGACTACATCGAAACCTTACCCTACGCAGAAGAACTTATAATAATGCGTAATTTGTAATGCGTAATGCGTAATGCGTAATTATTCAGACCGTAAGTTTTTTCGCTATTGGTAATAATTGATAACTTTCAGATATACAATCAAAAATCGGGGTAACAATGACTTTTAGTTGTTGCACCGATTTTTTTGATATGATTTTTACTTAGTTCTTACTTTTATCCGATTGATAATGGGAACTTCTATGCGATAATATATTTAACAGATAATAATATTAAAGGTGAAACTATGCTTAAACGAATTTCAAAGGAACAGAGTGTTTGCAGATGTGCGGAAGATTTATATATTGACAATATGGAAAAATGCCATTCAATTCCATTTGATGATGAAAAAACATATCTTAAAATCGTTCAGAATACTGTTCTTTGCAGTTATATTTCTTCAAATTATTTCTATAAAAGAATTAACAACAGTGATATGTATATGATTTTTCCTTATTATTATCTTGACGGATATTCAGAAAGTGAAATAACGGCGATATTCAAAAAATCTATGAAACCTTGCGGAAAAATAAATCAACATTCGGGTTTTTCTGCGGTTGGTCTTACTGATAAATTTATTGACTGGATTGAAAACAACGGAAATAATTATTTTCCGGAAATATTTTTGCCGCTTTTACAGCACGACATAAAAAACGACGAAAAACATTTTGCAGTATATCAATATTATGATAATGATACCGTAAAAACGGACAAAGAAATTTATCAGCAGGTCAGCCTGTTGTTCAATGACGGTTGGTTTGCGGAACACGGAAATTTAAATATCAGCTATATGACGCTTGATGAAATAAATTCATCTCCGCTTGTCAAGGCGGTTGCGGATTTCTCAGATAATGTCGAATTATACTGTTATCCGCTGAACAATGACAATGATACCATATATGTAAAATATCTGCATTGGACAAACAATAACAAACAGTAAAAAATCGGGACAGCAATTACTTGAAATTGCCGTTCCGATTTTTGATATTATAATAAATTTCAGCCGAGATAAATTTGCGGGTCAACCTTTGTGCCGTTGTCGATTATTTCAAAGTGGAGGTGAGGACCTGTCGAATAGCCTGTTGAACCTACTGCGGCTATAACCTGTCCGGCATAGACTTCTTCACCAGCCGAAACATAAAGTTCACTACAATGTGCATACTGAGTTTCAAATCCGTTGCCGTGGTCGATAATTATGTGCATACCATAGCCCGAATCATCAGACTGTGCAAGAGTTACAGTGCCGCCGTCAGATGCTATAATATCTGCACCATAAACTCCGCCGCCTGAAATGTCAATGCCGTTGTGGTTAGTACCCCAGCGTGGACCGAAAGGACTTGTAATCATTGAATAATCCGGCAAAGGCCACAGGAAATTGCCTGTTGAATGTCCATAGTGATGTTCGATAGTACCTACTGTGACTTTTTCGGTTACAGGCTTTGAAATGACCTTTTTGCTGATGTTTTTAACATTAACCTGTTTGCCGTCAATATATGAAATTTCGTCTGTATATTGAGTTTTGCCGTTTTTGCCCTCTTGTGTGACGATTTTGTTGTCGGCGTAGTCGTTATCGTCATAGGTTGTTTCGGTCTTGAATTTTATGGTTTTTGTATAGGTCTTTTTTACGGTAACGGTAACTGTAAGGAGTTTGGTTTCTTCCTTGACCTTTACTTTTCTGCCTGTGAACATATAATCTTCAAAGTTATCGCCGTTCATAGCACTGAATTCATCAAGTGAAAGGTCGTATTTTTCGCATATAGAATATGGTGCGTCGCCGTCCTCTATTGTATAAAGCACCTCGTTTTCAACAGGCTTATTCAGGATTTTATAAAGTTCATCTGAACTTACGGGTGTATCGTCATAAAAATCCTTTTTAATTTCTGTTTTCTGAGTGATTTCAGCCTTTGCGTTTTTGTCGGAATATGACTTTAATGCCTCTGCTTCAATTCTGTTGAGAACAGTTGTAATTTCGCTTTCGTCAGCGGTTACAGCCATTTTCTTTCCGTCAACAAAAAGTGCATATGACGGTTCGGGAATAGGGAGGACTTCTTCCTCGATATTATGTGAAAGTGCCGCCTGTAAATTTTCGAGCGACGCAACAGTAAAGAGCGGCTGTTCTCTTGTCTGTATCTGTGTTGCCTGTGTGTTCAAACTCATTTGTGACGAGGAAACTATTGCTGCCGCCGCACAAAGTGCTATACAAATTGATGTAATATTATTCTTTTTAAAAAATTTTCTTTGCTTATTCATTATGATAAGTAGCTCCTTTAAAATAGGTGTAACACTTCGTACTGCGGCTTAATATTATATAAAACAAGTGTTTATCAGCTTTTATGATAGTATTATAACCGATATATTACAACTTTGCAACCTTTTTGAAATTATTTGTAACTGTTTATAAAGTTTAAAGTCTGTCAGCCCACCTTTTGTATGATACTCCAAAACATAATGCAAAAAATATGCAAAAACACTACTTTTTTCAAAACAAAAGCCGCTCTGTGAAGTATCACAAAGCGGCAGATAATACTGTTTTCGGTTATTTTTTCAGCCCAAAAAAGATTTTGCACATTGATTGTGTCTGAGGATTTTGCCGGAAAGCATTTCGGAAATCAGTTTCAGGGACAACTTTTCGGATATGTCAGCCAGTTCAAAGAAATTTTCAGTATGAACATTTGATTCGTCGTTTTCGGCATACCATTCTGAATGTTTCAGGTTTGCGTAGTCGTGTGACAGGTCGGGGTGCGGCGTGCGAATAATCGGCGACAGCACGGGCGAGAGGTGCATAAGTTTTTCGCCCAGCTTTACCGCTGATTTTTTCAGCGTTGAACGGTCAGTAATAAGCACAAGGCTGTTGTGCCAGTCGTGCTGAACCTGAACAATATCCTGTACCGGAATATTTCCCATACCGTAGCTGAGAAAATATTTGTGGAGCACATCAGCAATAACCGTCATAACATCTTTATCGAGCTGTGCAGTTTGTTGTAATTTAAAGTCGGTTATCTGTATGTTTTTTTCGTATTTCAGGAATATTGTGTCAAGGCTTGACTCAATCTCGTTGTGATAAACCGAGCAGTGTACTGACGGATTTTTCTCTGCCATAGCCGACGCAAAATAATTCACAAACGGGTGTGCTGTACTGTCAAAAGCATAATGCGTAGCAAATCCGAAAGCATAGCTTCCGGCAATAATACTCTCGTTTGTGCGGGCATAGGACATAAGATAGTTAAGGATTTTTTCGGCATTTGTGCTGTGCATTTTCTTTGAAAGATATGAAAGGCTTTTGCCTTTTTGCCACGGCATTACTCTGTGTGTAAAGAATATATCGGGACCGTAAGCACCCCACAAAAAAGCTGTATGATTGAGTCTGATATTCGGTTCATTTTCGGCAAGAGTGTCAAAAACTCTCTGTGCAAGAAGATAATGCGAAACAACCGCAGGCATAACATTCACCTCCAAAGCAAATATTGTTTAATTCACGAAAGAACGGTAAGATGTGCAAACGACGCCATAAGTTTTTTTGTGCCTACCTTGTCGAATGCAATTTCGAGCATACTGTCAGACGCCATAGGCTTTACGCTGAGAACAGTTCCTTCGCCGAACACCTTATGCGATACCCTCATACCGACAGTGTAAGTAACGGTCGGTTTCTTTGTAACTCCCGACGAAATTATACGGCTTTTTTCAATATCTTCACGGCGTGTTACCTTTGGTGTCGGCATCTGGATATTAGGATTGACTTTTATTTCCCTGTGCTTTTTCTCGACAAGCTGTTCGGGAAGTTCATTCAGAAAGCGTGACGGACGGTTTCTCGTTGTATGACCGTAGAGCATACGGCTGTCGGAATTGATGAGATAAAGGTTCTTTTTTGCCCTTGTGATTCCTACATAGGCAAGGCGGCGTTCCTCCTGCATATCCTCGATTGACAGGGTTGCCTGAAATCCCGGAAAAATATTTTCTTCCATACCCGGAATAAATACATTCGGAAATTCCAGTCCCTTTGCCGAGTGCAGAGTCATCATTACAACCTTTTCATTTGCGTCAGCCTCATTGTAGTTATCAATATCGGACATAAGTGCAACTTCTTCAAGGAAGCCCTGCAAGGTTGCCTCACTGCCGCAGTCCTGTTCATACTGTGCAATACTCGATTTAAGTTCCATAACATTTTCAACGGCGGCGTCGCCACGCTCACTTTCGTGCTTGATAAATGTCAGATAATCAATCCGGTCAACAAGTTCATCATACATATCTGAAATTGACACTCCGTCGTCAAGCATATCCGAGAGTTCTTCAATCATAGTGCAGAAATCGTCAAGCTTTGTGCGGCTTTTTACAAGTGCCTCGAACTCGTCTGCCTCTTTCATTGTTTCAAACATACTCAGCCCCAAGCCGTTGCCTATTTCTTCAATCTGGCTTACGGTTTTGTCGCCGATACCACGCTTCGGAACATTGATAATTCTTTTCAGTCTGTTGTTGTCGTGGTGGTTGCTGATTACATTGAGATACGCAATCATATCACGAATTTCTCTGCGGTCATAAAAACGGTGTCCGCCGATAATTTTATACGGAATACCCGAGCGTACAAAAACTCTTTCAAGCACCTGTGACTGAGTATTCATTCTGTACAGAATCGCAAAATCAGAATATTTTGCACCTGCGGCAACCTGTTCGTTTATTGTTTTTGTGATGAATGTACCCTCGTCTGTTTCGTCAGACGCATTGTACCATATAATTTTACTGCCCTGTTCGTTCTGTGTCCATAGGGTTTTGCCCTTTCTTTCGGCATTATTCTTTATGACATAGTTTGCGGCGGCAAGAATATTCTTTGTTGAACGGTAGTTCTGTTCAAGCTTGATTACACGGGCATTTTCGTAATCCTCTTCAAAATTGAGAATATTTCTTATTGTTGCACCACGGAATTTATAGATACTCTGGTCATCGTCACCAACAACACAAAGATTTTTGTGCTTGTCGGCAAGAAGTCTTATCAGTTCATATTGCAGTGTGTTTGTATCCTGATATTCGTCAACCATTATATATTTGAACTGTTCCTGATATTTTTCGAGAACATCGGGACATTCATTGAACAATGTTACCGTATTGAAAATAATATCGTCAAAGTCCATCGCATCAGATGCAAGAAGTCTTTGCTGATAAAGACTATACACTTTTGCTATTGATATAAGTCTGTTGTCTGTGCCTGCCTCAGCTTTGAGCATATCGGGGGTTTTCATCTCGTCTTTTGCCCTTGAAATTGCCGTAAGAACGCTTTTTGCAGGAATCATCTTTTCGTCAATATTGAGTGCCTTAATGCAGTCTTTGAGCAGTCTTTTCTGGTCGTCGGTATCGTATATAGTAAAGTGATTTGAATAGCCGATATTTTCGCCGAATCTTCTGAGAATACGGGTACATGCTGAATGAAATGTTGACGCCCATATATCGTTGCCGCACTGTCCGACCTTTGTACATATTCTGTCTTTGAGTTCGTTTGCAGCTTTATTCGTAAATGTAATGGCAAGGATACGCCACGGATTTACCTTTGAAACGGACAGTCTGTCGGCAAGTTCATCTGAAAGCGTTATTTCACCTTCTGCGGCTTTTTTTATTTCGTCAATTTCTTCATCACTGTATTCTCCGAAAACAGCGTCGCTCTCGTATGCCTCACCCCAGCGGAGTATATTTGCGATACGGTTTACAAGTACGGTTGTTTTTCCGCTTCCTGCACCCGCAAGGATAAGCAGGGGACCTTGTGTTGTAAACACTGCCTGTTTCTGCATATCGTTCATTCTTGAAAATTCGTTTTCGATTATTTTTCTGCGGAGCTGTATAAGTTCTGTGCGTGTTGTTTCGTTCAAATTGATACATCCTTCCAAAATATTAAACGGGAGTTTTCCCGTTTTCTTAATAATTCTTTTTTCGCTACCGTTACATTGTACCGCAAAATCAGAATAATATCAAATACAATTATGTCTTGTTTTGCATATATAAGTAATATTTTGGATTTTAATTTATTTTTTGTGGTACATTATACCTTTTCGGGTATAATTTATGATTTTTTCAGTGTATTTATGAAAGGCGGTTTTATTCAGCCGCATTTCATAAAAATAAATTCTCAGGAGGAATTACCACAATGAAAAAAGGTATTGATGTTTCTTATGCACAGGGAAATATTGACTTCAAAAAGATTGACAAAAATCAGGTGAATTTTGCAATCATACGCAGCAGCTACGGCTGGGAGAAAAATCAGAAAGACGAAAAGTTTGACCGCAATATAAAGGGTTTTCAGTCGCTCGGCATACCGTGCGGTGCTTATCATTATTCCTACGCAAAAAGTAAGGCTGACGCAGTAAAAGAGGCAAAATACTGCATAGAATGTATCAAAGGCTATGACTTACAACTGCCTGTTTTTTATGATATGGAGGAAAATTCCGTTGCTTCACTCGGTAAAAAGACCTGTACAGAAATCGCAAAGGCATTTTGTGATTATATGAAAAAACACGGCTACAAAACAGGCGTCTATCTCAATCCGAACTGGATTAAAAACTATATCGACATTTCCGGTATTATAAAGGAACACGACTTATGGCTTGCACAGTGGGACAGCGAAAAACCGTCATATAAATGTGATGTATGGCAGTACAAAGTCGGCGGCAAGAACTCAGTCAGGGGCATAAACGGACAAATCGACCTTAATTATATGTATAAGGAATACGAAATAAAAACGCCGTCCGCAAACAAACCCTCAAACAACAGCACAAACAAAAATCCCTCAACCGCCTTTAAAGTCGGTGATGTAATCGAGGTGCTTAACCCGATAAACTACGACAACGGTCAGAAATTCATAGTTTATGACGGTGTTAAATATACCGTTATTGAGGCTGTAAAAAACAGGATTGTCATAGGCATTGACGGACAGGTGACAGCCGCCGTTGACGCAAAAAACATCCGAAAAATTACACCGTCAACACCCTCAAAAAAGAAAACCTACACTTATGTCGTTAAAACAGGCGATACGCTTAGTGCTATTGCAGAAAAATATCACACTACCGTCAGCAATATCGCAAAGGAAAACAAAATTAAAAATCCTGATTTGATTTTTGGCAATCAGGTTCTTAAAATTACAGTATAATATATATAAATTCTCAACAAATCATTCTGTGCCGCTGTTTCTTACAAAGACAGCGGCATATTTTTGTTAGTTTTGCCTTATTTTAAAAAAATTTCAAAAAACTCTTGCATTTTTAAAAATACTGTGTTATACTTACAAAGTCGTCAAAAACGACAACAAATAAATAGCTGGTGTCGATGACATTGAGGGTCCACCCGTTCCCATACCGAACACGGAAGTTAAGCTCAATAGTGCCGAAAATACTCGACTGGTGACGGTCTGGAAAGATAGGAAGATGCCTGCACACAAAAGCAATCACCCAACAGGGTGGTTGTTTTTTTGCCTTTAAACGCTTTTTCAAATTTTTTTCAAAAAACACTTGCATTTTTCAGAATAGTGTGTTATACTTATGAAG
>JBJFIB010000153.1:0-8105 GCA_051894195.1 Acutalibacteraceae bacterium
GAGAGTGGAGAGTGGAGAGTGGAGAGTGGAGAGTGGAGAGTGGAGAGTGGAGTTATAAATGAGGAATTAGGAATTAGGAATTAGGAATTGCGTTTGAAGTTATTGATAACGGGCAGTCATTTTCCGCACCGTAAATAATTTTTGATTTTCGTTTTCAACTTTCAATTTGCCAGTGGGGGAATATAAAATGAAATGGTTAAAACATCTTAAAACGATAAACAGACACAGAAAAATTGTCAGGAAATTGTGCTTTAAGGCAGGACTTTATAAACAGGGACTGACGCACGATTTGTCGAAATATTCGCCGACGGAATTTCTTGTCGGTGCAAAATACTATCAGGGCTACCGCAGTCCGAATGACGCCGAAAGGGAAGATAAAGGTTACAGTGCGGCTTGGCTGCACCACAAGGGCAGAAACAAACATCACCTTGAATACTGGATTGACTACGGACTTGACGACGGTCACAAAATGACAGGTATGAAAATGCCGACAAAGTATGTTGTCGAAATGGTATGCGACAGAATTGCCGCCTCAAAAATCTATCGTGGCAAGGACTACACCGACGCTGACGCATACAATTATTTCATTCATTCACGCAGTCACTACATCATTCACCCCGAAACCGAAAAGCTCCTTGAAAGCCTTTTAGTTATGCTCAAAGAAAAAGGCGAGGACGAAACCTTTTCACATATCCGCAACGAAATTCTCAAAAATAACCGTTAGTCTTTTTTTACAGGATAAGTTATTGTTATCATTCCACACAACAACTTAATATTACAACAAACCAAACTTAATGCAACAAACTAACGGTTCACACAACAACTCCACTCTCCACTCTCCACTCTTCACTCTCTTAACAACTCCACTCTCCACTCTCCACACTCCACTCTGATAATTACCTGTCGCAGTGCATTGTGGATACATTGGTGTCAAAGGCAACGGAATCAATCAGCGTGTCGGTTTCTTCGTGATAAACGACAAAGTTCATACCACGCTTGTTCACAACATATTCGCAGTCGTTGATTATGACTGAGGCATTGTTTCCGTGCTTGTAGGGCTTGCTTATGATTTTAAAGGTAAGGTTGTTTATCTGTGCAGAAAGTTCTGTTTCTTTGTTTTTTGCAAGAATATCAAACTCAGTATTTCCTTTGTTCACAATGCCGATATAGCCTGAAAGCTTCGGCAGAGCGTCAAACGGCTGATTAAATCCGAGCATATTCAAAAGCATAGTCAGCTTGTCGTCTGTTTTAAGTCCGATACTGTCTTTGACGGTCATAACGATTATGTATTTATCCTTGATGTTCTGTAAGGTCAGAAGATAGTCGTAGATATTGTTTATACTTCTGAGCTGAATTTTATCAAGGATTATTTTTTTGTGTTGCGGCGGAATGTTTATCAGGTCAATAACAGCCTCATTCAGCAGTTCAACCTGATTTTGCAGGGCATTATTCTGACTGATAAGAAGTTTCAGTTTTAATTTATGGTCGTCGGTGATTTTTTTCCAGTAATCATAGTCGGAATACGATTTTTTGTGATTGTCGGAGAGTGCGTCCGAAAGCCATTTTATACAGCGGTCTTTTTCAGCGTTAAGTTTTTCGTAAACACTGTCATAGTCAACAGGCTCAAAAAGCTGAGGATTTTCGGATATATCGTTTTCACTTTCAATAAGTCTGTCTTTAAGACCGAGCTTTGAGAGAATGGTGAGAAAACGGCTTGCACCCCTGTTTTTGTTCATTATCGCTATGAAATTTTTCCTGAAAATAATCGCAAAGCAAATACCGTGAAAAGAATCGGCAACAAAGAAATCCGAATCCGCAATATTTTTAAGTCTGTCATTGATGAATGTGCTGTCAAGTACCGGAAGTGTCCAGCCGTTCTTTTTCAGGTCCTGATAATTCATTTCGGAATAAATCTGTGGCTGTAACGAAAGTTTCTGAGAAATTTTATTTATAATATTTTGTTTTTCGCTGTTGAGGTCAAGTATATATGCACCGAGATAATGTTCGGGGAACTGTGCCTGTGAATCATTGATAAGCTGTTCATAATATTTTTTATCGCAAAGAAAAACAGGGTCAAGAACCCACTGTGCATTTTTTACGCCGAATTCTTCATCACAAATTCTCACGCCGCTCTCCTCACGGACAGAAAAAGCGTCAAATTTTTTCATAAAGAAAGCCATTTCCGACCTTGTGTCGTCAGTCTGCCATATATAATCGTGACCGAAAGAGGCGGCATAGGCGATTTTTTTCTTATTGTCATCTACCCAGTCGAGAGTAACCCATTCGCCGAACTGATGATAAAGAAAATCATTGAACATCTGGTCTGAACCGACAAGGAATATATCGCATTTTTTATTGAGTTCGTGCATTTCCCGTTTGTTGTTGTAGAACGGAGCTTTTTCGTTGTTCTGATACGGGTCTTTGATATAAATATTGCATAAACCCGGTTGGTGCGGAGCGTTTTTCGGACGCTCAATCATCAGGACATTATATCCGAGATTTTTCACGACATTATAAAGTGCATAATAAGTCAATGCACCGCCGAAATTTCCTACCGTATAAATTCCCACAATACCTACATTTTGTTTATCCTGTTTATTTTGCTTTGAATTGTCGGACAGGGAAGTGTTGTCGCCCATAATTTACCTCTTTTCCGTAGTATGAATATCAAGATATTTTTCCCAGAAAGAAAGCTGCATAAGCTCCTTGCCTCTTTCGTGATATTGTCTTACTGTTTTGTTGTATCTGAATATACTTTTTACCGCCACTTTGAAAAACCGCCATAAAAGACGAAAAGTTTTTGATAAACTTTTTTCTGTAACAAAGCCTTTGCCACTGCCGCAGTCATAGTTCAACGCTTTTTTTACACGATAGAAATTTATCGGTCGTGCCGTAAATGTAGGAACTACAACAGGAATGTCGTTATCCTGTTTCTTTTTTGCGGGCAATAATAAGCCGTTGACGGTTATTTTTCTTATTATATTTTTCACTTTGTCAGTGCATTTCATATTGCAAGCCTGTTCGTATGCAGAAGAACTAAACGGAACATCAAGCGTATTTATATCTTGCAGTTTATAGCCTTTTGACATAATGATTTTGTGCAGTTCTGAGCCGTCCTGAGCCTTGAACCAGTCAATCCCCTTAAAGAAATCCTCTGCACTGTCAAGCAGTAAAGCGGCATTTTTATAGCGATAGCACAAAATTTCACGGCACACCTGTTTCATCAAATCTTTGAGAAAATCCGTTTGTCTGTATTGCAGATTGTGTATTGAATTGTCGATAAGGCGGTTTCTGAAAATATAATAAAACATTGATGATGAATATTTGTTTTCAAACGGTTCGTGCCATACGCATATACCGTTCATAAGTATGAGATGTTTCATATTCCGCAGACCGTATTCGACATCATCACCACGGATAAAAAGCGGCAACGGAAGATTGCTGTCACTGATTACATCAGCAGGAAATGCACAATACCACCAAGCATTAAATTCGGTTGTTTCTTCAATTTCGTTATCAAGACAAGCGTCAGTATCAAGAAGATTAAGTCCAGTCTTACGGGAAACGAGATAGCCTTTGTTCCATACTGCACCCGATTCCGTCTGAATGTACTGTCTGTCAAGACGCAGCATAGCACCGCCGATAAAAGCGTCTTTGTATTCATCTTTCAGCAGTGAGAGAATGTTGAATGTACGGTATATTGAGTCGGGATTTATGACAACATCATCGTCCATAACGAGTATATGAGTGATTTTGTGTTGTTCTCTGCATTTCAGCACTTCAATCATACCTCTTGTAAATCCGCCACTGCCGCCTGTATTTTTGTTTGTGAAAATCTGAATGTTATCACTGAGTAAAACATCTTCACGACAGAGAGTTCCTGCATTGTCCGAGATGAATATTTCCAGATGTCCGTTCATTGATGACTGAGGATTGCCGAGAAAATTATCATTCAACAAATTGATATTCTTTGTGACATAAGTCTCTCTTTTGAATGTGCATATTATCAGTGCAATTTTTACAAAGCGGACATCGTTTTCGTCAACAATGCCGTCGTAATATCCGTCAAGAATTGTGCCTGTTTCACTCAGACAAAGCACAGAAAAGCAGAACATACCATTGGTGTTATCGCTGTCAAACGGAAAAGTATATGTGCCGTCATGATTTTCTTCTCCAAAAGTTTTTTCGCATAAAATCACGGTATTATTTCCGTCAGCGGATTTTTCTTTTCGCATAAGTGTGATACGGAATTTGCCTCTTGCGTGAATAACAATTCTTATCTTTTTGACCTTGGTGTACTTGAACCACTTTTCAGCGGAAAATCCGTTAAAATATGTATCAAAATCAACTGACGAATTACATTTCATTCCGATACAGCCATTTTCACATTTGAACTCAGTTTCACCCTCACGCCTGAAATACATATTTTCATCGGTACATATATCCGTTTGCGGAAATAATAAATTTTGAAGTTTCATACTCAATATACTGCCTTTCTGACTTCCGAAAAAATGACATTACTCCCATATTGTACTGTTATTTACATTCCAAGTCAACCGTTAAATAGAGTGGAGAGTGAAGAGTGGAGTTGTTAAGAGAGTGGAGAGTGGAGAGTGAAGAGTGGAGTTGAAATGAGGAATGAGGAATTAGGAATGAGTGTGAACCGTTAGTTTGTGCGTTGGATTTTAGTTTGTTGTGACATTAAGTTGTTGTGTGGAAAAATAAAAAGCAGTAATCACGCGGAGCAGCCAGCTGAATGGTAACGATTACTTTGAACGCGAATTGACAGCGGAGGCACTCCGCCGAATTATTTTCAGTGCGTTGGGGAAAATTTCAACGCTTCGTTCAAGGATACCGTTCATATATGCAATAGCCGTGCCATAATTCGTTATCGGAATACCCTCGTCCTGTGCATATTTAAGGCGGTATTTCATTTCACGCTCACTCAGCATACAGCCGCCGCAGTGAATTATCATTTTGTATTTTTTTATATCTTCGGGGAATTCCGTTCCGGAACTGTATTCAAAGTTAAGAGTTTTTCCTGTATATTTTTGTAACCAATTCGGCAGTTTGACAGTGCCTATGTCGTCGCATTGACGGTGATGTGTACAACCCTCAGAAATAAGCACTGTGTCGCCGTTTTGTAATGTATCAATGGCTTTTACGCCCGAAAGCAGAAGTTCAAGATTGCCCTTGTACCGTGCAAACAGAATTGAAAAAGATGTGAGAAGAATATCACTTGGTGTATCCTCGCTGACCTTTTTAAATGCCTGACTGTCGGTTATAACCATTTTAGGTTTTTTCGCAAGAGATGAAAGCACGGCTTTGAGTTCGGTGTCCTGTACTGTTATGGCAACAGCGTGTGCGTCAAGAATATCCCTTATTGTCTGCTGTTGCGGCAAGATAAGTCTGCCCTTTGGAGCGGCACTGTCAATCGGCACAACAAGCACAACAATATCATTCTCTTCAAGCATATCCGAAATTATATGCTTTGAATTTTCAAGACCTTTTGCCTGTTTTGCGATAAGTTCTTTAAGCTGATAAATATTTTCGCCTGTTTTTGCACTGACGCAGATTTCATTTTCGGCACTGACATTTGCCGCTGAAATATCGCTTTTGTTGTAGGCTATTATGTACGGAATGTTCTTTTGCTTAAAGCGTTCAATAAGTGCATTGTCCTCGTTGCTTTTGCCGACGGAAGCGTCAACGACAAGAACCGCAATATCGGTTTTGTTAAGAACCTGATAGCTTTTTTTAACTCTCAAAGCACCGAGTTCGCCCTCGTCGTCAATTCCGGGTGTATCAATAATCACAACAGGACCGAGCGGCAAAATTTCCATAGCCTTTGTGACAGGGTCTGTCGTTGTGCCGAGAACATCTGATACTATCGAGAGTTTTTGTGCCGTTACTGCATTTACAACGCTTGATTTTCCCGCATTTCTCTTACCGAAAAACGCAATATGAATTCTGTCTGCCGACACCGTACTGTTAAGACTCACTTTAAAATCAACCCTTTCTTTTTAGTAGTGTGGAGAGTGGAGAGTGGAGAGTGGAGTTGTTGTCCGTGTTAAGTTTCAGATATACTCTTTTGTATTGTTTTTGTTGTTGCGGACAGCATTTTCTTTATTTCTTCACAATCACCATACATTGAAGTGTATTCGTTTTTGTTAAGATATTGTGTATCATATAAAAGGTCAAGCCAATATAAAGTTTCAGTACACTCTTTTAAGGCAATATATATTTTTGATAAAAAGTCCTTTTTGGATATTGCACACTCACTCTCAGCAATATTTGCACCTATACTTGTACCACTGCGTAACAGTTGTTTTGATAATACAAATTCCTTTTTTTCATCACAAAGATATTTATAAAGATTTACAATTCGTATTGCGAATTTCTTGCTTTTTACTTTTGCTGTATTTTCATTCATAACATCACCATCAATCATAATTTAACTCTTTACACTCCACACTGAATATAACTCCACTCTCCACTCTCCACTCTCCACTCTGTTTAAAACCGGAAATCTCGTCCGCCGTTGTGAATGTCGAAAATGTGCTGACGGGTTATTTCACGGACTTTTTCTTTCGGAATGTTGTCAAGTTCTTTTAAAATCATCTTTTCGCCGAGTGCCTTTGTTTCAGGGGAGGCGTAGTCTTCAAGGTATTCTTTGAGAGTCATAAGTGCATTTGGGTGACAGCAGTTCTGAATTTGTCCGCTCTTGCAAATACTCATAAATCTGTCGCCGGTACGACCTTCACGGTAACAGGCTGTACAGAAACTCGGAATGTAGCCAAGCTCCATAAGCCACTTAACAACCTCGTCAAGTGTACGCTTGTCACTGACATCAAACTGTTCGGAACATTCGTCGTCGGGTTCAGGTTCAGCATAGCCGCCGACGCTTGTCCTTGAACCGCCGCTGATTTGTGAAATGCCGAGATGAAGAACACGCTCACGGCTTTTCTGACTTTCTCTTGTTGAAATAATCATACCAGTGTATGGCACAGCAATTCTGATACATGCAACGATTTTTGCGAATGTATCGTCACTTATGCCGTTGTCGAATACATCAGGGTCAATGTCGTCTGCACGGCGAACACGGGGAACGCTGATTGTATGAGGACCTACACCGAACCTTGCTTCAAGGTGTTCTGCGTGCATAAGTATTCCGACAAACTCATAGCGATAAAGTTCCAGTCCGAAAAGAACACCACAGCCTACATCGTCAATTCCAGCCTCCATAGCCCTGTCCATAGCCTCAGTGTGATAGCAGTAGTTGTGCTTTGGACCTGTCGGGTGCAGTTTTTCGTAGCTTTCCTTGTTGTATGTTTCCTGAAAAAGAATGTATGTGCCGATACCGGCGTCTTTGAGTTTGCGGTAATTTTCAACGGTTGTTGCGGCGATATTGACATTGACACGGCGGATTGCACCGTTTTTGTGCTTAATGCCGTAAATGGTCTTTATGCTTTCGAGGACATATTCAATCGGATTGTTTACAGGGTCCTCACCTGTTTCAAGTGCAAGACGCTTGTGACCCATATCCTGCAAGGCAATTACTTCTTTGCGGATTTCGTCCTGTGTAAGTTTCTTGCGTGCAATATGCTTATTTTTTGCGTGATAAGGGCAGTACAGACAGCCGTTCACACAATAGTTTGAGAGATACAGCGGTGCAAACATAACAATTCTGTTGCCGTAAAAATCCTTTTTAATCTGTTCGGCAAGTGCATAAATTTCCTGATTTTTTTCTTCAATATCACAATCAAGCAGAACAAGAGCCTCTTTGTGAGTAAGACCTTTTCTTTTTCTTGCCTTTTCGAGAATACTGTCGATAAGCTCGGCATTATGTTTGTTTTTTTCGGAATATTCCAGACAATTCCTGATTTCCTCATCATTTATAAATTCTTCTGCATAAGCAGACTTCGGATCATACTTCATTTAAAAACCCCCAAAAATAATTCGTAATTGCGGCGGAGTGCCTCCGCTGTCAATTCGCGTTTAAAGTTATTTTTACCATTTAGCTGGCTGCTCCGCAAAATTAGTTATTGTTATCATTCCACGCAATAACAGAATGTCACAACAAACTAAACTTAACGCAACAAATTATA